>CAZUZD010000263.1:0-5763 GCA_964624465.1 uncultured Isosphaeraceae bacterium
CGGCGCTCCCCAGCGCCCCCGCCGCCCCGGCGCCGGTCCCGAGGCGGCCGACGCCGCCGGCCCGCTCTGAGGCCGCCCTCACACCGGCGATCCGGGTCCGGCCAGGTCTGTGGGTCGCGCAAAATTGGGTGGTCTGGGGGACTAGCCCCTGGTCTGGCTCCCAAGATATTCTTTAAATAGAACGCGTTCAGAAGTCGGAGCCGGAGCGATCGCCGTCCGACCGCGCCGGGCTCCATCGTTCCGAACGGATCGGGTCCACCGCTCCCCGCGGCCAGGACCATCCCCCCGCTTCCGAGTCCCGGCCCTCCCCCCGGCCGGGCCCGCCTCCACGCCCGGATATCCCCGAGTCCACCCCCCAACCCCGGCCGCTCCGGGGAACGTCGGCCCCTGCGCCATGACGATTTTTCGCATCAGCACTCGACAGGTCGGACGCCGGACGAGATGATCGCGTCTGTATGCGAAATGTGCGGATGCGGTCGCTTACGTCCGGTGTTGTTTTGAATCATCGTGGTCCGAAAAAATCCTTTGCGGTCTTGTTGGTCCTGGACACGGCGGAAAGAGATCATTAGATTGGCGTCCATGTAGCTCCGCTCGATCGGTTCGCGGTGCCAGGTGGACCGAAGTGGTCCTGGGGTTGTCGGGGTGCCCGGTCGGGTCTGGTGGCTCGGTGTGATCAGGCGGTCAGAGTGTTCGACGTGCATGGGGAGGGTTCGGAGTCCTGGCGAGAGTCGTTCCGGAGAGGCACGCAGCCGCAGCCGCCGCGAGGTGGGCTGGCCCGACTGACGACGCACCCGAGATGACGGTTTGCCCGGGAGTCCGGCGCGCACCTCCCCCGGTCCCTGAACGAGGAGTTTCCGGTATGCGACGTATTTCGTTTGCTCTCGCGGCGGCCCTGGGCCTGATGGCCAGCTCGGCCCAGGCCGGCATGTCGGTGACCTGGGTTCCCCCGGGCAACACCACGGTCACCGGTGACCTGTCCGGCACCCTGGGCGCCGCGACCATCGCCGGTTCGACCGACCCGATCGGCCCGAACTCGGGGTGGGTCTACTCGAACAACGAGCTGGCGTTCAACATCGGTGCCGGCACGGCCCCGGCCGTGGCGGCCATCGGCGGCATCAACGGCTCGGCCACGGTCATCGGCCTGGCCAACCCCGGCCCGACCACGCAGTCGTTCACGTCGACGATCGCCCTGGTCAACCCGATCCTGTTCTTCAACTTCATCGACCCGACGGACGTCTACGACTTCTCGGGCCTGACGATCAACCTGCTGTCGAGCAACAACGCCAACCTCGTCGGCACCACGGTCACTGCCACCAACGCCGCCAGCAACACGGCCAACGACGGCTTCGCGGTCGAGCTGATCGGCTCGTTCACGGCCTTCAGCTTCACCGCCGCCTCCAGCCTCAACGACGGCAGCTGGCCCGGTCAGACCAACGGCTTCACGATCGCCGTGCGGACGATCCCCGAGCCCACCTCGGTGGTCTCGGCAATCCTGGGCGTCGGCGCCCTGGGTCTGGTCGGCTACCGCCGCCGCAAGGCCCAGGCCTGAATCGTCCTCCGCTCCTCGACCTCGCGACCGGCCTGATCCCGGATCGTCGGCTCCCTGAACCCGTCCCGTTCGTGGTCCGCAAACTCCAACTTCCGGACCGGATCGGACTCGGTTGACTCGGATCCGTCGCCCCTCGATCCCGGCAAACTCCGAACAGCAAGCTCCCGGGCCCCTGGCTCGCGGAGCTTGCTGTTTTTTTTTTACGACATCCCCATCGAAGGTCTCGAAACCGTCACGGACCCAGGAAAGCCGGGGGAAAGCGGGGAATTGGCCAGCCCGTCCTGCCGGACGGCCCGCCCTGGTGGAACGGATCGACGGTGGCGAATTGGGCACCTTGTTGAACTCCTGTCACACCCGAGCTAGATTTGACGCCGGAGTTTGCGGATCGCGACGTACGGGTGACCGGATCGATGTCCTGGATCAGGAGTTTCAGCATGCGTAGTATGAAGTTCTTCGCGGCCACGGCCGCCTTGGCCCTCGGTCTCATGGGCGGCGCCGCCCGTGCCGACGTGATCCTCACGACCGAGTGGACCCCCGGCCCCATCACGCCCCCGACCATGGGTGGCTCGGGCACCCTGGGCACGGCCTCGATCGTGTACACGACCGACGCCATCCCGCCCAACGCCGGCACCTACATCGCCGACGCTAGCTTCGCCATCGGCACCGGCACGGCCCCGACGGTCACCGCCTTCGGTGGCATCACCAGCGTCACCGCCGGCGTCCTCGGCGCGGCCCTGCCCGGCCCCACCAGCCAGTCGATCACCAGCAGCCTGGCCCTGATCAACCCGATCCTGTTCTTCAACTTCCTCGACGCCGGCGACGCCTTCGACTTCACCGGCCTGAGCTTCACCGTGCTGAGCAGCACGAACATCAGCCAGGTCGGCTCGGTCATCACCGCCACCGGCGCGGCTGCGAACACCGCCAACGACGGCTTCGCGATCCAGCTCAACGGCAGCTACACCAGCATCGGCTTCACGATCGCCGCCACCTCGGCCGGTCCGGAGTCGCAGGGCCTGGGCCAGACGGTCGCCTTCACGATCGGCACCTTCCAGACCATCCCCGAGCCGACCACCGTCGTCTCCGGCCTGATGGGCGCCGGCCTGGCCGCCTTCATCGGCCGCCGCCGCCGCACCGCTCGCTGAACCGACCCCGGCTGAACCGGACACACGGCGCAAGCTGAGTCCAGCACAGGGCATCGGATCCATCGCGGATCCGGTGCCCTGTTCGTGTTTCGGGCCCGGTCTGCCGTTCCGGTCCGGGCCGGAGGGCCAGGCCCCGAGCGGTCCGGGGCCGGGGCCTGGCAGAGTCGGGATCGTGGAGCGACGGCCGCGCGGGCAGTCGGTCTCAGGCGCGGGGCAGGGCGGCGGCGTCCTGGGCGAGCAGGTGCTTGTGCTCCAGGTCGCTGATCCGGTTCACGATCTGCCGGAGCACGTCGAGGTACGAGCCGGTCGCGTCCACGTCGCAGATCAGGGCCGGGTCGTAGTGCTTCAGGGTGGCGAAGGTCTCGTCGTGGTACGTCCGCATCCGGCGCTGGACGACCTCCTCGCTCATGTCGTCGAGCCGGTTCTCGCGCATGGCTCGGGCGCGGAGCCGCTCCTTGGCCTCGTCGACGTTGGTGATCCGCAGGTGGAAGATCTGGATCACGTCGATGAGCGGATCGAGCATCGCGGCCTGCTCGGGGTTGCGGGGCAGGCCGTCGAGTATCAGGGTGTGCTGGCCCGGCAGCAGCAGCTCCTGGAGCTCGAGGATCTTGACATGCCGCTTGTAGATCTCGACGGTCACATCGTCGGGCACCAGCAGGCCTTGCGACGTGTAGTGCACGACCTTCCGGCCCAGCTCGCCCCACTTGGGAAGCTTACGGAAGATCTCGCCGGTGGAGAGGTGAACCATGTTGGGCAACTGGCCCAGGACGGCCCCCTGGGTCCCCTTGCCGCTTCCGGGCATGCCGAAGAGCAGGATGGCGCGATAACGGGTCGGCACGGCGGTGGCTCCACACGGACTGGGGACGGGATGGCCCGTCGGTCACGGCCCGGCCGCAGGGGCCTGGGGCGTGCGGGGCCCGGGGAAGCGCCCTTCTCAGGGGCGGCCTCAGGCCTCATCATCGGTCGATCTGTCCCGCGGCACAACCCGGAATCGGCACGGGCCGATCGGCGGGGTGTCGATCACGCGGGACGCCGGACCTGAGGTGGACGCGGATGGACCTGGATCGCGACTGCTCCCCGCCCGGGACCCCCGGGCCCTCCCCCCACACCGCCGCCGCGACGACCCGCGTGCTGCTGTTGCGGCATGCCGAGACGGCGGCCCCGGATCGATACCATGGCGCCGAGTCGGACGTGCCGCTGGGCGAGCGGGGCCAGGCCCAGGCCCTGGCCGCCGCCCGGGCGCTGGCCGGGCTCGGCCTGGAGCCGGTCGCGGTGTATGTCTCGACCATGCAACGTGCCCGCGAGACGGCCCGGCCGATCGCCGAGGCGCTCGGCCGGGACCTGGCCGAGGTCGCCAACCTGCACGAGCGCCGGATGGGCAGCCTGAGCGGTCGGCTCCAGGCCGAGGGGCGCCCGATCTACGAGGCCACCCGCGACCGCTGGCAGGCCGGCGACCTCGACGCCAGCCACGAGGGGGGCGAATCGTACCGCGAGCTCCACGCCAGGGTCGTCCCCGCCTTCCGGGCCCTGATCGCCGCGCACCCGGGCCAGACCCTGATCGTGGTCGCGCACGGCGTCGTGATCCGCGTGCTGCTGACGGCCCTGCTGCCCGGCTCGGGCCCGCACGACTTCGAGCGCTTCGGCATCGACTTCGTCGCCGTCAACGACCTGCGGTTCGATGGCCAGCACTGGTCGGCCGCCGCCCTGAATACCCCGGCCGTGGCCATCTGCGCCAACCCGCACCCGCACCCGCCCGAACCGAGTGGAGCTGTCCGCCATGGTCGCTGATGTCGATCTCCCGGTCCCGATCCCGGACGCCACGGCCGGTCGACGGTCCCCGAACTGGGCCCAGTGGGTCACGATCGGCCTGACCGCGCTGGCCGCCGGCGCCCTGGGCGGCTGGGTCGGGTTCTGGGCGGCCGAATCGCGCGGGCTCCGCCAGCTCCAGCGGGCGCAGGCCGATGTCGCCTCGCTGCGGCGGCAGCTCGAGACGGTGTCGGGCGAGGCCGGGGAGGCCGAGGGCCGCCACGCCTGCGAGCGGCTCCTGCTGGATTACCTCCAGTCGCGCCAGGACCCGCCCGCCGCCAGCGGCAGCGACGCCCCCGCCGCGCAGGCCGCCGAGACCCGACTGGTCATGCTCCTGGCCAAGTGGCTTCGCCAGGGCCCGCGCGCGCCGGGCCAGGTCGAGTTGCCGGCCCCCGGGTCGAGCGATCCGGGTTCGATCCTCTTCCCGGACGGCTCCCGGCGGACCCTGCCCGCCACCATCGCCGCCAGGGTCCGCGGCATCCGCGGTGGGCCTGGCTGACTCCCACCCGGTTCACCGGATCCCGGCCGGGGCCGGGGATCCGGGCTCCCACGACGGCACCCGGGCACCCCGGCGGGATCCCGGTTCCCGGAAGGCAAGTCCCCGGAGCGTCAGCCGCCGGCGGGGGCAGGGGGGGGCTCGGCGGGCGCGGTGGCGATCCAGCAGCGGAGGACCTCGGCGACGCTCCAGGCCTGGGCGATGCAGCCGCGGGGGCGGAACGGCGGGCTGGCGTCGAAGATCTCGCTGATCGATCCGACGCACGCCTCGCTGAGGTGCTCGGCGAACCCTTCGAGGAGCTGGCGGGCGCCGGCGCGGTCGTCGGGGTGCAGCTTCAGCCAGGCGTCCAGGTACGGGCCGATCAGCCAGGCCCAGACGGTGCCCTGGTGGTAGGCGGCGTCGCGGGCCCGCAGGTCGCCGTCGTAGTGCGACTGGTAGTCGGGCTCGTCGGGGGCGAGCGACCGCAGACCCACCGGCGTGAGCAGCTGCTCGCGGCAGACCGCCATCACCGACTCCCAGCGCGTGCGGTCGAGCACCGGGTTCGGCAGCGAGATGGCGAGCACCTGGTTCGGCCGGCAGGCGGGATCGTCGCCGGCCTCGCCGTCGACCACGTCGTAGAGGTGGCCGCCCGGCTCGTACCAGAATCGCGCGTTGAACGATGCCGCGGTCCGGTCGGCCAGGGCCCCCAGCTCGGCCGCGCGCTCGGCGTCGCCGGCGGCGGCGAGCCAGCCCTGCATCAGCCGCAGCGCGTTGTACCAGAGGGCGTTGAT
>CAZUZD010000263.1:5773-8999 GCA_964624465.1 uncultured Isosphaeraceae bacterium
CGGGGTGACGACCCAGCCGTCGACCTTGGCGTCCATCCAGGTGAGCTGATACCCCTCGGCGCCCTGGGAGATCAGGCCGTCGTCGGGGTCCATGCGGATGTTGAACGCCGTGCCGCGGCGGTGGTGGTCGATGATGTCCAGCAGCATCGGGAGCAGCTGCGTCAGGGTGGCGCGGTCGCCGGTGGTCTGGACATAGCGATCGATGGCGTGGAAGAACCAGAGGGTGGCGTCGGCGGTGTGGTACAGGCCCTGCGTCTCGCCCTCGGGGAAGAGGTTCGGGATCAGGCCGTCGCGGCCGACGAGGCTGAAGGTGCGGAGGATGCTGCCGGCCTCGGCGTACCGGCCGGTGGCCAGGGTCAGGCCCTCCAGGCTGATCATGGTGTCGCGGCCCCAGTCGGTGAACCAGTGGTAGCCGGCGATCACCGAGCGGGGCTCGTCGCCGGCGGCCAGGGCGCGGGTCTCGTCCTGGGCGCGGGTGACGGGCCGGATCACGAACTGGTCGGCGGCCAGCACGAGTTCCGCGCCCAGGCCCTCGCGGGCCGCCGGGTGGGCGGCCAGCAGCAGGCGATCGCGGCGGCCGCGCTCGGCGGCCAGGGCCTCCTCGGCGGGCAGGGCGAGGATCGCGTCCCAGGGTTCGACCGAGATCGTCAACGTCGCCGGCCGGTCGCGGCGGAGGTCGAGCACGAAGTCGCCGGGGCTCCAGAGGTCACCGTGCTCGGCGTACCCGCGGCTGGCCTCGACCCGGTAGAACAGGTTCCGCACCAGGCCGGGGGCGACCAGCATGGCCGACCGCCGGTGCCAGAGGTACAGCCGCAGGGTGGGCACGTCGGGCCCGGCGTGGATCTCGCGGCGATCGCCGCAGATGTTCAGCGAGTAGGGGCGATCGACGGGCGTGCTCACGGGCGCGTCGTGCGGCCGGATGTTCAGCGACGGCCGCAGCCGCAGCCGCAGCGAGCCGTCCCCCTCGACGAGCCGGTACATGACGTGCGCGGTGTTCTGCCGGTGCGGCATCACGACCCGCTTCTCGATGACCTGGCCGCCGAGGTTGTAGCGCCACACGGGCAGGCCGGCCTCGACGCGGAACGATACCAGCTGCTCGGTGCCGTGCACCGCCAGGCGGCCCTGGCGTTCGCGGCCGCCGAGCCGGCAGGTGCGGCCGCCGGGCAGGCTCACCCGCTCGGCCAGGTGGTCGAGCATCATCATCCGCCCCAGGGGTGCCGGCAGCGCGGCGATCAGCAGGCCGTGATAGCGCCGGGTGGCCACGCCGGCGATCGTGCCCGAGGCGTAGCCGCCCAGGCCGTTGGTCACCAGCCACTCGCGGCTCAGCAGCGGGTCGACCGCCGGCTGCGGCTGGCCCGCCCAGGGCAGCAGGCGCACTGGCTCGGAGCGGGGCAGGGGGCTCGACATCGGGTCCGGGCTAGGGCTGGGCTGCATCGTCGATCGATCCTTCGTGCGAGTCGGCCGGCGCCAGCAGCAGGGCTGAGCGGGCCGGGAGCTGCCATCCATCGAGGCGGACCGGCGGTGGCGTGCCGTGGCCGCCATAACGCGGGTCCTCGCTCGACCAGAGCAAGGCCCACTCCCGCCCCGGGCCGGTCGGGGCGAGCAGGGGCTCGGTGACGGGCCCGAGATCCAGCTGCGGGCCGAAGTTCAGCACCAGCAGCCGCTCGGCGCCCGCCGGGTCGGCCAGGCGTGCGGCCAGCGCCTGATCGGTGAGCACCGCCGTCGTCACGCCCCCCTCGGCCTGCGCGGCCAGCACCGGGTCCTCGCGCCGCAGCCGCAGCAGGTCGCGGTGCAGCGCCAGCACCTCGGCGTGGCCGGGCTGGGTGCGCTCGGCGTGATCCAGGACGGAGCGGGACCGGGTCGCGGGGTCGGCCGGGTGCGGGAGCCCGTCGGCGACCTCGGGCAATGCGAGGCTAGCGAACTGGCTCAGGAAGTCGCGGCGCCCCTGGTGCATCTGCGCCGCGATGTCGGGCGGCTGGTCGCCGAAGTACAGGAACGGCGTGCTGGCGGCGAACTCCTGGCCCATGAAGAGCAGGGGGGTGCCCGGCCCGAGCAGCAGCAGCGCCGTCAGGGTCCGGAGCGTCGCCGGGTCGGTCTGGCGGTGCAGCCGCTCGCCGCGCAGCGAGTTGGCCACCTGGTCGTGATTCTGGAGGTAGTTGACGAACTGCCAGGGCATCAGTCCGCGCGGCACCGAGCCCCGGCGCTTGCCCTGACGGGCGTTGCGCTGGCCCTGGTACAGCCAGCCGTGCCGCAGCAGGGCCGCCACCTCGGAGGCATGGCCCCGGTAGTCGGCGTAGTATGCCTCGCGGCGGCCGGTGGCCAGCACCCGGGCGGTGTGGTGGAAGTCGTCGGACCAGAGGCCGTCGAGCCCGATGCCACGCGCCGAGGCCGGCCGCGCCAGCTGCTCGTGCTGCGGTTCGTTCTCGCCCAGCACCAGCGCCTTCCGGCCGGCGGCCGCCGCGACGGCGCGCACGCGGTCGGCGATCTCGGTGAGGATGTGCGGCCGCGAGCGGTCGAAGAACGCCTGGGTGGCGTCGATCCGCAGGCCGTCGAGGTGGTACTCGGCGGCCCACATCGCCGCATTCTCGACGATGAACCGCCGCACGGGGGCACACCCCTCGCCGTCGAAGTTCACCGCCTCGCCCCACTCGGTCGCGTGCTGCTTCGAGAAGTAGCAGTCGGCAAACTGCGGCAGGAAGTTGCCGGTGGGCCCGAAGTGGTTGTAGACGACATCCAGCAGCACCCCGAGCCCCAGGCCGTGCGCCCGGTCGACGAACCGGCGGAAGTCGTCGGGCGGCCCGTAGCGGTGGTAGGGGGCGTACTGGCCGACGCCGTCGTAGCCCCAGCCGAAGCGCCCCGGCTGCTCGGCCACCGGCATCAGCTCGACCAGGGTCACGCCCAGCTCGGCCAGCTCCTCCAGGTGCTGCGCGGCGGCCGTCCAGGTGCCCTCGGGCGTGAACGTGCCGACGTGCAGCTCGTAGAGCACCTGCCCGCGCGGGCCGGGGCCGGTCCACGCCGCGTCGGTCCAGACGAAGTCGCGCGGGTCGACGACCTGCGACGGGCCCATCGGCCCCTCGGGCTGGAACCGCGAGGACGGATCGGCGAGCAGCTCGGGTCGGTCGTCGAGCCGGAACCGGTACCGGGTCCCCGCGCCGGCGTGGCGGATCAGGCCCGCCCAGTGCCCGTCGGGCTCGGCGGCCAGCGGCGCCTCGGCGCGGGGCGCCCC
>CAZUZD010000264.1:0-8984 GCA_964624465.1 uncultured Isosphaeraceae bacterium
GCAGCATGGGCTCGGTCGTCGGCGAGAAGCTGACGCGGGCCATCGAGCACGCCACCGCGCACAAGCTGCCGCTGGTCATCGTCAGCGGCTCGGGTGGTGGCGCCCGGATGCACGAGGGGATCTACTCCCTGATGCAGATGGCCAAGGTCTCGGCCGCCCTGGCGCGGTTCCGCGAGGCCGGCGGCTTCTACATGAGCGTGCTCACGCACCCGACGATGGGCGGTGTCGCCGCCAGCTTCGCCACCCAGGGCGACGTGATCCTGGCCGAGCCCAAGGCCCTGATCGGGTTCGCCGGCCCCAAGGTCATCCAGCAGACCGTGCGCGTGAAGCTGCCCGAGGGGTTCCAGACCAGCGAGTTCCTCCTCAAGCACGGCTTCATCGACCGCATCGTCCCCCGCTCCGAACTGCGCCGCACCATCGCCGAGCTGCTCGACTACGTCGCCATCTGACGCCGGTGCCCTGGTGTCGTCTGGAGAGTGGATCAGCCGCCTGCGGCTGATCCACCCGACGGGAAGCGGCTTCGCGGGGTCGGCGATCGCGCGGCGTTTGCAGCAGCGATCGCTGATGCGGTACAGTGCCCGATGGGTCGGACCGGCGCCCGGACGCGGTGGCGGGGCGGATGCGGCCCGTTCCCTCTCCCGGAGCGACCGCGATGGCCATCCCCCTGCAGCGGCGGCAGTTCTTGCGCTCGGCGACGGCCCTGGGCCTGGGGGCCGGCCTGATCGGCCCGGGGACCCTGGGGGCGCTCGGGGCGGCCCGGCGGGCGGACGACCTGACGGTCGGGCCCGACGCGGTGCGGTTCCGGCCCGAGATCGAGCCGGTCGTGCGCTGGATCGAGGAGGTGCCGCGCGAGCAGGCCCTGGAGCGGGCCATCGCCGAGCTCAAGGGCGGCCTGCCGTACCGCGACCTGATGGCCGGCGTGTTCCTGGCGGCGATCCGCAACATCAAGCCCCGGCCGGTCGGCTTCAAGTTCCACGCGGTGATGGTCGTCCACTCGGCGCACCTGATCGCGGAGTCGGCCCCGGCCGACGACCAGCTCCTGCCGCTGCTCTGGGCGCTCGACAACTTCAAGGGCTCGCAGCTCCAGGACATCAAGGAGGGGGACTGGACCCTCAACGGGGTCGACGAGGCCCGGCTCCCGACCCCGACCCGGGCGAAGGCCGAGCTGGTCGGGGCGCTCGACGCCTGGGACGCCGACCGCGCCGACGCCGCCACCGCCGCGCTCTGCCGGTCGGCCGGCGCGGCCGAGGTGATGGAGCCGTTCTGGCGCGCCGGGCTCCGCGACCACCGGAACATCGGCCACAAGGCGATCTTCGCCGCCCAGTGCTGGCGCACGCTCCAGACCATCGGCTGGCCGCACGCCGAGCCCGTGCTGCGATCGCTGGCCTTCGGCGTGCTCGACCGCCAGGGGGATGCGGGCACGAGCTGCGAGGGCCCGTACGAGGCGAACCTCGAACATGCCCGCCAGCTCCGCGACGACTGGGCCCGCGGCCGCCTCGACGCCGGCGCCACCACCAGCCTGCTCGACACCCTCCGCTCGGCGGCGCCCGAGGACGCCTCGGCCCAGGCGCTCAAGCTGCTCAACGACGGCGTCGCGCCGGGATCGATCTGGGACGCGGTGAGCCTCGGGGCCAGCGAGCTGCTGATCCGCAACCCGGGCATCGTGTCGCTGCACGCCATGACCTCGGCCAACGCGCTCCACTACATCGCCGGCGCCAGCGGCGACGACACGAACCGGCGGCTGGCCCTGTTGCAGGCCGTGGGCTGGCTACCGCTGTTCCGCGAGCGGATCCAGAACCCGTCGCCGCAGCGGATCGACGCCCTCGAGGCGATCGAGCCCGAGGCGGCCGGCCCCGAGGCCGTGGGCGCGATCTTCGCCGAGTCGACGGGCAATCCCCAGCGGGCGGCCGCGCTGGCGCTGGGGTACGTCGGGCGCGGCGGGTCCGTCGAGGACCTGTTCGCGGGGGCCCGCACCATGATCGTCCGCAAGGCCCGCGACAGCCACCAGTTCAAGTACGGCGCCGCCGCCTGGGAAGAGAACCGGCTCGCCGCCGACCCGAAGTGGCGCGCCCCGCTCGCCGCCGCCGCCCTCTACTACGTCCCCGGCGCCCGGGCCCCCGAGAGCCCCCTCCTGACCGACGCCCGCGCCGCCGTCGCCGAGGTCTACCGCCCCCGCCGCTGAGCGGGGGCCGGCCCCGGAGTGGAGAGTGTCAGCGCTGCCCTGAGCTCCGAATCCGGTGTGCCGTGGCCAGAGCGGAGCGTGGCCACGCCGACGATTCGGAGGCCGCCGACCCGGCGCCTCAGATTTCGCCGCACGGGTTCGCTCGACGAACACCGCGGCAGGGCCGTCGGCACGCCGCGTTCAGCGGCGGGAGCCGGACTTGAGGGCGCGGTAGGCGGCGACGGCCATGCGGTCGCACTGCTCGTTCTCGGGGTGGCCGTTGTGCCCGAGCACGTGCGTGACGGTGACGGAGTGGCGGTCGGCCAGCTCGTCGAGCTGGCGCCAGAGGTCCTCGTTGGAGACGGGCTTGAGCTGGCCGTTCTCCTTGCGCTTCCAGCCGTTGGCCTTCCAGCGCGGCATCCACTCGATGAGGCCCTTGGCCACGTACTGGCTGTCGGTGACGACCTCGACCTGGCAGGTCCGCTTCAGCGAGGCGAGGCCCTCGATGACGCCGGTCAGCTCCATGCGGTTGTTCGTGGTCGTGGGCTCGGCGCCCGAGGCCTCGCGGCTCTGGCCGCTGGCCGGGTGGCGGAGGATGTACGCCCAGCCCCCGGGCCCGGGGTTGCCGCTGCAGGCGCCGTCGGTGAACAGCCGCACGAAGTCGGCCGGCGCGTCGGGTTCGGGTGCCGTCATGGCCGTTGTGGTGCCATCCAGGGTGACGGGGCAGGGGGGCGTGGCCCGGCCGGGCTCGCCGGGGCGATCTCCCCGGCCGATCCGTCGGCGGGGAGAGATCGAGGCGAGTGGAGCTTACCCGAAGCGCCCAGCCCGGTCAGCGCCAGCCCGGCCGGAACCCCGGCCGTCGGTGCAACGCCGGGGGACGGGATGGGATCTGACGGCCCGGGGTGCCCGAAGGCCCGGATCCGGGAACAGCTCAGTACTTGCGGACGACGCCGACGAGGATGCCGAGCACCTTGACGTTGTCGCGGTAAATCGGCTGCATGGTGGCGTTGGCCGGCTCGAGGCGGATGCGGTTCTTCTCGCGGTAGAACCGCTTGAGGGTGGCCCCGCCGTCGTCGTCGAGCACCGCGGCGATCTGGCCGTCGCGGGCGGTCTCCTGGCTGCGGATGATCACGTAGTCGCCGTCGGCGATGTGCAGGTCGATCATCGACTCGCCGGTGACCTGGAGCACGAAATTTTCCTCGCTCTGCTCCCACTCCTCGATACCGAACTCCTCGGCGTCCTCGACGGCCTCCAGCGGCAGGCCGGCGGCGATCCGGCCGCGAAATTTGAGGGTGCTGACGGACGACGGGCTGGCCGGGTCCTGCAGGAGCTGGATCGCCCGCGACATGTTGGCTTCGCGGTGGATCAGGCCCTTCTTCTGGAGGGCCTTGAGGTGGCACATGACCCCGTTGGGGCTCTTGATGTCGAACTGGGTGCCGATCTCGCGCACGGTCGGGCCATAGCCGCGATTCTGGATCTTCTCGCGGATGAACTCGTAGATCTCACGCTGGCGGTCGGTCAAGGCGACGAGGTCGGCCATGGTTGCGGGCTCCCGCGGTCGGCTGGGGCAGGGGGCGAGTGGGAACAGGGCGGGTGAACGCGCGGCACCAGGGCACGGACGATCACCCCTGTCCCTTTGCCCGCTAATGTACAAAGGGCGGCTAGCGCACGCGAGAACATTTTGCGCTTTTTTCCGCCGTGCCCCAGCCCGCCGGGGCGGCCGGGGTCACTGGATCGGCGGGGGCTGCGCGGTGCTGGCCTCGGGCGGCTTGCCCAGCGGCTTGTCGGGGAACTGCTCGCCGAGGGTCTTCCAGATCGACTCCAGGCCGTAGCCGGTGGCGATCAGGGTGCCGTCGCGGCCGACCAGGAGCTTCAGGGGCACGAAGGTGACGCCGAAGCGGTCCTCCAGCGGGGTCGGGCCGGGGGGCGGGCCGGGCGGGGGCTGGTCGGGGTTGGCCGGATCGGCGGCCGGCGGTTCGGGGGGGGCGACGACGAGCTGGGTCCAGTCGAGCGCCTTCTCCTTGAGGAACTTGCGGAGCACGGCCAGGTCGCGGTCGACCGAGACGCTGACCAGCTCGAAGCCGTCGGGGCCGAGTTCCTTGCGGAGCCGCTTGAGCTCGGGCAGCTCGGCCGCGCAGGGGCCGCACCAGGTGGCCCAGAAGTCGATCAACACGACCTTGCCCTTGAGGCTGGCCAGGTCGAACGGCTGGCCGTCGGCCGTGTTCGCCTTGAAGTCGTCGACGGGCTTGCCGAGCAGGGCGAGCCGGTAGGCGTTGCCGGGGGCGAACTGGGCCTCGGGCGTGTCCGGGAACTTCTCGATCAGGATCCGGTAGACGGCCAGGGCCCGGTCGGTCTTGCCCAGGCGCTCGGCCAGGGGGCCGAGCTGGCCCAGGATCTTGGGCGTGTCGGGATAGGGGGGATCGGCCTGCCCCAGGGCCAAGCCGGCGGCGGTGAGCTTGTCGACCCGCTCGTTGAGGTCGGGGATGACCTGCTCGCTGACGGTGAACAGGGTGTCGGCCTTGGCGAAGGCGGCCATGGTCGACACCCGGCTGTTCGGGAACCGCTCGATGATCGTGTCGGCAGCGTTCAGGAACCGGTCGAGGGTGGCGCGGTCCTTGTCGGCCTCGAGCCGTTCGCGGAGCGCCGTCAGCCAGGTGGTGGCGGCGCGCTCCTGGAGGCTGACCGGCAGGTTCGGCTTGGCGGTCAGGGCGGCCGAGGTGCCGATCATGGCCTCGTTGTAGGCCAGCCGGGCGGCCCGGGCGCGGGCCGGGCTGGGCTCGTTAATCTGGGCGAACTGGGCCGACATCATCTCGATGTGACGGACCAGGTCCTCGGCCTCGCCATCGGTCATGGTCTCGTAGAGGCCGCGGGGGGCGTCCGAGCCCGTGGCGACGGCGGGATCGGCGGTGCCGGGCTGGCCGCAGCCGGCGGCCAGGAGGGCCAGGGCCAGCGCCCCGAGCCAGGGCCGGGGGCGTCGCCGGGCGGCGGGGCGGGCGGCGGCGGCCGCCCGCGGGGAGGGTCGGAGAGCGTCCATGGGTGTCGGTCGATCCGCGGGTCGGGTCGGGAGGGATGGGACGGATGAGGACGGGACGTCGCGCCGACCGCCGGGGAGCCGCCTTGCCGCCGCCGGGGCGGGGCGGTACAGGGGGGACCTGGCGCCGGGGCGCGACGCCTCGCAGTATAACGCCCGCCGACAGGAGCCCGCCATGTCCGTGACCGCCCCCGCCGCCCCCGCCGCCCCGGTCCGCGTGCTCGCGATCCACGCCCACCCCGACGACATCGAGTTCCAGTGCGCCGGCACCCTGGCCCTGCTGCGACGCGCCGGCCACCACGTCAGCATCGCCACCATGACCCCCGGCGACTGCGGCAGCGCCGAGCACGACGCCGACGCCATCGCGCGGATCCGCCGCGACGAGGCCCGCCGCGCCGCCGCCGAGATCGGCGCCGACTACCTCTGCCTGGAGTTCCGCGACCTGGCGATCTTCTCCGACGACGAGTCGCGCCGCCGGGTCGTCGAGGCCCTGCGCCGCACCCGACCCGACCTGATCCTGACCGCCCCGCCGTCGGACTACCTCGCCGACCACGAGGCGACCTCGGTGCTCGTGCGCGACGCCTGCTTCTGCGCCAGCGTGCCCAACTACGCCACCCGCCAGTGGGACCCCGCCCCGGCGCTGGAGCGGATCCCCCACCTGTACCTCGTCGACCCCCTGGGTGGCCACGACCGCGACGGCACCCCGATCACGCCCGACTTCCTCGTCGACGTCACCGCCGTCTACCCCGCCAAGCGCGCCATGCTGGCCTGCCACGCCAGCCAGCGGAACTGGCTCCTGAAGCAGCACGGCATCGACGAGTACATGGACCTGCAGGAGCGCTGGAGCCGGGCCCGGGGAGCGGCCCTGGGCGTCGAGCACGCCGAGGGGTTCCGCCTCTACCGGGGCCATCCGTACCCGACCGACAACCGGCTGCTGGAGCTGCTCGGTCAGTCCGGCGGGAAGGGCTGAGGGCGTCCCCGGGCCCTTCGCTCAGCGCGGCTTCACCGGTCGGTAGACGAAGGTCTCTTCCTTCACGTCGCCGTCCTTCTCGCCCAGGGCGATGAAGCCCCGGATCGAGCCGTCGGGCTGCTTCCGGAAGGTCAGGCCCTCGAACCAGAGCGCCTCGGGCGTGGCCTTCACGAGGCGGAACGTCTGCATGGCGTCCTTCTCCTCCCACGCTCGCAGGTCGGCGTGGAAGTGCTTGAGCTTCATCGAGACGCTGGCCTGCTCCTCGGCGAGGATCATGAGCTCGTAGAAGACGGCCTTGCCATTCTCGTGCAGGCGGAAGACCCCGAGCATGGTTCCCCCCTGCGCCGGCAGCCAGAGCTCCTCGGCCGTCCCGCCGAGGAACTCCCCCTCCCAGTGGCCGACGAGCAGGCCGACATCGGCGAGCGTGGCCGGCGGCCGGGCCGCCCCGGCGTCGAGCTTGAGCGTGTTCGGCGTCTGCTGCGCCTGCGCGTGGGTTGGCGTCGGCGCCGTGAACAAGGCGGCGATCAGGAGGGCCGCAACGCCTGAGGGTCGGCTCATGACGATCTCCGATGTGGTGGGGGAACAAGCGATGGGGAGCGGGGCCCGGGCCCCCTCATCCGGCCCCGGAGTCCCGCCGGCGGCCGACGAGGACGAGCTGGAAGGGCGGCCGTCGCCGCACGGTCCACGCGAAGCCGGGAATCTCGGCGGTCAGGTCGCGGAGCTCGGGGGCGGTGAACCCGCGGAGCACCGAGAGCGGGCCGTCGTACCGGACGAGCCGGTTGCGGGTGAAGACGCGGCTCCAGGCGACGAAGCCGGCGTACGCCAGCCAGTGGCGCTCGATGTCGAGCACCAGCACCCGCCGGCTCGCCACCCGCGCCATCTCGGACAGCAGCCTCACGAGCGGCGGCCCGCTGAAGTGGTGGGCGAACTTCACGGCCGTCACCAGGTCGACCGACCGGTCGGCCAGGGGGATCCGGAGCGCATCGCCGCCCAGGGCCGCCAGGCCCCCGGCCGCCGCCAGCCCCAGCGCGGTCGGGTCGCGGTCGAGGATCGCCACGCGCGGGTCCAGGCCCTCCCGTCGCAGCACGGCGCCGGCCAGCACGGCGAGGTCGCCCGAGCCCGAGCCGACATCGAGCACGCGCGGGGACGGACCAGGCCGGTCCTCCCGCACGAACCGCCGGAGCTCGGAGCTCAGGGTGGCCCGGTTGCCGAGCTGGCGATTGACGCGCTGGAGCACGCGGTAGGCGTCGGCGACCTCGGCCTCGGGCAGCCCCGGGGCGTCCATCAGCTCGGGCTCGTCGCGGCGGGCCGGGGTCAGCGGCGACCAGGATCGTGGCATCAGCGGGCCCCAGGGCCGGAGGGAGCCGGCGCGGTCAGCTCGCCGGTCGGGCCGTGATCGCGGAGGGCGGCGCGCACGACGCGCTCCAGCTCGGCCGACTCCTCGGGTGTCGCCGGATCGCGCACCGACCAGGCCTGGAGCTCGGGGGCCATCGGGAGGGACGGGCCCGGCGGCAGCCGGTCGATGGCGAACCGCCAGCCGATCGGCAGTCGTCCCAGCGCCCGGTCGGCCTTCACGTTCACGCCGCAGCGGAACTCCAGCGACCGGGGCAGCTGCACGAGCGACTCCGGCGGCCGGCGCCGGGCGGGATCGACGTCGACCGGCCAGACGACCGTCCGCAGCGCCCCGGTCTCGTCGTCGACCAGCACGGCGTACCGCAGGTAGATCGAGCGGTTGGGCGACTTCTGGGAGTCGGACCACTCGACCGAGGCGTCGTAGAGCACGAACGTCGCGGTGCGGGCCGCCAGCCGGCCCCGGGCCAGGGCGGCCTCGGCGCGACCGAGGGTCAGCTTGTCGAGCATCGAGAGCGACACGCCCAGGCGGTCGACGGTGTCGGAGGTGATGACCACCACCCCGCCGTCGTGCGACAGGCCCAGGCCGGTGCCGAGCCGGTGGATGGCGTACCGGGTGGCCCCGGGTCCGGGGCGAGGCCGGACGTCGGCCAGCACGGCGGTGTGGAACCGCTCGGCCAGGTCGCGGGCGAACCCCGGTAGCGAGTCGACCTCGCCCGAGTCGATGCGCGTGACCGACTCGACCACCCGCTCCGACCATCCCTCGGGCAGCCCGCGATCGAGCCGCGCGCCGGGCTCCAGGGGCACCAGCTCGGGCACGACCGCCCCCGTGGCGCCCGGCGGCGCCGGCCGGGGTGGCGGGTCGGGGGGGCCACCGAAGCTGACGCGCCAGGCGGTCCAGCCGGCCCCGACGAGCGTCGTCATCGCGATCGCGAGAATCGGCGCAATCGTGCGAGCTTGTGTCATCGTTCAGGTTCCTCGGCCACCGATCGGATTGAGCTGATGAGCGGTGAGCCCGCCGTCCGATCGAGACTTCCGGCGACCCCGGGGTGGGTCGTGCCGCGACCCCGCGGGCGCCGGTGACCGCCCGATCTTACCGGGTTCGGGCCCCGGCCCCCATGCCAAGGGCGGTCGCGGCCGCCGGCCCCCCCTGAGCCGGTCGCGGGCGGGGGTCCGGCGCCGGCACCCCCCCGTGAGGTGGGGCCACGCGGGGGACGGAGCGGGATGGGACCTGGCGGCGGAGCCGTGGATACGAACGGGAAAGGAGAACCGATGAGATCGATGCGACGGCCGGCGATGCGGTCGGGATGGGCGCTCGCCCTCGTGGCGGCGGGCGGGGTCTTCGCGGCGGCGGCCGCCTGATACCTGGGCGCTGGCTCGGCGGGGGCCTAGGAGAATATTCTCAAGGTCCTCGTCTTCACGGGCGGGCCGATCCACTACTGCCACGGGATCGGCCTCTCCCTGGAGGACAC
>CAZUZD010000265.1:0-8917 GCA_964624465.1 uncultured Isosphaeraceae bacterium
CGGCCTGGCCCCCACCCCCCGCGTCGGCCCCCCCTGCCGGAAGCTCTCCCGGAACTGAGCCCCCCCGCAACCCCGCCCGCCGCGACCCCACGACACCCCCGCACGCCAGTCAACTGAAGCGTCTGCCGCATCTGGGCTTCCACCGCCCCGCCCGGAGCGGCATCCGGCTGCGCAGAACGAGCACCCATCGACCCATTTCCGGGAAAATTCCTGCCCGAGCGGCATAAATCCCACCTCGGCCCGTACTAGGAGGCGGGCACCGGTAGCTAAACACCATCCTTGTTCATCGGCGTGAACTCCGATGCCGACTCACCTCCGGGTCCCATCGGCACGCCATGCAGGGGAATTCCCGACTCACCTGGAAGGGATCTCGGAACCATGACGCAGGCCCGGGATGGCCTGGGTCGCTCGGTCCCGGACGGGCTGTTTGCCCGGGCGCGTGCGGGGGACCAGGCGGCCTGGAAGGCGCTCTTTGACGCGTGCTACCCGAAGGTGGTGCGGGTCATCCGTCGCAAGCTTCAGGGGCGGCCCGCGGTGCGGGCCCGCTACGACTCGACCGACCTGGCCAGCGATGTGTGGAAGAGCCTGGCGGCCAAGTCGGACCGGTTCGACTTCGCGACCGTGGACGACCTGATGGCGTTCCTGGTCAAGGCGGCCGAGGACAAGTTCCACGACCACATGCGACGCCTGACGGCCCAGCGCCGGGCGCTGAGCCGCGAGCGGCCGCTGGGGGGGCCGGAGTCCGACGGCTGGTCGCGGCTGGCCTCGCCCGAGCCCACGCCCAGCCAGTACGCCACCGAGGGGGAGACCCGGGACCGGCTCGTGCGCGACCTGGGGCCCGAGGAGCGGTCGATCGTCGAGCTCCGCAACCAGGGGTACACCAACGAGGAGATCGCCGAGCGGCTGGGCTGGCACGTCCGCCAGGTGCAGCGGTTCCTCAAGGGGCTGCGCGAGGCGTTCCGGAGGGCACCGTCGGGGGAGGCCCGGTCATGACGCCGCCGGCGCTCTCGCGGTGGGCGGCGCGGTCGGCGATCGCCTCGGATCCCGTCCCGGCCGGGTCGCGGGCGGGGTCGCGGCCCCGGGCGGTCGAGCGGTTCGTGCGGGCCTGGCGCGGCGCGGGGGTGCCGTCCTTGCGGCGGCACTGGCGGGCGGCCGGTGCGGGCGCGACGCCGGAGCTGCTGGCCGAGCTGGTGCGCGTGGACCTGCGGGCCCGGTTCGATCGCGGGCTGCGCCCGACGGTGGGATCGTACCTGGCCGAGTTCCCCGACCTGGCGACCGGGCGCGATCGGGTCGTGAGCCTGATCTACGAGGAGTTCTGCCTGCTGGAGGAGGCCGGCGAGCCGCCCGAGCCGGGTCAGTTCTGCGCCCGGTACCCGGCCTGGCGGGACTCGCTGGCCGTGCAGCTCGATTGCCACGCCCTGCTGAGCCTGGCGGCGCTGGGGGCCCCGACGCCGGCGAGCGTGCGCTGGCCCGAGCCGGGGGAGTGGTTCACCGCCGAGTTCCGGCTCACCGCCGTGCTGGGCCGCGGCGGCTGCGGCCGGGTGTACCTGGCCGATCAACCCGAGTTCGGCCGCCAGGTCGTGCTCAAGGTCATGCCCGACGAGGGCCGCGAGCACGCGATCCAGGGCCGGCTGGACCACGACCACATCGTGCCCGTCTGGTCGGTCGTGCGCGACGCGGCCACCGGCCTGCGCGGGCAGTGCATGCCCTACCGGCCGGGGCTGCCGCTGGACCAGGTGGCCGACCGGCTCGACCCCCGGGGCGCCACCCGCACGGCCCGGGCGCTGCTGGAGCAGGTCGTGCCGCCCGACCGGCTGGCCCCCGGCCGGCCGCTGCCCCCCGGCTGGGCGGGCTTCCCGCTGCGGGGCCGCCACGCCGACGCCGTCGCCTGGATCGGCCTGATCCTGGCCCGGGCGCTCGGCCACGCGCATGCGCACGGCATCTTCCACCGCGACGTCAAGCCGGCCAACGTGCTGCTGAGCATCGAGGACGGGCCCCTGCTGCTGGACTTCAACCTGGCGCACGACCCCGACCCCGCGCAGGCGGCGGCCACGGCCCGCAGCGGCGGCACCCTGCCCTACATGGCCCCCGAGCAACTCGCGGCCTTTCTCGAACCCGACCGCTGGGCCGACGTCGGCGCGGCGGCCGACCTCTACGCCCTCGGCCTGGTGCTCCAGGAGCTGCTCACCAGCCAGCCGCCCGAGCCGCCCGACCCGACGGCCTCGCAGGGCCGTGCCATCCGCGAACTGCTCGCGATCCGACGGCAACCGCCCACGCCGGCGCGGTCGCAGAACCGCCGGGTGCCGCGCACGCTGGAGGCGATCGTGAGCCGCTGCCTGTGCCCCGAACCGGCCGACCGCTACCCCGACGCCGCCGCCCTGGCCGACGACCTCCAGCGCTACCTGGACCGCCGGCCGCTGCGGCATGCCCGGGTGCTGGCCCTCCGCGAGCGGCTGGCCCACTTCGTGAGCCGGCACCGCGTCCGACTGACGATGGTCACGCTCGGCGTGGCGGTCGCCCTGGCCGGCACGGGCCTCGTGCTCCGCACGCCCCAGTTCAGCCGTCGGTTCGTGCTGAACACGCTCGGCCCCCGGGTGACCGCCCAGAGCCTGATCCGATCGGCCGAGGCGGCCTACCATCTCAAGGACTTCGCCACCGCCCGGTCGGAACTCGAGCAGGCGCTCCAGATCGAGCCCGACTCGTACGAGGCACTGCACCTGCTCGGGTCGGTCCACAACAACGGCACCGAGGACTACGAGCGCGCCTACCAGCTCTTCAACCAGGCCTTAGCCGCGCTGCCGCCCCCGCCCCTGCCCCGCAACGGCGACCTGGCCGACCACGATCGGGCCCTGGCGCAGGAGCTCCGGGCGAGCTGGCTGCTCGACCGGGCCCGGGCCCTCAGCAAGATGATCCAGACGGACCCGGAGGCGGCCCGACGGCCCGGCATGTTCGAGCGCCTGGTGGTCGGGCTGACCGGCCTGAGCGAGGCCGAGGCCCTGCAATCCGGGGTCGCGTTCCGGAACTACAACCTGGAGGGCTTCATCGCCCGCGAGCGAACGATCCTCTGGGCGGGGCTGAACAACTTCGCCTTCACGACCCACGACGACCTCGGCAACCTGCTCTTCGCCGAGCAGGTGGTGCGGTCGGCGCGGCTCGCGGTGGCGTTGCGGCCCGACGACCGGCAGATCCGGGCCCTGGGAGAACGGGCCCTGGCCCTGATGGAGACCTGGCACCCCAGCCTGCGCGATCCCGACCGGGCCAACGGGCCGGGCCGCTGAGTCCGAGCCGCGCCGCCCGTCAATCGAGCGGTTGGGGCTCGGTCGGCCGTGACTCGGGACCCGATCCGGGCGCGGCCGTGACCAGGATCAGCCCCGAGCCGTTCGCCCCGCTGTCGCTGAGCGGTGCATCGGGATCGAGGCTCAGTCCGCCCGATGGCGCGAGCCGACGCGACAGGGGCTCGAGCGCAGGGCGGAACGCGAACCGGCGCGGGCGGCGGGCGCGCATGACGGCATCCTCGTCGACTCGGATTCTTCACGTGATCACGTGAAATTCCGAGACGACGGACCGCGACCACCCGGCCGCGACGGGCAGGTCGCGGCGCGCACGGAGGTCGTCGCGCCGGCGGCGCGGTGTGGGACGCGCCGCCGGCGCAGGCGGGGTGGTCGCGGGTCCGGGCCGGCGATCACTCCGGATCGCCGGCCTGTCGGGCGTCAATCCAGGGACCGGGCGTGGTCCCCGAGGGTGACGGACATCGTCTCTGCGACCAGGACCGCAATCGGCGCCCGCTCGCGACACGAAACCGCCCCGCGTCCGGTCGGGCCGGAGCGGGGCGTCGGAGGGCTCGGCTCAGGAACGGATCGCTCAGGCGTCGCGGAGGCCGCGGGCCAGCATCACCAGGACGACGGCCGCGTGCGCCGTCCAGAACAGGGCGCGCGCGAGGTTCGTGCTCACCAGCGCCGCGTGCGCCGAGGGATCGAACCCGGCGCCGAGGCGGCCGTGCAGCGGCACCTGCACGAACGCCGTCGAGAGCCAGGTCAGCAGCGCCGCCGCGAACCCCGCCCACGCCAGCGCCGGGCCCACCCCGGCGGGCCGCTGCTGCGTCAGCACGAAGCTCGTGATCAGCTCCACCAGCATCGGCACAATCACCACCCAGGTGGTGCGCTGCGAGTGCAGGACGTGGTAGCGGCCGAAGTCCTCGCGCGCCACCGCGCCGAAGAGCGGATAGTGCACCACCTGCACGAACCAGATCAGGCCGGTCATGAACAGGGTCGACGCCACGCAGGCGAGCAGGGTCAGGCGGGTCGGCGGCATCGGCGGTCGGCCTCGGTGGGGATGTCCGGTCGCGGGCGCGGGGGTGGCGGCCCGGCAGGTTCCTGGTGTAAGCCGCCCCCGGCGATCGTCCAGGGGGGCGGGCCGGCTCCGGTCAGCTCGAACGCGGCGAACGCGGGTGGAACTGCCGGTGCACCTCGACCAGCCGGCTGAGCTCGACGCGGGTGTAGATCTGGGTGGTGGCGATCGAGGCGTGGCCCAGCAGCTCCTGCACCACGCGGAGGTCGGCGCCGCCGGCGAGCAGGTGGGTGGCGAAGCTGTGCCGCAGCGTGTGCGGGCTGACCTTGCCCGTCAGCCCGGCGGCGCGGGCCGACCCGGTCACGATCCGCCACAGGCCGGCCCGGCTCAGGGGGGTGCCGCGCCGGGTCACGAACACCGTCTCGGTGCCCGGCTGCTTGCGGATCAGGGCCGGCCGGTCCCGCTCCAGGTATGCGAGCAGCGCCTCGCGGGCGCGGCTGCCCAGGGGCACGATCCGCTGCTTGTCCCCCTTGCCCACGCACCGCACCGTGCCCGATTGCAGGTCCAGGTCGCGGGGCCGCAGGCCGGCGACCTCCGAGGCGCGGCAGCCGGTGGCGTAGAGCGTCTCCAGCGCCGCGCGGTCGCGGCGGCCCAGCGGGGTTTCCAGGTCGGGCACCGCCAGCAGCCGCTCGACCGACGTCGGGCTCAGCACCGTCGGCAGCCGGTCCCAGACCGTGGGGGCGACCAGCAGCTCGGCCAGGTTTTCGCCCAGGCGGCCGTCGAAGACCAGGAACCGGAAGAACGTCGAGAGGCTCGCCAGGTGCCGCCCGATGCTGCTGGCCGCGAGGCCCGACGCCTGGAGATAGGCGACGTAGCCCGTCAGCACCGGCACCGTGAGCGCGGAGAGCGGGCCGGGGGCATGCGCCTTCCGCCAGCGGGCGAACTTGGCCACGTCGGAGCGGTAGGCCGCCAGGGTGTTCGGCGACACGCCGCACTCGGCCATCAGATAATGCAGGAACGGCCCGATCGGCACCGCGTCCGGGTCGGGTCGCACGCCGGGGGGCCGCTTGCTCGGTCGTGGCTCGCTCATGCGATCGGGGCCCCTCCCCTGCCTGGCCGGGTCGCCGCCGCCCGCCCGGCCGGTCGGCCGAGTGCCGCGGGGCCCTCCTCATCGGTCATCGACCGGGGCCGGGGCGCGGGATGAGCCCCGGGGCGCAACGCCGCGGGCGGGTGCCCTCACCGCCGGCGGGACCGGCGGCGGGGGGACCCGCCCGGAGTGGGGAAGCGAACCTGGGGGCGGTCGGCCACCGTCAGCGGCACCATCGCCGCGCGGCCCGGCCGGAGGGGCCATCCTGGCCCCGGACCGGCTCAGACGCCGGCGAGGACCTCGTCGAGCAGGCCGGTCTCGCCGGCCACGGCGCGAAGCTTGGTGATGGCGCGGTCCTGGATCTGGCGGACGCGCTCCTTGGAGACCTCGAGCACCTTGCCGACCTGGCTCAGCGACAGCTTGGCCTTGCCGCCCAGGCCGAAGCGGAGGGCCAGCACCTGCTGCTCGCGGGGGCGGAGCACCTCCATCAGGCGGCCGACCGTCTCGTCCATGTCGACGTCGCCGGTGCGGTCCCCCTCGGGGTCGCTCATGGTCTGGAGCAGGCTGAAGCTGGAGTCGGTGTCGATGGTGGCGTCGAGCGAGATCGTCGGCCGGGTGGCGGCGTGGATCCGCTGGATCATCTCCGAGGGGCGGGCGCCGGGCTCACTGCCGCTCTGAGACGTGCCCGGTCCGCGCTCCAGCTCGCCCTGGCACTGGGCCAGCTGCCGCAGGTGCCGGGGGCTGAGCCGCACCGGGTAGGCGCCGGCGGCGACCGCCCGCTGGATCGACTGGCGGATCCACCAGGTGGCGTAGGTGGCCAGCTTGGTCTCGTGGGTCAGGTCGAAGCGGTCCAGGGCCTCCAGCAGGCCGCAGAAGCCCTCCTGGAGCAGGTCGGAGTAGGCGACGCCCCGCTCGCGGAACCGCTTGGCGACATGCGCCACCAGCCGCATGTTCGCCATCGCCAGCCGCCACCGCAGCTCGTTGTACCGGTGGTACACGGCGCCCAGGCGGGCCTCGGGGCGGGCCTGGCTGGCGTAGTAGGCCGCGATGTGCTGGCTGACGGCCTGGGGCTCGGTCACCCCTTCCGGCAGCTCGAAGCCCGGCACCGCCGAGAGGGCGGCGGCCAGCTTCTGCTTGCACTGGTCGAGCTCACGCAGCAGGGCGCGCTCTTCCTTGGGATCCAGCAGGCGGGTCTCCTCGCTGTCGAGGGTGGCCAGGCCGTCCGCGTCGCCGTGCGCCAGTCGCGTGCTCATGGCAGGTCCTTCCTGAGCGATCGGTTCGAAGGAAGTCGGGTCGGCTCATCGGAGGCCACCGATCCGGACAGTCCGGGTCGGTGGGGGGAATTCCATCGTTCAGGGCTCGCGCCGCGCCCCACCGGGGGCCGGCACGCTCTCGGTCGTGGGCAGATTCGTGGGTACTGGCAGGAGGTCGGGAGCCGTCGGGTTCAGGCGACGGGCGAATTCGACCAGGTGGGCCACCCGCTCGCCGAAGCTGGCGGCCACCAGCTCGGCGCGGAGGTCGTTGGCCAGGGCCTGGCCGCCGAGGATCACCGCCGCGCCGGTCTTGGAGGCGTTGGCGTGGAACTCGGCGTACTCGCGGATGAACCGCTCGGGGTCGTCGAGGTGGCTGGCCGAGAGCCAGACCAGCCGGGGCCGGTGGGCGAGCACGGCCCGCGACAGGCTCGGCAGCGGCAGGTTCGGACCCAGGTTGATGACCTCCCAGCCCAGCTCCCGCAGCGCCAGCTCGCAGAGCAGGCCGGAGATCGTGTACGGGTCGCCCTCGGGCGTGGCGCCGATGGCCAGCGGGGCCGACTCGGCCCGGGGCTGGGTGCGGCTGCGGCGACCGATCAGGTCCAGCAGCACGGCCTCGATCATCCGGGTGGCGCGGTGCTCCTGGTACACGTCCAGGCTGCCGGTCAGCCAGTCGTGGCCGATCCGCGACATCGCCGGCCGGATCAGGTGGTCGCCCAGGTCGGCCGCCGTGCCGCAATCGGCGTAGACGTTCAGGACGATCTGGCGGACGTCCTCCGCCCGGCCCCGCCGCAGGGCGGCGGCCAGCAGCTCGACCGACTCCTCGGGTCGCCGGCCACCGGCCGGGCCGGCCATGGGGACGTCGTCCGACTCGACGGCGAGGCCAGCCATCAGGGCCTGGAGCCGCTCCAGCGGCAGATTCCGCTCCCGGGCGAACCGCAGCGCCTCGGTCGGCGGCACCAGCCGGTGCTTGCCCACCGTCCGGGCCGCCCGCAGCTCGCCCGAATCGACCAGCCGCTTGACCGTGCTGGGGCTCAGCCCCAGGGCGTCGGCCACCTGGGACGTCTTCCACAGAGGTTGTTCGGGAATCGCCATGATGGCCAACCCAGCCTCTGGTGAACGGTTTGGTCGGATGACCGGGGAGGCCCGTGAACGCTTTGAACGATTCGCATCCTACCCGAACTTGCGGCCGACGCAAGCGCCCTCCGGCCGATTTCCCGCATTTCTTCCCGGAGACTCGCCGGAAGCCCCCCGCTGTCGGCCCGGCCCCGTCAATCGGCCAGGACAACCTCGTGGACGATTTGGTCGTTTTTTCGACCGCAAACCGACCACCCCTGGAGGAAATTCGCTGGCTGATTTCGAAGTGTTCTCAGAATTCAGGCCAATCTGAAAATTCGACCCGCCGCGGGGGTGGCGGGCGGGTTTGGTGGAGGCGGGGGGCGGGGGATGGTAGGGTGGAGCGCCCCGGAGCGCCGGGGGTCCGGGCGGGCCGGACGCTGGCGGCGGGCATGGGCGTTCAGGCGAGGGGCGTGGCGCGATGGCGGACGACGGCGCGGGCTTCGATCGGTCGGCCTTGATCGGGTTGCTCCAGCGCGATGCGCTGCGGGTCGGGCAGTTCACGCTGGCCAGCGGGCGGAGCTCGCACTACTACGTCGACGGCCGCAAGGTGACGCTCTCGGCCGAGGGCGCGGCGGTGATCGCCGCCGGCGTGCTGGAGCTGCTGGCGAGCCGGCCCGAGGTGCAGGCCGTCGGCGGCCTGACGATGGGCGCCGACCCGATCGTGGGGGCGACCCTGGCGCTGGCCGGGGTGCGGGGCCGGAAGTTGCAGGGCTTCCTGGTGCGCAAGGAGGCCAAGGGCCACGGCACCGGCCAGCTCGTCGAGGGCCCGGTGACCCCCGGCATGACGGTCGCCATCGTCGACGACGTGGCCACCACCGGCGGCTCGTCGCTCAAGGCCGTCGACGCCGCCGAGGCGCTCGGGTGCAAGGTCGCCTGCGTGATCGCCGTGCTCGACCGCCTCGAAGGGGCCGACGCCGCCTTCGCCGCCCGCGGCCTGGACTTCCAGGCGCTGGTCACGATCCAGGACCTGGGCGTCGAGCCGCTCAAGCCCGAGGTGACCGAGTTGCCCGAGATCCTGGGCTGATCGCCGGCCGATCACCCCGGTTGCCACGACCCCGACGCCCGCGTGTCGCCCCCCTGGGCCGCACGCGGGCGTCGTCGTGCTCCGGCAGGCGGCTTCAGGACTTCGGCGCGGCCGGTCCCCGGCCCGGCGCGGGGGCCGCTGGGCCCTCGG
>CAZUZD010000266.1:0-8908 GCA_964624465.1 uncultured Isosphaeraceae bacterium
GGCCGCTGCGGGCCGGGCGGCGTCCCCGGCGAGCGACCAGGCCGCGCCGGCGGCGAGGCGCGCCAGCGCCTCCTCGATCGGACCCACGGGCGCCAGGTCGTCGCGCACGGCCGCGGCGAACTCCGGATACGACTCAGGCCCCGCGCCGGCCCAGAGCCTCGGCCGGAACCCGCGGGTCGTCCCGGCCCCGGATCGCGGCGACGGGCCGGAGCGTGGGTCCCCCGATCGGCCGGTCCCCGCCGCCCCGCTGCGCTTCGCCGCCGGACCCCGTTCGATGCCCATCTGCCCCGCCTCCCGCGCCCGAAGCCCACTCGACCGCCCGGCCCGCCGTCGCAGGCCCGCACCGCCGGTCGGGGAGATCTTCGTGGGGAGGCCCGGGGGCGATCACAGCGCCCGGCGGGATTTTCCGGCTCGCCGGGCCGGCGCGGGAACAGTGCCCGCGCCGCGCCCCTCCCGCCGGCCCGACCGCACGGGTCGGGCCGCTCAGCCGCGCCGCAGGGCGCGGCCGGGGGTGGCGCCGGTGACCTCGCCGTCGGTCAGGGCGAGCACGCCGTTGACCAGCACGTGCTTCATGCCCACGGCGGTCACGCGGCCATTCGCGTAGGTCGACCGATCGGAGATCGTCTCGGGGTCGAAGACGGCGATGTCGGCGGCGTAGCCGGGGCGGAGCAGGCCGCGGTCGGTCAGGCGGTAGCGGCGGGCGGCGTGGGTGGCCAGGTGGGTGACGGCCGTGGCCCAGTCGTAGTCGCCCAGCTCGCGGGTGTGGTAGCCCAGGTAGCGGGCGAACGAGCCCCAGCCGCGCGGGTGCGGGGCGCCGCCCAGGAAGATGCCGTCGGAGCCGGCCATGTGCGCCGGGTGCCGCAGGATCGCCCGCACGTCCGCCTCGGTCCGGTCGCCGGCCCGCAGGGCCCGCACGCCGACGGCCAGGCCCGAGGCCAGCAGCAGGTCGCAGATGAAGTCGCAGGGCGACTGCCCCGCCTGGCGCGCGGCCTCCAGCAGCGGCAGGCCCTCGGCCCAGCGGCCCTCGGGGTGGCTGACCATCGCCAGCGTGATCCCCTCCAGCGGGTGCGGCAGCGGCTGCGTGAACCACTCGGCATCGAGCCGCCGGCGCACCGAGCGGTCGGCCAGGCGCTCCAGGGTCGGCTCGATCCCGCCTTCCTGCACCCAGGTCGGCAGCGTGACCATCCCCAGGATCGTGTTGCCGACCATGTACGGGTACGTGTCGAAGGTCAGGTCCATGCCGCGGGCCCGGCCCTGATCGATCAGGGGCAGCAGCGTGCTGGCGAAGCCGTTGTAGTGCGAGATGTGCGCGGCCACCCCGCTGCGCTCGACGATGTCGTAGACCTCGGCCATGCCGACCGGAGCCTCGTGGCCGTAGCCGCGCATGTGGGTCACGTACACGCCGTCGTCGGGGACGATCGCCTCGCAGAGGGCGGCGATCTCGCGGGCGTCGGCGTAGCGGCTCGGGATGTAGTCCAGCCCGGTCGAGAGCCCGACGGCGCCGGCCTCCATGCCCTCCCGCACGAGCCGCTGCATGGCCTTGAGCTCGGCGTCGGTGGCGGGCCGGGGGTCGTGGCCGATGACCTCCAGCCGCAGGTTGCCGTTGGGGATCAGGTACGCGACGTTGAGCGCCGTGGTGCGGTCGAAGCGGGCCAGGTAGCCGGCCACGGTCGTCCAGTCGGCGACGACCTCGGGCGGGTTGCCGTTGAAGCCGGCGGTGTAGCGCCGCATGTACTCGATGGTGGCGGCCGAGCCGGGGGCGAAGGCGCTGCCGTCCTGGCCGAGGATGTAGGTGGTCACGCCCTGCTTGAGCGCGGCCTCGTGGACCGGGTCGGCCAGGAGCATCAGGTCGCCGTGGACGTGGGCGTCGATGAACCCGGGGGTGATGTAGAGGCCGGTGGCGTCGATGACGCGGTCGGCGCGGGCCCCTTCCAGGCGGCCGACGTCGGCCACCACGGCGTCGAGCACCGCCACGTCGGCGCGGGCCGGCGGGCCGCCGCTGCCGTCGATCACCCAGCCGCCACGGATCAGGACGTCGAACGCTGCCATCGGTCGCGTCTCCCCACTTCGTCGTGCGCCTGGATCGCCCGGCCGGGTCTGGAACGGGCCCGGCGGGCGCGGCACATCATACCAGGGGGTCGTCGTCCACGGACCCGTGCACCGGCGGCGCCGGCGGGCCGTCCAGCTCGCGCCAGAGGTACCACATGGCGACGGTGCGGTGCGGCCGCCAGGCCTCGGTCAGGGCGTGGCACTCGGCGGGCTTCGGACGTTCGGGCAAATCGAAGTGCCGCTGCAGGCCCACCTGGATGCCCAGGTCGGCCACCGGCAGCACGTCGGGGCGGTTGAGCGCGAAGATCAGGAACATCTCGGCCGTCCAGCGCCCGATCCCCTTGACCTCGGTGAGCCGCGCGATCGCCTCGTCGTCGCTCCAGCGGCCGGCGCGCTGCAGCGGCAGGGTGCCGGCGGCGACCCGGTCGGCCAGGTCGAGCACGTAGGCCGCCTTCACGCCCGAGAGCCCCACGCTGCGGAGGCCGTCGACGCCCAGGTCCAGCAGCGCCTCGGGCCGGTGCGGGGTGCCGCCCAGGGCCCGGAGCCTGGCGTCGATCGTCGCCGCCGCCTTGCTGGAGATCTGCTGGCCGATGATCGCCCGCACCAGGGTCGCGAACCGGTCGCGGCGGGGCCGCAGGTCGCAGTGGCCCACCCGCTCGATCCGGACCGCCCAGCGCCCGTCGAGCGCCCGCAGGTGCTCGACGGCCGGCGACCAGGGTCCAGGTCCCGGGCTCCGTCGGGTTCGACTCATCGGGCTGGCTCGCTCGGGCTCCGTCCGATCCCCCTCCGACCCGCGCCGGGTCGGGCTCGCTCCACCATACCGCAGCCCCCGGCCGCCCGACGAGGTCCCCGACCGGCCGCCCCCGGGCCCGGCCATGCGGCTTTTTGGCATCACGCCCGGGCAGCCTCCCCAGCTTCCCCACCCCGGTGTGGGCTCCCCCCGGTGCCGCGTGCAGACCGATCGATCACGCCCCGAGGCGGACCGTTGCGAGCCTCGCCGAACAACACCGACCCGACCGCGCCGGCCGCCCGCCGCCGCGGCCGCGGGCGGAATCTCGACGCCGGCCGGCGATTTGGTCCCGGGCGATTTGCGAAGTATCCTGCAGAGCGTTCCCTCCGGCATGCCGGTCTGATATCATGCATGAAATCATCCCGGATCCGGGCGGGTCGCGACCCGGCGGGTCGGGGTGGCGGACCTTTGAAGTGGATGCGAGCGAGGACACCATGAGCGAGACCTCACGGACTGGCCTGCGGCGGCGCTGGGCTTCCTGGACGGCGCGGACGGGTCGGGCGCAGCGGCGGCGGCCGGCCGTGGAGTGCCTGGAGGGTCGCGCGCTGCTGGCGGTGGACTGGCAGTCGGCCTTCGGGCTGGCGACCGGGCTGGCGCCGACGGAGGCGGCGAGCACGGCGGCGGTGGCCATCGACGACGCGGGCAACACCTACGTGGTGGGCAACTTCCGGGGCACGACCAACTTCGGCGGCACCGCGCTGACGAGCAACGGCGCCTCGGACATCTTCGTGGCCCGCTACGACGCCAACAACCAGCTCACCTGGGTGCGCAACTACGGCGACAACGGCGACGACACCGCCTACGGCATCGCGGTGGACAACAAGCAGGGCGACTCGAGCGTCTACGTCATCGGCAGCTTCAGCGGCACCGTGACCTTCGGCCAGGGGGCCGGCGGCACGCTCACGACCGGCGGGGTGAACCGCTTCGACGGCTTCCTGCTGAAGCTGAGCGCCGGGGGCGGCCAATACCGCTTCGTCCAGCAGGTCCAGGGCGTGAACCCGGGCGCCGAGAACACGGCGCTGGGGGTGACGGCCAATCGCAGCGGCGAGGTGGCCATCGCCGGCCAGATCTTCGGCCCGGCGACGATCGCCGGCCAGGCGCTGAGCTCGGGCGTGGCCGAGCGGACCTCGTTCACGGCCAAGTTCTCGACCACCGGCAACCTGAGCTGGGCCAGCACGTTCGCCGCCCAGAACCCCACCAGCCCGAACCTGGCCAAGGGCGTGGCCCTCGACCCGACCGGCGCGGTGATCGTGACCGGGCAGTTCAGCGGCACGGTCGACTTCGACCCGGGCGCCGGCACCCTGGTCCGCACCAGCGACAGCGGCACGCCGGATATTTACGTGGTGAAGCTCGCCCCCGGCGGGGCCACGACCGGCCTGGCGCTGCGGATCGGCGCCGCGGGCCTCGACGTCGGCGAGGGGGTGGCCACCGACGACGCCGGCAACATCTACGTCACGGGCAAGTACACCCACATCGTCAACTTCGACCCGGCCAACGCCTCGCCCGTGCGATTCAGCCGCGGCAAGAACGCCGCCGACGTGTTCCTGGCCAAGTACTCGCCGACCGGCGTGTACCAGTGGGTCCGCTCGCCGTTCGTGATCAACGACAACATCGACCCGGGCCGTGGCGCCCTGGCGGTGCAGCCCGACGGCACCGCGTACTTCGCCGGGTCGTACCAGGTGCGCAGCCAGGCCAACGGCTACAACGACAACAACGTGTTCGTCGCCCAGGTGGCCCCCGACGGCCGCTGGCTCGGCCTCCGCAGCGGTGGCAGCAGCCGTTCGATCTCCGACGGCCAGACCCCGCCGACGACCGTCCTGGCCAGCGACGTGGCGCAGGGGCTGGCCGTCAACGCCAGCGGCCAGCTGGTCGTCTCGGGCATCAGCGGCCTGGGCAACGCCACCTTCGGCTCGACCACCCTGGCCAACAACGCCACCACCTTCGTCGCCAGGCTCACGACGAACAACGTCTGGAAGCGGACCGTCGGCGACTTCGACGGCGACGGCATCACCGACACGATCACGTTCCAGCCCACCAACTTCGCGCCGTTCTTCGGCTCGACCTTCTTCGTCGCCTCATCGGCGCTGGGCAACGTGGCGTACCAGTTCGGGATCGCGACCGACTACGGCGGGACGCCGATCCCGATCCCCGGCGACTACGACGGCGACGGCCGCACCGACATGGCCGTCTACCAGCCGTTCTCGATCCCGTCGATCCAGGTCACCGGCTCGACCTTCTACCTGTCGATGTCGGCCGCCGGCAACCTGGCCGTCCAGTTCGGCGACCCGCAGACGCCGCTGACCGGCACGCTCAAGCCGGCCGTGGCCGACTACGACGCCGACGGCAAGACCGACGTGGCCGTCTTCGCCCAGAACACCCGCAATTACCGGGTCAAGCTCTCCGGTGGCGGCGAGCTGAACGCAACGCTCGGCCTGGGCACCGACGGCGAGCTGACCCCCGCGCCCGGGCGGTACGTCGCCGGCAACGCCCAGCTCCAGCCGGCCGTCTACAGCGCCACGTCCACGACGTTCTACCGCAACGGCACCGCCATCGGCGTGCCCGTGGGCAGCACGCTCGACGCGCGGAACCAGCCGGTGCCAGCCGACTACGACGGCGACGGGCTCGACGACTTCGCTGTCTTCAGCCCCGCCACCCGCGCCTTCACGATCCGGCCGTCGTCGAGCCCGCTGACGCCGCAGACCGTGTCGATCACCAGCAAGGCGCTGCCGGCCAGCGAGCTGTTCGCGATCCCCGGCGACTACGACGGCGACGGCGATATCGACCCGGCGTTCTTCGACCGCAGCACGTCGACCTTCTACACGCCGTTCGTGCTGCCGGTGAACCCCGGCGGCACCGTGAACAACGGCTTCCAGTTTGGCGTGCCGTCGAGCTTCGGCGGCAACAACATCCCGGTCGTGGGCGACTACGACGGCGACGGCAAGACCGACGTCGGTGTCTTCGACAAGACCGACTCGATCTTCTACCTGACCCGCTCGTCGCTGGGGCAGGCCGGCAACCGCCCCTCGCAGTTCGGCATCCCGGCCCGCATCGGCGGCCGCCCCCTGCCCCTGCCCCTGGTCCGGTACATGCTCTACCGCACCCCGCTGTATTGATCGACCGGGGCCCTCGCCCCCACCCGCAACCCACCACGGCCCGCCGCCCGCTCCCTCCCGGAACGGTCGGCGGGCCGTGCTCGTTCCCGCGATCGCCCGCCGGCCGGGAGGACAAGCACGCGGGCCCCGGCCACCCGGGCTGTTCCCCGGTCCCGTGGGTTGGATGAGCGGAGCGAAATCCGACGGTCTCGGAAGCGCTCGCAGGTCGGTCGGCGAATCCGGCTCCTGCGGCGGGTTGGCAGCCGGCCCTTGCCCCGGCGCGTCGGATTTCGCTGCGCTCATCCAGCCGACGGGAATGGAGGAATCTCGGCTCCCGGAGCCACCCGGTCAGTCGAGGCTGACGGTCCTCGTGAGGGTGCCGCCCTTCTGGGCGCGGAAGGTGAGGGTGGCGGGGCCGCGGCCGCGGACGATCCAGCGGACGCGGACGGGCTCGGGGCCGACGCCGTCCTCGATCCGGAGCCGCTCGGGCTCGGATTCGACGGCCTCGACGGCGCCGGTGGCGCGGTCGAGCAACTTGCCGCCGGCGACGACCTGCACGCGGGCACCGGCCAGGGTCAGCTCGTCGGGCAGACCGAGCTTGCGGCGGGCGGCCTGGGCCGATCGGGTCGGGATCGGCCGGGTGTTGCGCACGGCGGCGGTGACGGCGAAGGTCTCGGGGCCGAGCCGCTCCACCGTGGCGTCGACCCACTCGGGCCGGGGCAGGCTGTCGGCGTGGTACATCACGAACGCCGCGTTGCGGTGGCAGAGCTCCTCGAGCAGGAACATGGGCGGGACCCGCGACGACTGCTTGACCGTGCCGCCGACCTCGACCTCGCCGTAGGTCGGGTGCTTGACGGTGTGCCAGGGGATCACGTTGGAGCCCAGCAGCAGGCGGTCGCGGGCGTCGCGGCCGGCGGCGGCGTCGTCGGCGCTCACGGGCTTGCCGGCGGCGTCCTTCTGGCCGATGAGCTGGCCGCCGTTGTAGAGCTCGTTGGTGAACGAGAAGATGCCCTGGTGCTCGTAGGTCCAGCCCACGAAGCCGCCGTGCACCGGGTACAGGTCGCGGTGGATGACCATGCTCTTGTAGTACGGCAGCATGGCCTCGCCGGTGGTCCCCATCGCGGCGGCGATCCGCTCGTCGGCGTCGGGGTACTCGGCCTGGCGCGAGGGGTGGCCGGGGCCGCGGAGGATCATGCCGCCGAAGTTGTGGAACGCCTGCACGCCGGCGATGTTCGGGTGGCTGCGGACGAACTCGGCCATCGCCCGCGTCTCGGGCCAGCAGAGCGGGAACGGCCCGGCGCCGCCCTGGCGGTGCGTGGGCTGCCAGTCGGCGGGGAAGTTCCGGTTCATGTCGTAGCCGCCGGGCCCGTCCTCGTTGACCAGGCCGTCGCCGTCGTTGTCGAACCCCTCGTCGCCGAGCAGCTCGTACGTGCCCACCTCGTCGGGCTTCACCGGCACCAGGCCCTGCGGGTCGGCGGGGTCGATCTTGTAGCGGCCCTGAGGGTCCTTGCGGCGCATGCGGGCGATCTGGCCGTCGCCGTCGAGGTCGTCGGGCGCGTCCTCGTCGGCCACGCCGTCGCGGTCGTCGTCGATCGGCGACTTGCCGCTCCGCGAGCTGTGCGTCGTGTTCGGGTTGTCGAACCAGTGGGCCCGGCCGTCGGGGTTGACCGTCGGGATCACGTAAAAGGCCCGCTCGTCGACGAGCTTCGTCACGGCGTCGAGCCGGCCGTGGTTCTCGGCCAGGTACCACACGAGATACAGGCACACCTCGGCGCCCTGCACCTCGTTGCCGTGGATGTTGCCGTCGACGTACATCGCCGGCTTGGCCGAGTCGGGCCCGGTCTTCGGGTTGTTGACCGTCAGGCACCAGAGGTCGCGGCCCTCGACGCTCTTGCCGATGCTGGAGAGGGTCACCAGGTCGGGGTGGGCCTGGGCCAGCCCGCGCATGACGGCGACGAGGTCGGGGTAGTTGTAGATGCGGTTGAAGGCGAGCGGGAACCGGGGCGGCGGCGTGATCGGCGCGCGGTCGTCGCCGGCCGCCGGGTCGGGCGCGGCGAACGTGGCGGCAACGAGGGCGGCGGCGACGGCGAGGCGCAGCGGCCAGGGCCGGCGGGGCGTGCGGTCGAGGCGGGTCATGGGGCGTCCTCGGGGCGGCATCCGTGGAGGTCGGGCAGCGACGCGTGTGGGGGTGCGGTCCGGGGCGGGCCGGCCGGGTCAGGGCAGCGGGATCGTGCGGGTGACGACGCCGGCGCGCGGGCAGCGGGCGTCGAGCTCCAGGGAGCGCGCGCCCTCGGGGGCCTGCACCAGCCAGCGGAACTCGCGGCGGCCGCCCGAGCCGGCCAGGCTCTCGACCTGGTGCTGCGGCTTGCCGGTGAGCAGCTTCGCCCCGGCGGGCAGCTTCAGCCGCACGACGACGGGGCGCGACTCGCGCACCTTCACCGCCTCGGCCAGCGCCGTCGGCAGCAGGCCGGGGTTGGTCACGGCGGCCGACACCTCATACAGGTCGCCGCCGCGGGCCGTCACCGTCACGTCGATGACCTCCAGCCGCGCCAGCCGGTCGGTCAGGTCGCGGAGGAAGCCGAGGTGCCCGGCCACCAGCGAGTCGATCCGGCTCGACGGCGGATTGAGCCGCACGCCGGAGCGCCAGCCGCCGACCTCGACGGCCCCGAGGGTCGGGTGCGTGGCCGGGCGGAACGGCACGAAGCCGCGGCCGCCGAGCACCTGATCGTTCCAGAAGAGCCAGCGGGCCTCGCCGTCGGCCGGCGGCTTGGGCTCCCCCTCGGCCGGGTCGGGGATCTCGGGGCCCGCCCAGAGGCGGCTGGCCAGGCCGAGCAGCCCGCGCTGGTGGTACGCCCACTCGGCCAGCGAACCGTCGGTGGTGGCGTCGAGGCCGGGCACGCTCGCCGCGGCGCCCGGCGGGGTCGGTACTCTCGGCCGGTCGTCGGCCACGCGGGGGCCACCGGCCCGGGGGGCGGCG
>CAZUZD010000267.1:0-8891 GCA_964624465.1 uncultured Isosphaeraceae bacterium
GGCAGCGGCGGCGACGGAGGGGCCGGCGCCTCGGCTGGCGCACCGCTCGCGCTTCCCGGCGGCCGCGGGCGGCGACTTCCACGCCTTCGCCGATGGCGAGCGGCCGCCGGCAGCGGCAACGGCGGAGCGGGGGGCAATGCGGGCCTGGCGACCGCGGGCGGTAGCCTCTCGGCCGACGCCGGGGCCGGGTGCCTCACGTTCGTCGGCTCGCTCGACTTCCACGGCGGCGACGGCAGCGACGGCGGCCGCGGCGGCGACGGTGCGAATGCCGCCCGACCGGGCGGAGCCGGCGGCATCGGCGGCGCGACCGGTGTGTCGCAGGACGGGGGTCGGGGCGGTCGGATCACGCTGCGCACCTCGACCGGCGCGATCGGGCTGGCCAACGTCCTGTCGCGGGGCGGCATGGGTGGGTCGCAGACCACCGCCGGCGGTCGTGGCGGCAATGGCGCGACGGGTGGCAACGGCGGAGCGGGCAGCAACGCGGGGGCCGGCGGGCAGGGCGGCCAGGTCCTGATCCTCTCGACCAGCGGCACGATCGTAGTCACCGATGACATCACGCTCGACGGCGGCGCCGGAGGAATCCAGGCGGCCAGGACGGCCGCCGGCGCCGGGGGCAACGGCTCGATCTCGCGAGGCGGCAACGGCGGCAGTATCGGCAACGGTGGCGACGGTGCGATCGGCGGCCGGTTCTCGGCCGACACCTCGGGGGACGTGGCGATCACCGGTGCGATCCACGCCGACGGCGGTGCCGGCGGTCAGCTCACGGCCACCGCCGGCCGGGGCGGAATGGGCCGGCGGGGGGGATCGGGGGGCGACGTCGGCAACGCCGGCGACGGCGGCTCAGGCGGCGAGGTCTCGATCACCAGCCGCGACGGTGCCGTGCGGGTCGATCGCCCGCTGAGCGCCGTCGGCGGACCCGGCGGGAGCAATGCGGGCCTGGGCGGCGATGGAGGCCTCGGTGGTCGCGGGGGCAGCGTGGGCAGCGGCGTGGGCGGCGGCGGTTCAGGCGGGGCGGGAGGCCAGCTCTCGATCGCCTCGGGGTCCTCGCAGGGGGGCATCCCCCTCGACCTCCGCGGTCCGCTCCGGGCCTCCGGGGGCCAGGGTGGCGCCCTGACGGCGGCCGGGGGATCGGGCGGTGACGGCCGGGGCCCGGTGGCCGGCGGCGCGGGAGGCAGCCTGCTGAACGCCGGTGCGGGGGGCGGTGGCGGTCTGGTCCTCATCACCGGCAAGGACAGCGTCGCGATCGGAGCGCTGGACCTCGCCGGCGGCGCGGGGGGCGGCCTGACGGGCACCGGCGGGGCGGGCGGGCGCGGTGCCGCCGGCGGCGACGGTGGTGGACTCGGGGCGAGCGGTGCCGGTGGCGGCGGCGGGACCTTGAAGGTCGTCACCAGCCAGCTCCCGCCGAATCGTCCGGAGCCGATCGTGGTCACGTTCCACGATGTGATCGACGCCGGCGGCGGTGCGGCGGGTCGCTTCAGCGGCACGGCCGGGGATGGCGGTGACGGCACGATCGGCGACGGCGGCAACGGCGGAGCCGCGGGCAATCAGGGCAGTGGCGGCGGCGGCGGAACGCTCGAGGTCTCGGCGCTGAGCCTGCACGTCACCACCACGGGGGCACTGACGGCCGATGGCGGCGACAACGGCGCGCACCCGTTCCCGCCGGGGAGCGGACCGGTCGTGCCCGGCTACCAGGGTACCTCGGGGTCTGGTGGCGAGGGCGCGGGCCACGGCGACGGCGGCAGCGGCGGGCGCGTCGGGGACGCGGGGGCCGGCGGCAACGGTGGCACGATCCGCCTCTCCATCCCGGGGGCCGTCACGGTCGAGGAACGCCAGGTCCAGGGCGTCACGGTCGACTCGATCGCCGCTCGCGGCGGCCTCGTCTCCGACAATCATGCGGCCAGCGGCCGGGGAGGCGCGGCCGGGCGGCAGGGGACGGTGGCGAACCCCGCCCAGGGCGGGAGTTCGGGCGACATTGGCAAGAACGGCAGCGCCGGCCGTGGCGGCGAGATCACCCTCAAGGGCGGTGGCGGTGACCTGAGCGGGACCGGCGTCGTGGTGGTTGCCGGCGGCAAGGTCCACGACATGTCGGCGCGTTCCGGCCCCGGAGGAGTTGCCGGCCGGATCGGCTCCGGCGGGCGCAGCGGCAACATCGGTGACAACGGCAGCGCGGGCCACGGTGGCACCATCGTCATCTCGTCCACCTCCGGGACCATCGGGCTGAGCCCGTTGATCGTCGCCGGCGGCGATGTGGACGGCGTGTTCGGGCCGCAGACCGGCGACGGCGGCCAGGCGAACATCGGCAACGGTGGCAGCAGCGGCAACATCGGCAAGAACGGCAGTGGTGGTGATGGCGGGATCATCAAGCTGACCAGCGACAGCGGCGACATCCGCGGGATCGGAGCGATCCAGCAGGAGGCGCAGGCCATCTGCTACGTTGCCGCCGGCGGCGTCGTCGCTCCGATCGTCGACTTTCCGCTCTCCGGGATCACGCTCTACGCTCCCTCGCAGGCCAGGACCGGGGCCGGCGGTCGGACGGTCGACGGCAACGGCGGGCGCAGCGGTAACATCGGCACGAATGGCGCCGGCGGGGACGGGGGCGAGGTCACCCTGACGACCACCACGGGCAACATCGTCAGTCCTCGTGGCGGGATCGTGACCGCTGGCGGGGACGGCGGCACGTCGTTCAACCGGACCGGCGACGGCGGCTGGACGGGCACCGGCATCGCCGGCAGCAGCGGCAACATCGGGCAGAACAGCGACGGCGGCGACGCGGGTCCGATCACGCTGAAGTCCACGTTCGGCGACGTCACCGTGGGCGGCGTGCTGATCCTGCGGGGCGCCATCGCCTCCAACTCCGGGGCCCGCACCGGCGACGGCGGCACGGCCACGAAGGAGCCCGGCCGGGGGGGCAGCAGCGGGACGATCGGCAGCGACGGGAAGTTCGGGCTCATGGCCGGTGGCGCCGCGGGCGACGGCGGCAAGCTCACGATCATCGCCGGTGGATCGATCACGACGTCGGAGGCCATCGTCGCGACCGGCGGCGATGCCGGCGCCCTGTCCCCGCTCCCGCCCCCGGGGTTCCCGTCAGCGTCGCAGGCCGGGCTCTATCGGCCGGTGACCGGCCATGGCGGCGACGGCCCGACGCGGGGCGGTGACGCGGGCCAGATCGGCCTGGCCGGCAGCGCTGGCAAGGGGGGCGAGGTCGTCATCAAGACGGTCGCGCCGCCCGGACCGACGCCCGTGCCGGCCGGTCCGCGATCGATCCAGGCGGATCGCATCCTCGTCAACGGCGGTCGCGCGGGCCACGATCCCTCGAGCTTCCCCGGCGTTGCGATCCCGGCAGGCGACGGCGTCCAGCGCGGCACCGGCGGCGACGGCGGCACGGGCAAGACCGGAGGCAACGGCGGGGCAGTCGGCGGCGGCGTGATCGGCGGCAAAGGTGGAAAAATCCAGCTCTCCTCCCAGGGCGCGATCTCCAGCTCCGTCGACTACCGCGCCGACGGCGGCGCCGGCGGCGACCAGGAAGGCCACGGCGGGCAGGGCGGATCGGCCACGGGCAACGGCAATGCCGGCAACGGCGGTGCAGTGGCGCCCTCCGGTCAGGGGGGCGACGCCGGGACGATCCTCCTGGAGGCCCAGGGGGGAGTGACCCTGAAAGAGCTCGGAGCGGCCGGCGGCACCGGCGGCGACAACCGCGGGCAGGCCGGCCGCGGCGGCGACGGCCGGACGAAGGCCGGCGACGGCGGGATGCTCGGCGGCGCGGGCGACGGCGGCCAGGGGGGCCGGCTGGTCGTGAAGACACCGCCAATCGTCACACCCAGCACGCCCGGCCAGGTCATCGACATCGAGGGCAACGGCCTGCTGGACTTCCGCGGCGGCCACGGCGGCCGGATGCTCGGCTCGGCCGGCGACGGCGGCAACGGCACGAACGACCCCGGCCGGGACAGTGTTGGCGGAGATGGGGGCAAGACCCTCGATTCCGGGGCCGGCGGCCGGGGCGGCTCCATCACCCTGGAGGCCCTCGGCGGCACGGTCCTCCTGCTCTCGGACGGCGCGAGTGTGCGCGGGGGTGACTCCGGCTCCAACTTCGCGACCAGCGGCGACGGCGGCCGGAGCACCGGCAGCAAGCCCGGCGGCAACGGCGGCGATTCCGGCGGTCAGGGCGACGCTGGCGGCGCGATCCCGTTCAACCCGCTCGTCATGACCATCTCGATCGAGACCGGCAGCTTCGAGCTCCGCAGCAAGGTCACGCTCATCGCCGACGGCGGCGATGCCCAGGACTATCGCAACACGCCAGGCCATGGCGGCAACGGCGGTGGCCGTGGCGGCAACGGCGGGGCCGGCGGCAAGACGGGGGGCGGCGGCCTCGGCGGCACGGTCAAGATCACGACCGACGACGAGCTGACCATCGACGGCCTGATCCGCGCCAGCGGCGGCCGTCGCAACCCCATGTCGGTCACCTCGGGCGACGGCGGCGACGGCGGCAACGCTCCCGGCAGCGGCGGAGGGAACGGCGGGAGCATCCTGCGGGCCGGTTCCGCCGGCGGCGGTGGCTCGATCGCGCTCAAGAGCTCGGACGGCCAGGTCACCAGTCCCGAAGGCACGGGCACGCTGCTGGCCAGCGGCGGCGACGTGGGCTTCGCGGAGGGCGCGAACCGGAACCCGATCATGATCGGCGGCAACGGGGGCGCCGGTGGGAAGCACGGCAAGGGGGGGTCCGGTAGCTCCACCGAGACCGGCCCTGGCACCGGGCAGGGGGGCACCATCACCGTCGACACGGCTGCGGGCATCGCCCTCCCGCGGTTCCTGGCCGACGCCGGCTCGTTCTTCGGACCCTTCGACGCGGTCGGCGGCCGGGGGGGTGACGACCGGGCCGAGGCGGGCGGCGGCGGCAACGGCGGCAACGTCGAGAACAGCGGCGACGCGGGCGCCGGCGGCACGATCCTCCTCAAGAGCGGCGGCCCGATCCAGATCGGCACGGCGTCCGCCCGCGGCGGCTCGGTGGGCGACATGACGGCCTCCGCAGGCGCCGGGGGCGAGCAACTTCAGGGCGACGGTCAGGGCGGGCAGGGCGGCCGGGCCGGCGACAACGGCAGCGGCGGCAAGGGCGGGACGATCAAGCTGATCTCCCGGGAGGGCGAAGTCCGGGCCACCGGCCCGCTGACGGTGACTGGCGGCTCGGTCGGGGCCTATCGGGCCGTCAGTGGCGACGGCGGTGCTGCGGAGCATGGCCAGGAGGGGATCGGCGGCGGCGCCGGCCGGCTGGGCGGCAATGGCATCGCCGGCGACGGGGGCGAGCTCACGATCCAGGGTGTCGACGACGTGACCCTCGAATCGGCCCTGCTCGCGGACGGCGGGGGCGTCGGCGGGGCCAGCGGCACGGCCGGTCGCGGCGGGAATGGACGGGGCTCCCGGCCGGATTCCGTCGGGGGTGATGGCTCACAGCGCTCGGGCGACAACGGTCGGGCCGGGGCGGGCGGGTCGATCACGGTGACGACCGGGCTCGGGACGATCTCCACCCGGCTCGTCTCCGCCAGCGGCGGCGCGACCGCCGCTCAGGAGGGGACCGCGGGCGCCGGCGGAGACGGCGGCAAGAAGGGCGGCGCCGGCGGCGATGTGGGCGGCGGCACTCCCGGCGGGGCCGGCGGCACGATCGACCTGACCAGCGCTTACGGCGACATCTCGCTCGACGGCGACGTGCGAGCCGTCGGCTCTGCCGGTGGCGCCGCGCAGGGCGGCGCGGGCCAGGGCGGCGCCGCGAGCCTCAAGGGCGGTGCCGGCGGCAGCCTGGCAGCCGCCGGTGCGGGGGGTGCCGGTGGCACGATCACCGTGGGTGCGCCACGAGGCACGTTGACGACCCGCTTCGATGCCACCCTCGCCGCCGACGGCGGTCGGGGTGGCGATCAGTCGGGCCGGGCCGGCGATGGCGGCGAGGCCGATACGGCGGTGCCGGGCAGCGTGGGCGGCAACGGCGGCGATGTCGGCCCCGCCGGCCTCGGCGGCCGCGCCGGCACCATCACCCTCAAGGCCGCGATCCCGCCCGAGCGCATCAAGACCTCGACCACCCCCGGATCCCGCGGCGCCCAGAACGGGATACCGGGTCGTGGCGGCCAGGGCCAGACCCCAGGCCGACCCGGTCGGATCCTCCTGGGCTGACCCGGGCCCTGGCGGAGGTGGTCCGTCGATCCCGGTCCCCAGGCCCATTGCGGGAGCGACCGCGGGAGGCACGGAGCCGACGGGTTCACCGCGTCAGAGCCGTTCCAGCCAGCGGGACGCGGGCAGGACCTCGCTCAGGAGCATCTGCTGGGCGCAGAGGATGGAGCGGTGGAGTTCCTCGGCCGTGACGGCCCCGGCGGAATTGGAGAGGGGCAGGGTGCCGGTGGCGTCGCTGAGGAACTCCACGGTGAAACCACGGTGGACCGCCTCGCGGGCCGTGGTGTCGCAGCACATATGCGTCATGTAGCCGGCGATGGTCACGGTGTCGATCTCGCGGTCGCGGAGCCAGGTCTCGAGCGGGGTGTTGGTGAAGCTGCCCGGCAGGGTCTTCTCGATCCGGAGGTCATGCGGCCGGGCGGCGACCTCGGGGTGGAGTTCCCAGCCCGGAGTGCCCTTCTGGAAGAACGGCCGGTCGGGCTGGGGAAAGTGATGCTGGACGACGATGATCGGGACCCGCCCCTGCGCGGCATCCATCACCCGCAGGATCTGATCCAGGTGGCCGGCGGGGTGGGTGATCGGCAGCGCGCCGGTGAAGTACTCGTTCTGGACATCGATGACCAGCAGGGCACGGCTCATGAGCGGGCTCCGGTTCCGGCCGCCGTGGGCACGACGAAGCTGAGGTGGTGGGCGAGGTGGATCAGCTGCAAGCGGTCCCACTCCTCGCGGCTCAGGGGCCCGAAGACCCGGTGCGGGATCACCGGGCCGGGCGAGGACCGGAAGTGCGCCAGCGCGGCCCGCAGGCCGTCGGCCTCCTCGCGATCGCTCAGCGTCGCACCCGGCATGATCTCCGGCGGCCCGGGGATCCCCTCGGGAAGCTGGCCCGAGTCGAGGACCCGCTGCTTCTCGGCGGCGGAGACCCACTGCGACGGGTCGTGCGGGGTGCTCGCGGGCAGATCCACCACCCGTCGGAGCACGATGGCCAGATGTCGGCAGATCTGACCGAGCGACCAGTGCCCCACGGTGGAGTGGCCCTGGATCAGCCGCTCGACCTCCGGCATCACGTCGTCGAAGTGCTCGAACTGGAGCGTCCGTCGGCCAGCGTTCATCCGCCACCTCGCAACCTGGAGTCCCGTGACACCGGCAGCCACCCGCATCCTCGGCCGGAACCACCCGGCCCGGTGGCCAGGCGAGACCCGAGTGTACCATCCGGCCGCTCGCGATCGGCCGGCTCCAGGGGCTGCCACCGGAGATTGGAACCGCGGTGGAGCAGGGGTATCCTACAGGCCCATCCTCTCCAGTCCACCCAGTGCAACGGTCCCGAAGTCCACTTCACCCGGCTCCATGTGTCCACCGCCGGTCGGTTCGAGGGGCCTCCGGGCGGTCCCTGGGCCGCGGAATTCTCCCGGCATCAAGGCGTGACGGGCCAGCCTCCGGGGAGTGAGCTTGCCGGAGGAGCCCCTGGCCCTTCAAACTGGAAGGGTGCGCGACCCGCCCCTGGCCGTGCGGGCGGCGCCCCGGCGCGGCCTGGCCCCGGTCCGGCGCGGTTCCGAAGTTGGTGCCCGCCTCGACCCGACCCGACCCGATCCGCCAGCGCGCCCCTTCCTCTTCCCGAGATCACCCTCGCATGCGACTCGCCTTCGAGCTCTCCTTCGCCGACCTCTCCACGCGCGAGGGCCTGTGCCGGCTGGACCGTTGCTTCATCCTCGAACTGGCCCGGGCCGATATCCCGCTGCATGACCGGCTCGTCGCCGCCCGATCCGAGCCGGAGACGCTGGCGCCCCGGGACCGATCCCAGCTCCTGATCGACCTGGCGCCCCACCTGGAAGACTTCATTGCCCGCCTGTTCGGCATCGAGGCCGAGGTCCGCCGCCTGGCCGAGTCGCACCACGAGCTGGTCCCGCTCTTCGCCTGCAAGCGTCTGTTCGTGCAGCGGCGCGCGGCCAGGGCCGTCCCGGTGGCCGAGGCCGAGCAGCTCGACGGCGGACAGCTCGCGACCCAGCTCCGCGAATTCGGGGTCGACGCCGGCGACGAGCTCGGATATTCCCGCGCGGTGCTGACCTGGCTGGAGGCCCCCGAGGCGCGCGCGCCGGCCCTGGACGCCGCAACCCGATACGCGGCGTGGGCGCTGTACGCCCCCGAGGGCATTCGGCGCCATGCCGCCGGGCGACTGTTCCGGCTGCCGCACAAGCTCGACCCGATGGCCCTGGTGCCCGTGGCCACCGAGCTCCGCGACGGCGTGACGGTGATCCGGCGGGCCGAGGGGCGACCGAGGCGGCACCGCGAGGGGTTCAAGCTCACCGACCCGGGCGGCTCGCTGACCCGGGCCCTCGACGAGGCGAACTACTGCATCTTCTGCCACAACCAGGGGAAGGACTCCTGCTCGCACGGCATGCGCGAGAAGGACGGCGCCTTCAAGCAGAACGCCCTGGGGTTCACCCTCACCGGCTGCCCGCTCGACGAGAAGATCTCGGAGATGCACACCCTCAAGTCCGAGGGGGTGCCGATCGGCGCGCTGGCGATGGTCACGGTCGACAACCCCATGTGCGCCGGCACCGGCCACCGCATCTGCAACGACTGCATGAAGTCGTGCATCTACCAGAAGCAGGAACCGGTCGACATCCCGATCGCCGAGACCCGCACGCTCGACGACGTGCTGGGCGTGCCGTACGGATTCGAGATCTACGCCCTGCTCACGCGCTACGTCCTGCATGCGCTCGTAAATCAGGGCTGCCGCT
>CAZUZD010000268.1:0-8880 GCA_964624465.1 uncultured Isosphaeraceae bacterium
GGCGATCGCCGGCGGGCCGGCCGCCGCCGATGCGCTGGCGAAGGTCGCCCTGGTCCAGCCCCTGTTCCGCGAGGTGCTCGACGCCTACGACCCCGACCGGCCCGACGGCCCGAACCTCTACGCCCTGTTCCGCACCTTCTGGGGCCGCCTGCCCGAGCCCCTGCGGATCGCGCTGCGGCACCGCCTGCTGACCGACGACCGCGCCCCGCTCGACCCCGCGCATCCCCCCCTGCCCGACCGGATCGCCGCCGTGCAGGCCTACCCCACCCGCCCCGCCCCCGACGCCCACGAGCCCGCCGCCCGCGCCGTCTGCGACCTCGAAGCCCTGGAGCAGCGGCTCCACGACCTCCTCTTCGCCACCCGCGGCCCCGAGCCCAGCGTCTTCCACCGCGCCGGCAGCTAGGCCCGCGGCCCGTGGCCGAACCTCCGGGCTCCGCTGGGCACTCCGGCGGTTCCCGGTCCCGTAGGCCGGAGCGGAGCGTGGCCACGCTGCGGAGGCACCCAGGGGCGTTGCCGGTTTGCGTCGGACGGAGTCGCTCCGATTGCCCCGGGTGGCGGCGGCGGCTACCCTGGAGGGAACGAGATGAGGCCGCGACGACCGCCGGGGCCCCTGGGGCCTCGAGAGGACGCGACGCGATGCGATCCGACGACACACGCCACGGGGACCGGACGATGCGGACGGCAGCAGCGCCGAGGAAGATCGGGATGCGGGTCTGGGCCCGACGGCTGGTGATCGTCGCCGCGGCGCTGGCGCCGTGGCTGGGCGCCGGCAGCGGCACGGCGCGGGCCCAGTTCGGGTTCGGATACGGGTTTGGCGGCATGTGGGGCGGCGGCGGCTACTCGAACATGGCCACGCTGAACAACATCAACAACCGCTCGGAGGCCGCCGGCCAGGCCGCCTACGCCGCCCGCGCCCGGGGCCCGTTCGGCACCGGCTCGGGCAACCCGTACCAGGGCAACCCGAACGCGTTCATCAACAACGTCCGCGACACCTCGTTCCAGGATCGCTTCAACGCCTCGACCCGCCGCTCGATCGAGTCGCACGTCGCCCGCCGGCCCGACGCCAGCCTGCTGGCCGAGATGCCGCCGGTGACCGGGCCGAAGCCCGCCACGCCGGCCGCCCCCATCGCCCGCGCCGCGATCCCGCTGACCAGCTTCTTCGGGCCCAACGGCCTGCTGATCTGGCCCACCGGCTCGCCCACCGAGGGGACCCTGGGCGGCCAGCGCGAGCAGGCCAGCCAGTCCGCGGCGATCGTCTTCGCCCAGGTCCGCTCGCAGGGCTTCGCGCCCGTCGGCATCGTCACCGACGCCCGCACCAAGCTCGTCACCTATGGCCAGCCGGCGCTGCAGTACCTCCGCCAGAACACGACCCCCGTGCTCGCCGACGGCTTCCACAGCTTCCTGCTCGGCCTCTACGACGCCCTCGGCCGGGCCGCCACCCCGACCACCCCCGCCGCCGCGCCGGCCGCCGCCCCGGCCCCCCGCTGATCGGGGGGAGCCTCGACCGAACCGGCATCGGAGGTCCGGGCTCCGTCCGCGGAGCCCGGAGCCGACCGCCTCGGACGGTGAGGCCGGGTGCCGTGGCCAGCCGGCGCCTGGCCACGGCGACGATTCGGAGGCCACCGGATCCGGGCCCCGCCGGGCGGGACCCGGGCACCCCGGCAGCTGACGCGCGGATTCGAGAGGCCCCCGGATCCGGGCCCCGCACGCGTGACCGGGCACACCGGTATTCGGCGTGCGGGGTGGTCGATTGAGACGGTGCCGGGGTGCCCGCGGCCCGCGTGCGGAAGGGTCGAGCGAGGAACCGCCGGGGTGCCCGGGTTCCGTCCTCGGAGCCCGGATGCAGCAGCCTCGGACGATCGCGGAACCGCGACCATGCGGAGGCCGCCGAATCGTCGGCGTGGCCACGCTGACGCTCAGGCCACGGCACACCAGCAACGGAGCCGAGACCCGTCCGGAGCAAGGGAGCCGAGCCTCGCCCGTGTGCCGTGGTCTGGCGAAGCCTGACCACGCCGACGATTCCGAGGCACCCACCGTCAGGCTCCACATGCGGGGCCCGGGCACCCCGGCGTTCGGCGTGCGGGGTGGTCGAGCGAGGAACCGCCGGGGGGCCCGGGTTCCGGCTTCGGAGCCCGGATCCAGCAGCCTCGGATGAGGTCGGATGTGGGTGTGCCGGGGTTTGGTCTCTGGTCGAGGTCCGGAAGTGGATCGGCGGCGGGGTGGGTCAACGGCCACGGGGCAGGCTGGCGTGGTGCCGGCCTGCCCCGTGGGGAGGTCTCGAGATGAGGCTGGGCGGCCCGCCCGGCGAGGGGCGGGCCGGCGGGCGGGCTCAGCGACCGAGGGCCCTGGTCAGGGCGGCCTCGAGGGCGGGGCCGGCGAGGTCAAGCTGCTCGACCTTGCCGTCGCGGCCGATGACGATGCTGGCGGGGACCTCGGTGACGCGGTAGGCGCCGGCGTAGTCCTGGGGGCCCTGGCCGTTGATCAGGTTCGGCCAGCGGACGTTGTGCTGGACCAGGAACCGGCGGACGTCGGGCAGCACGGCGGCGGGGTCCTCGGAGCCCTCCTGGAGGGTGTCCAGGTTCACGCCCACGACCTCGAAGCCGTTGGCGGCGTTGGCCTTGTAGAACTCGCTCAGGCGGACGGCCTGGGGGGCACTCGGCAGGCACCAGCTCGCCCAGAAGACGACCAGCACGACCTTGCCCTGGAGCTTGGCCAGGTCAAACGGCTTGCCGTCGACGTCCTTGCCAACGATGGCCGGGGCGGGCTGGCCGACCAGGGCGAGGTGGGCGAGGCGGTCGTCGGCGAAGGCCTGGACGTTGGCGTCGGGGCTGGCGGCCTTGATCATCTCGAAGGCCTTGCGGGCGACGTCGTAGCGGCCGGCGGCGACGAGCTTCTGGTAGTAGACCTCGAGCACCGCGATGCGGGTCTCCAGCGGCAGCGTGGCGGCGGCGGGCGCCTGGCCATTGTCGCCCGCCTTCTTGCTGGCGGCGATCGCCTTGTCGAGGCTCTGGAGCGACTCGTCGTAGGCGTTGCGCTCGACCTCGGCCAGGATATTGGCGACGTTGGCCAGGTACTGCAACTCGGGGTGCGCCTTGGGGGTGGCGACGACCTGCTCGGCGAACTTCTCGGCGTGGCTGTAGTGGCCGCCGATCAGGGCGGCGCGGAAGTAGGCCAGCCAGACCGCCTCGGCCTGCGCCGGCGGCAGCGCGGCGGCGGCCCTGGCGAGCTGGTCGAGCCGCTGCACCTCGAGCTTCAGCACGCCCTGGGTGAACGCGGCGTCGATGGCGGCCACCGGGTCAGCAGCCGGCTGGGGCGCCTGGGCCGGCGCGGGGGCCTGGCCCTGCGCCCGGACGGCGGCCGGGGCGGTGGCGGCCAGCGTGAGCCCGCCGACCAGGATGGCGTGGCGCAATTGCGGTCGGATCATCGTCGGTCGACTCCTGCTCGTGCTCGACGCGCCCGGCGAAGGGCACCCGTCCGGTCGGCCCGTGCATCCGGGCCCGTCTCCCCGGTCGTCCCTTCGCCCGCGCCCTGGCGGCCGCTGCCGGTCCGGCCCGCGAGGCCGTGCTCGCCTCGCCCCGGACCGGAAACGGCTCCGCCGGCATGAGAACCATTGTGCCAGATGCCGGGGCGGCCGAGTAGTCGTCGCCGGCGGCGGGTTTCCCGCTCGCCACACCCGCCGGCCACCGGGCCCCACGGCCGGACGACCCCGCCAACCCTCACGAGCCGACGCCGCCCGACCCCGACCCCCGGAACCGCGCGAAGTCGCCGGCGCGGGCCGGCCGATGGCCTGTCAGTGCGTCCAGTGCCCGCGGCCCGGGCCGCGACTCGACGGGCGTGACGTCCCCAGCCGGAGGCAGTGCCGTGTTCGGCCCTCGACGCCCACTCCGGCCGGTGACTGCGCCCACGTCCGCGCACCGGCCTCGTCGCGTCCGACGGTTCCGGCCCGGTGGCCCGGGAGCCGCCGCCCCGGCGCTGGAGCCGCGGTGGCTGATGACCGCGACCGCGACCGCGACGGTGCAGCCCAGCGGCGACGAGCAGTACATGCTGGAGCTGGTCAACCGGCTGCGGTCCGACCCGCCCGCCGAGGCGCGCCGGCTGGTGAGCCTGGCCCGCCGCGACCCGACCCTGCGACGCGCCGCGGCCGGCTCCGACCTGGCGGGCTTCGTCCGGATCCTGGCCCGCACGCCGGCCCTGCCGCCGCTGGCGTTCAACGCGCGGCTGATCGAGGCCGCCCGCGCGCAGACCGACGCCATGGTCGCGGCCAATGCCCAGTTCCACGCCGCCGACGGTTTCCTCACCGACGCGGCCGTCGCCCGCGCCGCCGACGGCGCGGCCTTTTACCCGGTGCCGGCGGCCGGCTGGGCCACCGGTGAGAACGTATACGCCTTCACCCGGAACCTGCCGGCGACGGCGCGGCTGCTCGACGCGGTCGACTACCTGCACGCCGGCCTGGCGATCGACTGGGGCAACCCCGACTTCGGCCACCTCCGCAACCTGCTGGCGCCGGGGCCCTCGCAGGCGACGGCGCGCGGGCGGCTGCCGTTCGCCGAGGTCGGCATCGGCCTGCGGGCCGACGCCCATCCGACCGTGCCGCCGCCGGCGCGGCCCGAGCAGCCGGCGAACCTCGGGCTCGACGTGGGCCCGGTGCTCGTCGCCCAGGAGTTCGGCTGGCGCGACGGCGACGCGTTCCTGACCGGCACGCTCAGCGTCGACCGCGACGCCGACCGGTTCTACTCGCCCGGCGAGGGCCTGGGCGGCGTGACGATCGTGGCGCAGGGCGACCCGGGCCGCGGCCCGTACACGACCACGACCTGGGACTCCGGCGGCTACGCGCTGGCGCTGCCGGCGGGAACCTACCGCGTGACCGCCACCGGGCCCGGCCTGGCCACGTCGCAGGCGACCACGGTGCACGTCGGCGTCGACAACGTCGCGTGGTCGGTCACGCTCAACACCGCCGGCGCGCCGATCCCCCCGGCCGGTCGGCGGCCCGGCCCGCGCCCGCAGGTCGGCCGCCCGATCAAGGTCGGGCCGGGCCCGACCCCCGGGCGCCCGCGCTGAGCCGGGCGCCGGCGGGCGTCAGCGGGCGGTGGGCTTGAGGGTGCGGTCGAGGAACCGCACGGCGTCCTCGACCGTGCGCTCGATCTCGGCGCGGCCCCAGTCGCCGTGGCCGCCGCCGACGATCAGCTCGACGCGGCCGGGGACGCCGAGCGTCGACATCGCCTCCATCAGCTTCACCGCCTGCGAGTGCGGCACCAGCGGGTCCTTCGTGCCCTGGAAGGTGAGCACCGGCGGGTCGTCCTTCGTGAGGAACGTCAACGGCGAGCCCTGCTTCGCCAGCTCCGGCTTCTGCGCCACGGTGCCGCCGAGGAAGTCGCGGAGCAAGGGGCGCGAGACCAGCGGGATGTCGTCGGCGGCCAGGTCGGTCGGGCCGAAGTAGTTGACGACGGCCCGGATCCGGGTGTCGGGCGCCCCGGCCGGGACGTCGGGCCCTTCGAGGCCGTCGTCGCCGTCGGTCACGCCCAGCATCAGCGCCAGGTGGCCGCCGGCGGAGAAGCCGACGGCGCCGATGCGGTCGGGGGCCAGCTTGTACTCGGCGGCGTGGCCCTTGAGCCAGCGCACGGCGGCCTTCACGTCGTGCACCTGCGCCGGGAACGGGTCCTGGGGGCAGAACCGGTACTGCGGCGAGACGGCGACGTACCCCTCGCGGGCGAACCGCTCGACCAGCGCGCGGGTGTCGCCCTTGTTGCCGCCGCGCCAGGCGCCGCCGTGGATGACCAGCACGCCGGGGAACGGCCCGTCGCCGGCCGGCCGGGCCAGGTCAAGCTTGAGGTCGCGGTCGCCGACGCGCGTGTAGACCAGGTCGTCGGCCCGCTCGATCGCCGCGTCCTGGGCCCGCGCCGGGACCCCGCCGCCCCCCAGGGCCAGCGCCACCAGCAGCATGCGGCCCGCCCCTCGCCATCCGCGCCCGATCGTCGTCATGATCCGCCTCGTGCCGACGCCAGCCACCGGGCACCGCGGCCCACCGCTCCGCGCGGCGGGCCGGTCCCGGATCGATGTCGGGCACGATACCGCGGGCCGCGCGGCCGTGGTAGGGTCCGGCGGCCGTCGCGGCGCATCGTCGGGCTCAGGGCTTCGCCGCGGGGGTGGGGGCCAGCGCCTTGAGCTCGAAGGGCTCCATGCCGTCGCGGGTCATCAGGGCGTACCAGATCTCGGTCGGGAGGGTGGGGCGGACGGCCCGCACCGCGCCGTCGCCGAACAGGACGTTGGGGCCGGCCGGGTGGGGCGAGCCGGTCAGGGCCATGCGGCTCTTGACGTCGTCGGCCTCGGAGACCGGGGCCGTGTGCACGTCGAACTCGGAGGCGCCCCAGCCGCCCAGGGCCCAGGCCGAGCCGTCGCGCTTCTCGGCGACCATGGCGGTGAAGCTGGTGCCGTCGATCACGTCGGCGATCCGGATGTTCTTGACCTTGCGCGCGTTGGCCTCGACCGTGCCGACGGGCACGATCAGGCCGCGATAGGCGCCCTTGGTCTTGAGGAAGTCGGCGCCGGTGGCCGTGTGGCCGCCGCCCCAGTTGGCGCCGTAGTGCACCGGGAAGAACGTGTTGGTGCCGGGCAGCGGCGTGCCGTCGAGGGTCGGGATCTCGGCCGCCTTGCGGGCGCTCACCGCGCCGGCGTGGTCGGGGCAGAGATACGTCTGGACCTTCGTGCGGGTGACCGTGGCGTTGCTCTCGGTCCACGGCTCGAGGCAGAAGTTGTAGGCGTTGTAGATCGGGGCCATCTCGAGGTACGGCAGGATCTGCGTGAAGTAGCCCTGCCCCACGCCGTGGCCGGCGCCGTCGATCCGGCCGTTGGGGAACGCGTCGTTGGCGCTCTCGTAGTTGTGGGTGGCCAGGCCGATCGCGCGCAGGTGGTCGATGCAGCGTGCCTGGCGCGCGAAGAGCTGCGCCCCGCGCACGGCGGGGATCGCCAGGCAGAATCCCAGCCCCAGCAGGGCCAGCACCACGACCCACTCCACGGCCGCCAGCCCCGCCCGCGTGGGTCGCGTGGTCCGCTCCATCCGTCGCATGCGCATGCCTCCTCGCCGGGATCGCGGGAGGCCGCCCGGCTCCGGATGGGGCGAGCGGCCCCCCCCGCTGGCGTTCATGGTAGCCGGACGTACCACCGGCCACACCGGGATTCTCGCGGCGGGCCGGCCCTGGGCTTCGAAATCGGAACTCCTCGCATGCTCGCAAGTCCGCGTCTGCATGTTACATTGGATGTCCCGGCACGGAGGAGCCTCCCGGGACCCTCGCGAGGATCGCCGTCATTCCTGCGAGGCCAGTGGCAACCCGGGGGTCCGTGACCCGGGTCGGGCCCCCCCGCCGCCGGCTGGACGACGCCCGATGCACGACCGCTCCCCCGCTTCCCCGCTCGATGCCTCGTGGTTCGCCACCGCCCTGCGCAGCATCGGCGAGGCGGTGCTGGCGACCGATGCCGCCGGCCGCGTCGTCCTGATCAATCCGGCGGCCACGGCCCTGACCGGCTGGCCCGAGGCCGAGGCCCTGGGCCGGCCGATCGCCGACGTGCTCGCGCGGGATGCCGCCGCCGGCCTGGCCCGGCTGCGGGCCCGCGACGGGCGGGAGACAGCCGTCGCCGTGACCATGACGCCGATCCGCGACCCTCAGGGCGCGGTGCTCGGCCAGATCCACGTCGTCCGCGATGTGACCGTCGCCCGTCAGGCCGCCGCGCTCCACGAGCAGCTCGCGGCGATCGTCGAGTCGTCCGACGACATCATCGTGTCGAAGACGCTCGACGGCGTCATCACCAGCTGGAACCGGGGCGCCGAGCGCGTGCTCGGCTACACCGCCGCCGAGATGATCGGCCAGCACGTCTCCCGGCTCATGCCCGCCGAGGCCGTCGAGGACTTCCCCCTCATCCTCGACCGGATCCGGCGCGGCGAGCGCGTGGACCACTACCAGACCCGTCGCCGCCGCAAGGACGGGGTGGTCATCGACGTCCTGCTGACCGTGGCACCGATCCGGAACGCGGAGGGGCTGATCGTGGGCGCATCGAAGGTCGGTCGCGACATCACCGAGCAGACGCGGGCGTTCGAGGTGCAGGAGCGGCTGGCGGCCATCGTCGAGTCGTCCGACGACATCATCGTGTCGAAGACGCTCGACGGCGTCATCACCAGCTGGAACCGGGGCGCCGAGCGCGTGCTCGGCTACACCGCCGACGAGATGATCGGCCAGCACGTCTCCCGGCTCATGCCCGTCGAGGCCGTCGAGGACCTGAGCCGGATCCTCGACCGCATCCGCCGCGGCGAGCGCGTCGATCACTACCACACCCGGCGCCGCCGCAAGGACGGGGCGGTCATCGACGTGTCGCTGACCGTCTCGCCGATCCGCAACGCCGAGGGGGAGATCGTCGGGGCGTCGAAGATCGGCCGCGACATCACCCGCGAGAAGCAGATCGAGGCCGAGCGCCTGGACATGGAGCGCCGCAAGGACGAGTTCCTGGCAATGCTCGCCCACGAGCTGCGCAACCCGCTGTCGTCGATCAGCCACGCCGCGCAGCTGCTGGGCTCGCTCGAGACCGAGGCGAACCTGCTCTGGGCCCGCGACGTGGTGCTGCGGCACGTCAAGCACCTGGCGCGGCTGATCGACGACCTGCTGGACGTCTCGCGGATCTCGCGCGGGCAGATTGGCCTGCGGCTCGAGCCGGTGACGCTCTCGCCCGTGCTCAGCAACGCCGTCGAGTCGGTGCGGCCGCTGCTGGAGCAGCGCCGCCACGAGCTGAGCCTGTCGCTGTCCAACGGCGGCCTCCAGGTCGAGGCCGACCCGCTGCGGCTGGTGCAGGTGCTGGTGAACCTGCTGACCAACGCCGCCAAGTACACCGACCCGG
>CAZUZD010000269.1:0-8821 GCA_964624465.1 uncultured Isosphaeraceae bacterium
AGAAGCTCGCCACCCCCGACGTCACCATCGCCGACCTGATCGGCGAGGTGGACATGATCCGGCACGCCGAGGGCCGGTACCTGTCGAGCGAGCTGACGATGCACTTCGGGCTGATCCCCCGCACCAACCGCGGCATCTTCTGCATCAACGAGCTGCCCGACCTCTCGCCCAAGATCCAGGTCGGGCTGTTCAACGTCCTCGAAGAGCGCGACATCCAGATCCGGGGTTACCCGATCCGGCTGGAGCTGGACCTGTGCCTGGTCTTCTCGGCCAACCCCGAGGACTACACCAACCGCGGCCGGATCGTCACCCCGCTGAAGGACCGCATCGGCTCGGTCGTCCGCACGCACTACCCGCTGACCCGCGAGCTGGGCATCCAGATCAGCGACGACAACGCCTGGCTCGAACGCCAGGGCTCGGGCACGCTGGCGATCCCGCACTACGTCAAGGAAGTCGTCGAGGAGACCTCGCGACTGGCCCGCAGCAGCCCGCACGTCAACCAGCTCTCGGGCGTCTCGGTCCGGATGTCGATCGCCAACCTCGAGAACGTCGTGTCGAATGCCGAGCGTCGGGCCCTGCTCAACGGCGAGACGTGGGTCGTCCCTCGCGTCTCCGACCTGCTGCACGTGGTGCCCAGCACCCGGGGCAAGATCGAGCTGACGATGAGCGAGGACGACAGCCAGGAGGACACGCTCATCGGCCGGATCGTGGCCGAGGCGGTCAAGAATGTGTTCGCCCAGCACTTCGACCCCAAGGAGTTCCGCGCGGCCGTCGACTTCTTCGACGCGGGCAAGGGAGTCGAGGTCGGGGACACGCTGCCCGCGAAGCAGCTCCTCCAGCGCCTGGAGGCGGTGCCGCAGATCCTGAAGCGGGCCGTCGACCTGGTGCAGAAGGGCCCCGGGGGCACGCCGTCGGATCCCGAGGCCCGCGACGCGGCCGTGGCCGCGGCCGCCGAGTTCATCCTCGAAGGCCTGCACGTCAACAACAAGCTAAACAAGAACGTCAAGGCGGGCGCCTCGTCGTACAAGCGCTGAGCCAGGTGGATCGGAGGCGTCGATGAACCCGCGATCGGGCCGCCTGGATTCTGAGGCCCCGCCCTCCGCGATCGTGGACGCCCTCCGACGCCAGTTCTTCCGCGGCCGTGTCAGTCAGCCCGAGCCGAGGGGCCAGCACTATTCCGGAGCGATCGAAGACCATCGGGCAACCGTGGTGCAGCATTCCCGCCCTCCCGTCCGCATGGACCTGATCATCACGGCCGAACCGAGCACGACCCTGACGTACACCCTCGGCCCGCTCCGCCCGCAGGATGCCTGGATGGCCTACGTCCTGCCGGCCCTGCCGCTGATCATCCTGCTCGCCCTGGGGCTGGGGGCCGACGGTCGCGGGCCGGGGAGCCCGGAGTTGCTCAGGTTCCTGGCCGTGCTGGGGCTGATTGGCTGGGTGCTGTCCTTCCTGCTGATCCGGCTGGCCGGACTGCTGGCCCGCCGGTCGCTGGAGGCGATGCTCCGGCTGGCCGTCCGGCGGGCCGAGGCCGCGACCCGTCCGGTACCCGGCGGGTCCTGAGCGGGCGGGACGACCGCACCTCCTCGCGGGTCTCGACGCGTCCGCCCCCTTGCTGTCATGCTGAGAGAGCGAGACGTCTCCCCACCGCCCGACCGACCGGACGAGCCCCGTCGGGGCCGTTCCCCGCAAGGAGAGCCCGCAGATGGCCGAGTTCGAGTACCGGCGGTGGGACGGCTCGCAGGAGTTCGCACCCCAGTCCGCCGAGAAGATCTTCGATCAACTGGCCGAATACGTCCTGCACCACGGCGACAGTGTCCTGCGCAACCTGGATGACGTCCCCGAGGACCAGCAGGACATCGTCGAGCTCCTCCAGAAGGAGGGGTACATCGAGCAGGACGGCGAGGGGAAGTGGCGGGTCGGCCCCCGGGGGGTCAAGCGGGTGCAGGAGCATGCGCTCACGGACCTGTTCCAGACCATGCAGAAGGGCATGCTGGGCAAGCACGACTCCGGCCAGAAGGGCGGCGGCACGATCCGCCTGGAGGATTCCAAGCCGTACCTCTACGGCGACTCGCTGGCGAACCTGAACCTGCACGAGACGCTCAAGAACGCGTACATCCGGCAGGGCGGCGGCGTGCCCATCCGGCTCCAGTCGGACGACTACGTCGTGTACGAGACCGAGTACCAGACGAGCTGCTCGACGGTTGTGCTGATCGACATGAGCGGCTCGATGACCCGGTACGGCAAGTACTATACGACCAAGAAGGTCGCCCTCGGACTCCAGGCGATGGTCCGGGCCCAGTACCCGCAGGACATGATCAAGATGGTCGGGTTCTACACCCTGGCCAATGAGCTCACCGAGCGGCAACTGCTCGGCTCGGCCCCCAAGCCGGTCGGGCTCTTCGACAGCCGGGTGCACCTGCGCCTGAGCCTCGACAACCCGCTGCCGAAGAACGTCCAGCACTTCACGAACATCGACGCCGGCCTGAAGCTCGCCCGCAAGCTGCTGTCGCGCTCGGGGTCGGCCAACAAGCAGATCATCGTGATCACCGACGGCGAGCCCACCGCGCACATCGAGGGCCGCGAGGTCGTGCTGATCTATCCGCCGGCCGAGAAGACCGCGCGGGCGACCCTGACCGAGGCCCGCAAGTGCGCGGCCGCCGGCATCCGGGTGTCCAGCTTCGCCCTGGTCGAGGACTACTTCTACTTCGGCCTGGTCAACTTCGTCGAGGAGATGGCCCGCGTCACCCAGGGCGTGGCCGCCTACTGCTCGGCCGAGGACCTGGGCAAGTACGTCTTCGACAGCTTCGTCGGTGGCCGCCGCCAGCGGCGAATGACCCACTGACGCCGGCCGGCATGACGTCCGGGGCGCGGGGTCACTGCTTGTCGAGGCTGTAGCGCACGACCTTGACCCCGCGATCGGTGCGGAGGTGAGCCAGGGCGCCCCGCAGACGGTCCGCCTGGGCCGATCGAGCCTCCTCATCCAGCCCTTCGGGCCCGGTCGCACCGGTGTCCTGGGTCCCGGATCGCCCCTGCACCTCGTCAACATCCATCAGGTAGACGAGGTCGCCAGCCCCCAGCGCCAGCCGGTCCAGCAGGGCGACGCTCTCCTGGACATGGCGGTCGGCAAGATCCGCACCGCCCGCGCCCAGCAGCAGGATCAGGCTGACGCCGATGCCCACCCCGTGGAGGCCGGAGACGGCGTGGACGAGGTCGTCGTTCGCCCAGCCGTGGCCCAGCGTCTGCCGGACCAGCGGGTCGCCCGATCCCACGACCAGGTCGACCCGGCGCAGGTGCAGGTCCCGGAGCCGGGCCAGGCCGGCCGCATCGGGCAGCGGGGGGGAAGGGTCGTCGAGGGAGGCGTAGAGGCCATCCAGGTGAGGGGACTCCTCGGCACGCTCGGAGAGCCGGGGCCGGAGCGACGACGGGGTGATCGGGAACACCTCGGCCGCCGCCTCGAGGAGGGCCGCGATCTGGTCGAGCGGCCGGTGGAGCAGGTCGGTGCCGGCCACGAAGATCCCGCGAGCCAGGGCCGCACGCCGGCCGAGCAGTCTGGCCACCTGGCGGGCATGCTCGCGGAACTCGTCGGGCGTGCGGGCGGCGCAGGCCACGGCCGGGGCCTCGTCGGGTGAGGGGCCGCCGGGATCGCGGAGGCTGGACTGGAGCACGATCGGGTGCGGCAGGCCGGGGGGGAGCAGGGGCCAGGGGCCGTACGTGTTCGCGTATCCCTCGCGCTGCCGGTACCAGGCGGACGCATCCCAGCCGGCGATCCGGTCGAGGAAGTCGCGGAGGTCGGCGGCGGCCAGCGGGGTGATCCCCGGCGGGGGTGGCTCGATCTGGAACCGCCCGTCCTCCAGGCCCTCGATCAGGTCGAGCGCCATGCCCTGGATCGCGGCGTCGAGGTCGGCCGCCTCGGCGAAGGGGAGACGCCGGCGCCGGAGGACCAGGCTGTCGCCCTGCCGGACGCGGTCGATCGACTCGGTGGTGCCGTCGAGCGAGCGGAGGTAATGGGTGCCCTCGATCAGGACCCGCTGCCAGCGGCCGTCGAGGTCGAAGTGGTAGTAGGGCAGGTCGCCGAAGTAGATCGCGAATCCTCCCGGCTTCACGCCCGCGAAGATCAGGGGACCGGAATCGGGGCGGAGGCCGGTGCGACGGAGAAAGGCGGCGCCGGTGCCGAGCAGGCACTCGGCCTCGTTTGCGGGGGGCATGGGCGGGTCGCGCTGGGGCAATGGGGCGGGTCGGGCCGGGTCCCGGATCGGGCCGGAAATCGGCCTCAACGGCCGGTTCGAGTTCGATTATAGTCCCGCACCTCGATCTCCGGCAGCGGTGCGCCCGAAGCGTGCCCGCCTGCCGGCTCGGTCCTCGGACGCGGCAGGAGGCTGCGTCCCCCCCGGAGGGAGCCGTGAATTTTCTTCGTGAGACCCTGCACCGCGCCGGCCAGAGCCTGGCCGACCACCCTCGCCGGGCGGTGTTCCTCGAGGCGGCCCTGATCGCGCTGCTGGCCCTGGTGCTGAACCTGGCGGGCAACGGCCAGATCAGCCTGTGGGACCGCGACGAGCCCCGCTATGCCGGCTGCACGCGCGAGATGCGGGCCAGCGGCGACCTGATCCACCCGACCTTCAACGCCGAGCCCCGCTACCACAAGCCGGTCCTGATCTACTGGCTGATGCTCGGCTCCACCGCGCTGGCCGGCGACAACACCTTCGGCGCCCGCCTGGTGTCGTCGATCGCCGGGGTGGTCACGGTGCTCCTGGTCTGGACCCTGGGCCGCCGCATGTTCGGCCCGCGGGTGGGCCGGCTGGCAACGCTGATCCTGGCGACCGCCCCGATGATGGTGGCCGAGTCCAAGCTGGCGACCACCGACGCCACCCTGATGGCGTTCCTGACCTTCTGCTGGCTCTGCCTCTGGGAACTCTCCGGCAAGGCCTCGAAGGCCTGGGCGGCCGGGTTCTGGGTGAGCCTGGCGCTGGCGACTCTGACCAAGGGGCCCGTCGGGCCGGCCCTGATCGGATTCTCGGCGGGGGTCTCCGCCCTCTGGGGCGGGCCGCGCGACTGGTGGCGGCGGCTGCACTGGGGCCCCGGGCTGGTCGGCTTCGCGCTGATCACCGCGCCCTGGTACATCGCCATCGGGATCGTCAGCCACGGCGAGTTCTACCGGGTGGCGATGGGCAAGCACGTCATCCACCGCATGACCACGGGGATGGAGACTCACGGCGGCTTCCCGGGCTACTACGTGGCCGGCACGCTGCTGGGCATGTACCCGTGGTCGGCCGTGCTGCCGGCGGGCCTGCTGGGCGCCTGGGTCCGCCGCAAGAGCCACCCGGGCCTCGGCTTCCTGGCCGGCTGGATCCTCGGCCCGCTGCTGATGCTGGAACTGGTCCAGACGAAGCTGATCCACTACTACCTGCCCGCCTTCGCGGGCTGCGCGCTCCTGGCCGGCTGGCTGATCGCCAGCGTGGCCGATTCGGGCCTGCTGCTGCGCCGCTGGCCGCTGGGCCGGACCGCCATGGGCCTGCTGCTGGGCGTCGGCCTGGGCGCGGCGGTGGCGCTCGTGAGCCTGGGGGCACTCGCCCGTGGTGGCATGCTGGTGCCCTTTGCGACCCTGGGCGTGCTGGTCGCCGGCACGACGCTGGTCGCGTTCCGGAACCTCAACGCCGGGGCCACGGTGCCCGCGGTCCGGGTGCTGGTCGGCGGCTGGGCCCTGACCATGTTCCTGCTCGGCGCCTGGGCGTTGCCGACGGCCGAGCCGTTCCGGCTCTCGCCCCGGGTGGCCGAGCGGCTGCGGGCCGTGCAGCAGGCCGAAGGGGTCTCGCCGCTGATGGTCGGCTTCCAGCCGCCCGCGGTCGTGTACCACTACGGCGCCCCGATCCCGGTGCTCCAGACCCGGGACTGGCTGGCCGAGCGCCTCCAGTCGCAGGGCCCGCTCGTCGCCGCCCTGTCCGAGCCTGAGCTCGAGCTGCTCCGCAAGGATGTGGGCTGGGACCTCGACGTCCGCGAGTCGGTCACCGGCTTCGACGTCGAGCGTGGCCGGATGCAGACGCTCCAGCTCGTCGTGATCCGGCCCAACGCCGCCCTGGCCGACCGCCCCCAGGTCCAGGCCCGCAAGTGACGCCGGCCGGGCCCCGTGGCCCTCAGGCGCTCGCCAGGAGCCGCTCGTAGAGGGCCCGGAGCTGGTCGGTCATCGTCTCGTGGCGGAACTGGTCCGTGAACCGCCGGCGCCCCTCGGCGCCCAGGCGGTCGCGGAGCGGTGCGTCGCCGGCCAGCCGCAGGATCGCGGCGCGGAGTCCGGGGAGGTCCTGGGGGGCGAGCAGCACCCCGGTCTCGTCGGTGATGACCACCTCGCGGGCCCCGTCCACGTCGTAGCTGATCGCCGGCCGGCCGACGATCAGCGCCTGCGGCAGCACCCGGGCCAGGCCCTCGCGCAGGCTCGGGTGTACCACGGCGTCGCAGGCGCCCAGCAGCTCGGGGATCCGGTCCGGCGGCACCAGGCCCGTGAAGATCAGGGCGTGCCGCACGCCGAGCCGCTCGGCCTCCGCCTCCAGCGACTCTCGCAGCACGCCGCTGCCGATCCAGACGAACCGCACGTCGGGGTTGGCCCGCAGGACCTCGGGCGCGATCGCCAGGACATCGGCGTGCCCCTTCCGCTCGAAGAGGCGGGCGACGGTCGCGAACGCCACCTCGTGGTCGGCCAGGCCCAGCTCCCGGCGCACGTCCTGGCGGGATCGGGGCGGATTCCGGAACGCGTCGACGTCCATGCCGCTGTAGACGGTCGAGTACTGCTCGGGCCGCCCGACGCCGGCGGCCAGGGCCTGGGTGGTCATCGAGTCGCAGACGCTCACGATGGCGTGGCAGCGGCGGGCCGCCCAGCGCTCCAGGCCGACATAGAGGCGGTTCTTCGCGGGCGACTCGCTCGGTCCGAACGGTAGCCCGTGGATCGTGTGCACGACGGCCGGCACCCGCTCCTTCCAGGCAGCGGCCCGGCCCAGGATGCCCGCTTTCGAGCTGTGCGTGTGCACGACCTCGGGGTCCAGGCGGCGGATCGCCCGGCGCAGGAGGCGATAGGCCCGGGCATCGGTGCGGGGCCGCACCGCGCGGATCAGCTCGGGCATGAGCTCGACCTTCAGGCCCAGCCGCTCGCAGCGGCCGAACAGGTCCCCTTCGGGCCCCTCGGCCGGGCCGGTGATCAGGGTCACGTCGTCGCCGTGGCGGTGCTGGAGCCCCTCGACGGTCAGGACCGTGTTTTCCTGGGCGCCGCCGAGGATCAGGCGGGTGATGACGTGGACGACCCTCATGGCTGGGCGGGCCTCGGCAGTGGTTCGGGCACGGGCAAGGCGGTGTCGTAGTTGACCCGCAGCAGGTAAAGGCCCTGGGGCGGTGCGGTCGGCCCCGCCTCGGTGCGGCGGCCCGCGGCGAGCACGTCGCCGAGCCAGTCCTCGGGACGCCGACCGCCGCCGATCAGGACGAGCGAGCCGGCGATCGTCCGGACCATATTGTACAGGAAGCCGTCGGCCTCGACCTCGATCGCCACCAGGTCGCCGCACCGCTCGACCGACGCGGCGAACATGGTGCGGACGCTGCTCGCGCGATTCGGCCAGTTGGTCTCGAAGCTCCGGAAGTCGTGCCGCCCCAGCAGGAGCTGGGCGCCCCGGTGCATCCGGTCGGCGTCGAGCCGGTAGGTGGTCTGGTGGGCGTAGTGGCGTCGGAACGGATTGGCGATCGGGGCATCCTCGACCTCGTAGCGATATCGCTTCGAGCGGGCATCGAGCGAGGCGTGGAACGTCGGGGGCATCTCGACGGCGTCAAGCACGCGGATGTCTTCGGGCAAGGTGGCGTTGAGGGCCCGGAAGTAGGTGGCGGCGGAGTGGACGGCGCCGGTCAGGAAGTTCACGACCTGGCCGCGCGCGTGGACCCCGGCATCAGTTCGGCCGCAGGCGTTGCAGTCGGGCATCACGCCGGCGCAGAGCGGCGTGAGCAGGGTCTGTAGGGTCCCCTGGACCGTGCGGTAGCCCGGCTGGGCCTGCCAGCCGTGGAACTCGGTGCCGTCGTAAGCGATCGTCAGCTTGACGTTGCGCATCGGCCCGACCGGGGCGGATCTCGCCCGCGATTGGGCCGCCCGGCTCGGGCGCGATCCGCGGGGGATCGGGCCCGGGGGCCGGTGGACGTTGGATCGCGCGCCCGCTCGCCTGCTCATCAGCGAGCCAGCAGCTCGGCGATCTGCACCGCGTTGGTGGCCGCGCCCTTGCGGAGGTTGTCGCTGACGCACCAGAACAGCAGGGCGTTCTCGCGCTCCAGGTCGCGGCGAATCCGGCCGACGAAGACCTCGTCGCGGCCGTCGGCGGCCGTGGGCAGCGGGTACTGGCGGTTGGCCGGGTCGTCCACCACGACGATGCCCGGGGCCTGCGCCCAGGCGGCGCGGGCCGCCTCGACGGTGATCGGCCGCTCGGTCTCGATCAGGATCGACTCGCTGTGGCTGTTGAGCACGGGCACCCGCACGCAGGTCGGGCAGACGTCGATCGACGGGTCGCCCATGATCTTGCGGGTCTCGTGCACCATCTTCATCTCCTCCTTGGTGTAGCCGGAGTCGAGGAAGTCGTCGATCTGGGGCACGAGGTTGAAGGCGATCGGGTGGGCGAACTTCGCCGGCGGCGGCGGCGTCTGGCCCGCCGCGATGGCGCGGTACTGGGCCTCCAGCTCGCTCATGCCCGTCTGGCCCGCACCCGAGACCGCCTGGTAGGTGCTGACAATCACCCGGCGGATCCGGAAGGCGTCGTGCAGCGGCTTGAGCGCCACGACCATCTGGATCGTCGAGCAGTTCGGATTG
>CAZUZD010000270.1:0-8739 GCA_964624465.1 uncultured Isosphaeraceae bacterium
GGCCGCGATCACCAGGGGCGGAGCCCGGGGCCCTCGCGAGCGCCCCCCGGGTCCGGGCGGTCCGGCGTTTGCAGGCCAGCGGCGCGGGCCTCTGCGCCGACACGGACCCTGTCGGCGCGGGGTTCCCCCCCCGTACCGGCCGGCGCCGGCGGTGGCCGGACCGGGCCGCCGGCCCCGGCGCGCCCCTCGCACCCTGTGAAGGAGGACCTGGGATGAACCGTCGTCACCTGATCGGATCGCTCGGAGTCAGCACCGCCGCCATCGCCCTGGGCGCCGCCCAGGACCCCGCTCGCACCAAGGGCGCCGGCGGCCAGAACCAGGGGCAAGGCCAAGGGCATGGCCAGGGCCACGGGCACGGCCAGGCGCTCCAGACCATGGCCGAGTGCGCCCGCATGTGCAACGAGACGGCCGCGCATTGCCTGGAGCAGATCTGCAAGAAGGAGGGGGATGTCGAGGCGCACGCCAAGGTGCACCAGATGACCATGGACTGCCAGGCGTTCTGCGTCATGGCCTCGGCGCTCATGGCCCGCCAGAGCCCGATGGCCAAGTTCGCCCACGAGGCCAACGCCGAGGCCTGCCGCATGTGCGCCGAGGCCTGCGACCAGCACGCCGACAACTCCCCCATGGTCAAGCAGTGCGCCGAGCACTGTCGCCGCTGCGAGCAGGTCTGCCGCGAGGCCGCCCGCTCCGGCCACGAGCACGCCGACCACAAGTGAGCCCCAGGGCCCCGCGTTCCACCCACCCTCGCCCGACGACCGCCCGCGTGGCCGTCGTCGGGCCGCTCCCGCGCGCACCGGCGCCGGGGCGCCAGGGCGGGTTTTCGCTGGCAAACCGGCCGGGCGCCGGGCATGCTGAGGGCCTCCCGGCTCTCCCTCCCGTGAGTGCTCCCCCATGCCCACGCCCACGCCCGCCCGACTCGTTGCGCTCGGCCTCGTCGGTCTCTTGATCCCGCTCGCGGCCGCCGCGCGCGGCGACGAGGGGCCGTTCCCGCGCTTCGAGGCGCAGGAGATCGACCCGAAGGTCGGCAACGTCTGCTACGCGGTGACCACCGCCGACGTCGACGGCGACGGCCGGCTCGACGTGGTCGCTGTGACCGAGGACGCGGTCGTCTGGTACCAGAACCCGACCTGGACCCGCTCGCACATCATCGGCGGCGTGACCGCTCGCGACAACGTCTGCATCGCCCCGCACGACATCGACGGCGACGGCCGCATCGACTTCGCCCTGGGCGCCGGCTGGCGGCCGCCCGACACCGCCACGGCCAGCACGTTGCAGTGGCTGGGCCGCGACGCCAAGGGCCAGTGGCAGGTGCACCCGATCGCGTACGCCGAGCCCTCGCTGCACCGCATCCGCTGGGCCCGCCTCGACGGCTCGGCCTCGCCCCGGCTGGTTGTCGCCCCCCTGCAGGGCCGCGGCACCAAGGGCCCCGACTGGGGCGCCGGCGCCGGCGTGAAGCTCCAGGCCCTCACCATCCCGGCCGACCCGACCGCCCCCGAGTGGCCCGTCGAGACGATCAGCGACACCCTGCACACCGTCCACAACGTCTGGCCGATCGGCGCCGATGGCGACGGTCGCCCGGAGCTGCTGGCCGCCGCCTGGGAGGGTGTGTTCCGGCTCACGCGCACTGCCCAGGGGCGCTGGAAGTCGACGAAGCTCGGCACCGGCAACCAGACGTCGAGCCCGAACAAGGGGGCCAGCGAGATCAAGCAGGGGCGGATGGCGGGCCTGGGCTCGTACATCGCGACCATCGAGCCCTGGCACGGGCATCAGGTGGTCGTCTACGCGCCCGAGGCTCGCGGCTCGGACACGTTCGTCCGCCAGGTCATCGACGAGCCGGTGAGCTGGGGCCACGCCGTCTGGTGCGCCGACCTCGACGGCGACGGCGACGACGAGCTGATCATCGGCCAGCGCGACCCGAACGCCGGGGGGGCGGCTCCGCGTGGCCCCGGCCTGCGGGTTTACCAGATCGACCCCGGCGCCGGTCGGGAACTCGCGATCCGGCGGCACGTGATCGACGACGGCGGCATGGCGTGCGAGGATGCCGTGGCCGCCGACCTCGACGGCGACGGCCGCGTCGACCTGATCGCCGGCGGCCGCGCCACCCACAACGTCAAGATCTACTGGAACCGCGCCCCGCAGCCCGGCCGCTGAGCGACCCCGCCGGGCGTGACGCATGCTCCCTCAAGACAGGACCGACGCGCCGATGAGTGTGGCGTCCCCCGAGCCGGAGCGCCCGGCGACCCCGCCGCCGCCCGAGCCCCTGGCGCCGGGCCGCCGGTTGCCGAGCCTCGACCAGTTCCGCGGCTACACCGTCGCCGGCATGATGGTCGTCAACTTCCTGGGCGGCTTCGCCGCCGTGCCGGCGATCCTCAAGCATCACAACACATATTGCAGCTACGCCGACACGATCATGCCGCAGTTCCTGCTGGCCGTCGGCGCCGGCGCCTCGATCGCCCTCGGCCGCCGGCTCCGCACGCTCGGGCCGGCCGCCGCCTACCGCCACGCCGTCTGGCGGTCGATCGGCCTGATCGTCCTCGGGTTCGCGATCTACCACCTCGACGGCGGCGCGAAGACGTGGGCGGAGCTGCGCGACATCGGCGTGGGCGGGTTCCTCCGCACGGCCTTCCAGCGCAACTTGTTCCAGACCCTGGTGCACATCGGCGTGACCACCCTGTGGGTGCTGCCGGTGCTCAACGCCAGCGTCGCCTGGCGGGTGGCCTGGCTGGTCGGCTCGGCGGTGCTGCATCTGGGGCTGTCGTGGGCGTTCTACCTCGACTGGGTCTGGAACCGCCCCGGCATCGACGGCGGCCCGCTGGGGTTCCTGACCTGGACCACGCCCCTGCTCGTCGGCTCGATCGCCATGGACGCCCTCCGCGCCCGCGGTCCGCGCGCGGTCCTGCCCGGGTTCCTGATCGCCGCCGTCGGCCTGATGGCCCTCGGCTACGCCTTCTCGTGCCTCGGCACGGGCACCTGGGCCCCGCCCCCGTTCGTCAAACCCGATGCGGCGCCGATCACGCTCTGGACCATGAGCCAGCGCACCGGCAGCGTCTCGTATCTCACGTTCTCGACCGGATTCGCCCTGGCCGTCTGGGCCGTCGCCATCGTCGTCTGCGACCTCGGCGGCGCGCGGCTCGCCCTGTTCGACACCTTCGGCCGCAACGCCCTGGCCGCGTACGTCCTGCACCCGATTGTCGCCGGCGCCGTCAAACCCTGGATGCCGCCCGACGCCCCGGCCTGGTACGTGCTCGCCGGCTTCGCCCTCTACTACGCCCTGACCACCGCCTTCCTCCGCTGGCTCGAACGCGAGTCGCTGTTCATCCGGCTCTAGGGACCGGCGTTCCCGCGGATTTCGAACCTCTGGCCTTTTTTGTGGGGTCCGCTCTGCAGACCGGATCCGAATCCGGTCCGCACGGCGGACCCTACACAATCAAAAATCGCACAAGTGTTTCAGCTTGTAGGGTCCGCTCTGCGGACCGGATTCGGATCGGTCCGCACGGCGGACCCTACAAGAGCACAAGTCACATGAGTATTGTGGAATTTGTCGGGCCGCCGACGGCGAGCCACCACGGCCCGGCCTGACCCACCCCCGGAGACGCGGACGATGGCAACCGCGATGCGAGCCGTGGCCACCGACGGCGGTGGGTTGGTCGAGGTGCGGTCGGTGCCGGTGCCCGAGCCGGGCGCGGGGGAGATCCGGGTGCGGGTGCGGGCGGCGGGGCTGAACCGGGCCGACCTGCTGCAATCGCGCGGGCTCTACCCCGCGCCCCCGGGGGCGCCGGCCGACCTGCTGGGCCTGGAGTACGCCGGCGAGGTCGAGGCCCTGGGGCCCGGCTGCCTCGGGCCGCTGAAGGTCGGCGATCGGGTGTTCGGCCTGGTCGGCGGCGGCGGGCTGGCCGAACGCGTCGTCACCCACGAGCGGCTGGCCGTGCGCGTGCCGGTCGACCTCGACTGGACCCAGGCCGCCGCCGTGCCCGAGGCGTTCGTCACGGCCCACGACGCGCTCGTGACCCGGGGTCAGGCCCGGCCCGGCGAGCGGGTGCTGATCCACGCCGTCACCGGCGGCGTCGGCCTGGCCGCGGCGCAGGTCGCCCACGCGATGGGCTGCTTCGTGCTGGGCACGACCCGCAGCCTGGAGAAGCTCGAGCGCACGCACGACTCCCACGTCGACGTCTGCCTGCTGACCACCCAGGGCCACTGGCCCCGGGTCGCGCACCAGGCCACCGGCGGCCACGGCGTCGACGTCCTGATCGACCTGCTCGGCGGCTCGCAGTGGGCCCACAACGTCGAGGCCATGGGGACCCTCGGCCGCATCGTCCTCGTCGGTCAGCTCGCCGGCTCGAAGGCCGACGTCGACCTTCGCGTCCTGATGGCGAAACGCCTCACCGTCGTCGCCACCACCCTCCGCGCCCGTCCGCTCGAGGAGAAGATCACCGCCACCCGCGCCTTCGCCGCCTGCATCGTCCCCTGGCTCGAACGCGGCCTCGTGCACCCCGTCGTCGACTCCACCTTCCCCCTCGACCAGATCGCCGCCGCCCTCGCCCGCATGGAGAGCGGCGCCGGGTTCGGCAAGATCGTGCTCACGCTGGGCTGATTTCGGCTCACCAACGATTCGAGCTGGTCCGATCCTGGCCTCGCCCGAAGTGGCTGCCTTGAGCCGCTGGCTCCGTGTGCCGTGGGGGGGGGGCCCCGGGGGGCCCGCCGAGGGTGGGGGGGGGGCGCGGGGCCGCCGGGGCGCCCGCGCACGTGGCGGGGGGCGCGGGCGGCGGGCCCCCGCGCCGCTCCGGCCACGGCACACGGAGGGGAGATGGTGGCCATGTGAGCGGTTCGTGAAAGTGGATCAGCGGCGGGCGGGCGGTTGGTAGCGGACGAGGAGTACGGTGCCGTCGAAGGAAATCCGGGAGAGCTCGTCGAGCATCCAGGACTGGACGCGGGTGGCAGCGGTGCCGCCGGTGCCGGCGCCGATGAGGGGGAAGGCGACGGAGCGGAGGCCGTGCCGGGTGGCCAGGGCCAGGGCGCTGCGGACGGAGCCGCGCACGGAGCGCTCGGAGGAGCGCCAGAGCAGGCTGATGCCGGCGACGTGGAGGATCGCCCGGTGCGGGAGCGCGCCGGCGGAGGTGAGGACGGCGCCGCCGAGGGGGATCGCGCCGTGACGGCCGAGCTCGCGGAAGACAGAGCGGCCGGCGCGGCGGCGGAGGGCGCCGGAGACTCCCTGCGGCAGCAGCAGCCACCAGGGGATCACGTTCCGGTTCCAGGCGTTGACGATCGCCTCGACGGGCTGGTCGAGCAGGTCGCCGTCGACGAGCTGCACGTCCATCGGAGTCAGTGGGCCTGGGCCAGGGCGCCCTCGGACGCCACCCGGCCGTCGCCGACGAGGCGGCCGTCCTCGATCTCGAGCACCAGGTCGTTCGGGGTGATGAACCGGCGGTCGTGGGTCACGACGACCAGGGTCGTCTGGCGGCGGGCCTGGAGGGCGCGGAGGATGCGGTAGATCTCGTCGCCGGTGCGGCTGTCGAGCTCGCCGGTCGGCTCGTCGGCGAGCACGAGGCCGGGGTCCTTGATCAGGGCCCGCGCGATGGCCACCCGCTGCTGCTCGCCGCCGGAGAGCTGCCGGGGGCGGTGCTCCAGGCGGTGGCCCAGGCCGACCTCGGTGAGCAGGTCGGCGGCGCGCTGCTTGAGCTCGGGCGTGAGGCCGCGGGGCAGGAACGGGATCAGGACGTTCTCGACGGCCGTGAGGTTCCCGATCAGGTTGAACGACTGGAAGATGAAGCCGAGGTCGTCGCGGCGATAGAGGTTCTGCTGCGCCTCGGTCATGGCCGTCAGCTCGCGGCCGTCGACGCGGATCACGCCCGAGGTCGGGCGGTCGAGGGCGCCGAGCAGGTACAGCAGGGTGCTCTTGCCCGAGCCGCTGGGGCCGACGATGAAGGCCATGCGGCCCTTGTCGATGCGGCAGCTCACCCCGCGCAGCGCCTCGACCTCGCGGTCGCCGCTGCGGAACGTCTTGCGCACATCGACCACCTCGATCATCAGACGGGCCTCTCGGAAAGCGGTGCGGTCGTGTAGTCGGTTTCGGATCGGGACGCGGCCGGCGGCGCCGGGCCCAGCTCAGGAGGCGCCCATGCGGATCGCCGCCATCGGCGCCATCCGCGAGGCCTTCCAGGCGGGATAGAGGCCGCCCAGGGTGCCCATGGCGACGGCGAGACCCAGGCCCTTGAGGGCGTCGGACGGCGTGATCGACAGGCTCAGGCCGCTGACGCTGATGAACTGGTTGGCCACCACCGTGAAGGTCACCGCCAGCAGGAACCCGAGCACCCCGGCCAGCAGGCCCAGGTACGCGCTCTCGGCCGAGACCAGGGCCAGCACATGGCCGCGGGTCCAGCCGTTGGTGCGCAGGACGCCGAACTCGGCGAACCGCTCGGTGGTGCTCATGAGCATGGTGTTGACGATGCCGACGACGCCGACCAGCAGGGCCAGCAGCACGGTGGCCAGCAGGAACAGGTCGAGCTGGTTCATCAGCGAGCCGAAGTTGGCCATGATCTCGTTCGGGCTGCGGCCGTCGACCCCGGCGAAGCGCCGCTCGATCTCGGCGGTCAGCTCGTCGTTGCGGGCCGGGTCGGCGGCCTCGAGGTAGAAGGTCGAGACCAGCGTGTCGGGGATGTTCGAGATCCGCCGCGCGGTGCCGATGTCGAGCACGATGACGACGTCCAGCAGCATCGAGCCGGTCTCGTACAGGCCGATGATCTCGAACAGCTCCTCGCCGATCTTGAGCGAGTCGCCGATGGCCTTGGGCTTGCCGGTGGCGTCGTCGGCGAAGTCGCGGGCGATCTTGGTGCTGATGACGATCCGGTTCGTGTTCTCGTCGCCTGGCCTGAGGAACCGCCCCTGCTTCATCGCCCTGGGGAAGATGGCCGACTTGAGGTTCTGGTGGGTGGCGATCTCCTGGCCCGCCAGCACGGGCTGGTCCAGGACGTTCTGGATCCGCTTGTTCTGCCCCTCGCGCGAGCCGTCGAGCATGGCGCCCACGCCGCTGCGCACGATGTTGCCGACGGCGGTGCGGCCCTCGATGGCCGGGGGCAACCGCCAGAGCTCGGCGGCCACGGCGGTGACGCCCGGGATCGTCCGGAGCTTCGGGCCCAGGTCGCTCGGCAGGTCGCTGAAGACGGGGCTGAAGGCGTTCTCCTTCAGGACCACCACGCCCTGGATCTTGCTCATCGTCTCGCCGACGAGGCTGCGCAGGCCGGCCGAGAGGCTCAGCAGGCCGAGCACGCCCAGGATCGGGATCGAGAGGCCGACGAGGGCCAGCACGGTGCGCAGGGGGCGGGTCAGCAGGTTCCGCCAGGCGAAGGTGAGCATGATGGGTCGCGACGCGCTCGGGTCGGGGCGGACGCGGCGATGGGAAGCCTCGGGCACCGAAGGAGATTCGGCGACGGGCGATGTCCGCGACGGAACCTCCGCATTATAGTCACCCCGGTCCGCCGGCCAAGGGTGGACCCCGGCCGCCCCCCCGCCCCGCCCCGCCCCACCCCGCCCCGCGAGGACGTCCCATGCAGGTCGCCGACACCTCGGTCCTCTACTTCGAGACCGGACCCGCCAACCGGCCCACGCTCCGGGTGCAGCCCGGCGAGCCGTTCGCCGTGCAGACGCAGCTCAACCGCGGCCCCTGGTTCGATGCGCATCCCGACGGCGAGCGCCTGCGGGCCCTGCTCCGTGGCGGCAACCCGGCCAGCGGTTGCATCTGGGTCGAGGGCGCCGAGCCCGGCATGGTGCTGCGGGTGCACGTCGGGCCGATCGCGCTCGACCCGGTCGGCTTCACCCGCTATCGAGGCCACAACGGCGCCCTGCCGGGCTGGCTCGGCGGCACGAGCCTGGGGTTGCAGGAGCGGGTGGTGCAGATCGCCGACGGCCTGATCCACTGGGGCGAGGGCCGAACGGTGCCCGTGGCCCCGATGCTCGGCTTCGTGGGCACGAGCCCCGAGTTCGAGACCTGGGGAAACACCTGGGCGGGCCGGCACGGTGGCAACCTCGATGTGCAGGAGCTGACCACCGGCGCCACCATCACCCTGCCGGTGAACGTGCCGGGCGCCCTGCTGCACGTGGGCGACATGCACGCCCGCCAGGGGGACGGCGAGATCTGTGGCGCCGGCGGCATCGAGGCCTCGGGTCGGGTCGAGCTCCGCTGCGAGCTGGCCCCGGCGCCACCGGAGTTCTCCTGGCCTCGGATCGGCGACGCCACCCACCGCATGGTCGCCGCCCAGGGCCGGCCGGCGGAGGACGCCTTCCGAGAGGCGCTCGAGGCGATGGTCCTCTGGCTGGAGGCCGACGGCTGGCCGCGCGGCGAGGCGTTCCTCTGGCTGGGCCAGGTGCTCGAGGCCCGCTGCACCCAGTTCGTGAACCCGACGTTCACGTACCTGGCCAAGGTCCGCCACGACCTGGCCGCCCGCTGAGACCAGACCGCGGCCCGGAAATGCCGACGAGCCGCCGCAGGCTGGCTGCGGCGGCTCGTCGGGATTGTCGGTCAGGTGGCTGTGGCTGCGGGGCTCAGGCCTCGCCGCCGCTGCCCTCGCCGGTGGCCTCGGGGGCCGGCGGCGGGGTCTCCGGGTTCGGGCCGTCGTCGGTGCGGGCCTCGAAGAGCTGCTTGAGCTGGCCGAAGGTCCGCAGCGGCTTGCTGCCGGCCAGGGCGTCCTTCGAGAGCGGCGCGGGGGGCTGAGCCGGCTTGGGCTTGCGGGGCGTCGGCGGGGTGTC
>CAZUZD010000271.1:0-8718 GCA_964624465.1 uncultured Isosphaeraceae bacterium
GCCTGCATCAAGATCTGTGCCAGTGCTATACTCCATATGTTGTGTTAGGGGCTCTTAAGGTGGTCGAGCCCCGCGTCGCCCACCTGGGTGTTGCTCAGGATCAGCAACTCCAGATTCTTGCAGTCGAGGATCTGGGCCAGGCTTTCGTCAGTGATCCCTGTGCCGTCGCAGTTGAGGTGAGTCAGTGGCATCCCATTCAACGGCGACAGGTCGGAGACTTTGGTGCCGCCGCAGTGGAGAAAAGTAAGCTCCATGCCCTTCAGCGGCGAAAGATCAAAGACTGGCGAGTCGCAAATGTTGAGCGTAGTCAGCGGCATTCCTTCGAGAGGCGAAAGATTGGAGATTGTCGCACCTTCGAGAACCAGCCCCCGGAGCTTCATGCCGGCGAGGCCCGTCAGGTCCACCACATTCGTGCCGCCGAGGTCTAGATTCTCCAGCGGCATCCCGCTCAGTGGGGAGAGGTCGGACACTCTCGTGCCCGTGAAGTTCAGGACTTTGAGCTTCATACCCTGGAGTGGCGACAGGTCGTCGACTTGCGTCCCATAGCACAGCAATACCGTCAAGGGCTTGCCCTTGAGCGGCGAGAGGTCGACCAGCTGGCTCTTCGAGACGTTCAGGCTCGTCAGGGGCAGGCCGCTCAGCGGCGAGAGGTCGGTCAGGAGCCCCTGGCGGTCTCCCGTGCCGGAACAATTCAGAGTCCTCAGCCTGGTCAGCACCCGCAGCGGCGAGATGTCGCTCACCTCGTCCGCGTTGAACTCCAGTCCCCTGATGACGCCATTCTCAATGGTGGGTATGACGACGCCGTCGAAGTGAGGATTGAGCTCCTTCAGGCGGGCACTCACGGCCTTGACCTGCTCGGATGCCGAGAGCGCCGCCACAACGCGACCCCAGGCGGTCTCGTCGGCGGACCGCGGAGCGAGGGGCGGGTTTGCGGTAGGTTTCGCGTTCGCTGGCGATGGCTCCTGCCTGACTCGCACCACGCGCCGGCCGTTCTTCGCGACGGTGACCAGTTCCTGACTGACGATCTGGCCGCCCTTGCGGGCCTCGACGGTGTGGCTGCCCGGTTTCATGCGAATTTCCCGGACCCCTGCGCCCGTGATGACGATGTCCGACCCGTCAATCTGGACGCTGACCCTGGGATCGTCGACCTCGATAACCAGCGTCCCCTCCGGCGAGAGCAGGCGAATGACCGTCCCCCGAACATCGGTCACGCCCGTCGCCTCCGTAACCCCGAAGCCCCCGAGCGTCATCAGGAGCAGGGCCGCGGCGGTGATCCACCGGCGTTTGCTCACCCACGGTCCAGTCGCACGCTCCGGGATCGCAGGTGACACGCTTCCATCGGGGGCTCTCTTTGCAAAGGCTGGCGGATCCGCCAGCGCGGGCCGGACCTCCGAGAATGATGGCGGACTCCCCGGTCGCTGGATTGCCGCCAGTCCATGAGTCAGCAGATTCGCCAGTTCCTGCGCCGTGGCGATGCGCTCGTCCGGGTTCTTGGCATGCAGCCGGGTGATGATGTCACAGAGCCACCGCGGCACCTCGGGGATAATCTCCGGGATGGGCCGCGGCGTGTCCTCGGTCACGCGTTTGAGGACGGCTAGCGTGCTGTTCGCGCGAAACGGCGGCCGGCCAGAGCACATCGTGTAGAGCACGCTGCCGAGGCTTGTCGCCCTGCGCCTGTTCGGGGGCCATGTACATCGGCGTTCCAGCCACGACGCCGGACTGGGTCATGCTGGCGTCGTCGGCCGCCCTGGCCAGCCCGAAGTCGGTGATCTTGACGCGCTGGTTCGGGCCCGCCTCGATCAGGATGTTCCCGGGCTTGATGTCGCGGTGGATTAACCCCTCGGCGTGCGCGGCTGTTAGCCCATCGGCGATCTGCCGGCCGATCCACAGGACGTCCGCGGTCTCCAGCGGGCCCGTGCGGTCGAGCCGCTGCTGGAGCGTCTCACCGGGGATGAACTCCATCGCAAGATAGGGCAGCGGTAACTCTTCGACCGCATAGACCTGGACGATATTCTCGTGCCGCACCTTGGCCGACGATCGAGCCTCGCGCAGGAACCGTCTCCGGGCGGGAGAGGTGGCCGCCATCTGTGGTGACAGCACCTTGATGGCCACTACGCGGTGGAGCACCTCGTCGAAGGCGCGGAAGACGATGCCGAATCCGCCCCTGCCGAGGACTTCGAGCACCTCGTAATGCCCGATCCGACCGAGCGACTCGGGGCGGTGGGCGGGCGTGAGGAACGGTAGCCCATCGAACTCCTCATCGGCGAGGGTCTTGAGCGGGTCACTCTCGGTGAGCGGTGCTTCGAACGCCATCGTCGGCGCGTGGCCCATGTCGGCCGGCGTGCCGGGGAAGCTGCCGGACTCGTCATGGGACCGCAGGAGCGCATCAACCCGTTCCCGGAGCGCAACATCGCCATCGCAGACGCGGTCCAGGAATGCGATCCGGGCGGCGCCGTCCGGCTGTTCGGCGGCTTCCAGGAAGATCGCCTTGATGCGGTTCGGGTCGGTTCGCATGGTCGCTCCGGGTTAGGGGTCAACCTTCCATGCGAGAACCGTCGTGGATTGTCTCACCGCTTCCAGGAAACGCGTATGATTCCAGAGTCGCGTCGCCGCCAGGCCAAGTGGCTGACGCCCCGGTCATCTCTCTGGCCAGGCGTTCAGGAGTCCGGATCCGCCCGGGAGATGGAGTCACGGAGCCAGGCCCTGGCATAGGTCCAGTTGCGGTAGGCGGTGGCCCGGGACAGCCCCAGGGCCTGCGCCGCCTCCTCGATCGAGAGTCCACCGAAATGATGGAGTTCGACCAGCCGGGAGGCGACCGAATCCTCGGAGGCGAACCGGGTCAGGGCCGCATCCAGGGCGAGGATTTGCTGGTCGGCCGCCTCCGGCTCGGCCGGGACATCGGTCAGAGTGACCCGGCGATGGTGGCCGCCATGCTTCTCGGTTAACTTGCGGCGAGCGGCATCGACCAGGATCCGGCGCATGGCCTCCGCGGCCGCCGCGAAGAAGTGCCCGCGGTTCTCCCATCGGATCGCGTCGGCGGGAGCCACGAGGCGGAGGTACGCCTCGTGAACCAGCGCCGTCGGCTGAAGCACCTGGTCGGGTGATCCGGATGCCATGCGCGCAGCGGCCAGCTTCCGCAATTCGTCGTAGACGAGCGGCAGTAGCTCGGCCGCAGCCTTGCCATCGCCGGCCGCTGCAGCGTCCAGGAGCACCGTTACATTCGACATTTCAGAATCATTCGAGCTCCTGGGAGTCACGGCAAGCTGTCGACTCCGGTCGAAAAAATTTAGCACATACTGCTCTCAACTTACTCTGATGATGGACCCCAGTCGATGGCAAGCCCACTCGGTCCTCGAACGGACTGCGAGAGCCTCGTGCCTCCACACTTCCTTGTTGCTCGGGCACCTGGCGTCAACTTCGATGAGGAGCAGCCCCCGGCTCAAGGCCGAGGACCGGGTCCGGGCGGCGGTCACACCCAGCCTGCGAGCCAGACCGCCGCGTTGGATGCGGAAGTGAGTCGATCTCGGGAGATCGAACCTCTCCCGCAGCCCTCTGCGGCGGTCTTGCCCCAGTACCAGCAATCGGGGCGATCCGTGGCCGGCTGTGACGGTCGGTGAGTGGAACTCTGCGTGTAGGCGGGGCTATCCCGGAATGCCATCCAGTTTAGCTCAAGCCCTACGCCCTCGGTGGTTGCTGGCAGTTGCCGTGTGTCGCAGACGTGGCCCAGAATCGGCTCCGTGTCGACACGGCAAACACGGAGGGCCCGCCATGACCCTGTCACTGGCCGACGCCTTACGCCACATCCGTTCGGATCTCGCCGGGCTCCTGGACCCGGATTCACTGCGACAGGGTTGCCGCGATTCCGGCCACCGCTGGCGTGAGCGGCGCCTCAACCCCGTGACCACCATCCATCTCTTCCTGCTCCAGATCCATCACGGCAACACTGCCTGCGCCCATCTCCCACACCTCGCCGGCATGGCCTTCACCGACTCGGCTTACTGCCAGGCGCGGTCTCGCCTCCCACTGATCGTCCTCCAGAAGCTGCTCGGGAGGCTGGTTCAGATCTGTCAGCCCCTCCGCGATCCGGCTGGGCGGTGGCGAGGCCATCCCACCTGGCTGGTCGATGGCATCGGCGTGAGCATGCCCGACACTCCGGACCTGCAACGCGCCTATGGCCAGCCGACCAATCAGGCCAAGGGGTGCAGGTTGCCGGTGGCCCGGGTCCTGGCCCTCTTTCACGCCGGCTCCGGACTGCTCCAGAAGGTGATCATCGCGCCGCTCTGCTCGCACGAGATGTCGCGGGTCGCCCAGCTTCACCCCGAGTTGCGTCCTGACAACATCCTGATCGGTGACCGTGCGTTCGGCACGTACGCCCATCTGGCCCTGCTCATGGACCGAGGGATCCACGGCGTCTTCCGGATGACCCAGCGGCGCGTCGTGGATTTCACTCCGGATCGCCCCAATCCGCCGCGGTGGAACTCGCCGAAGCTGACCGGCAGAGCCCGGTCGCGCTGGGTCCGCTCGCTCGGTCCCACGGATCAGGTCGTGGAGTGGTACCGCCCGTATGACCGGCCGACGTGGATGACGGCCGAGGCGTTCACGGCGTTGCCGGTGACGCTCACAGTCCGGGAGTGCCAGTATCATGTCGATCGTCGAGGATACCGCGTGTGGACGGTCAACCTGGTCACCACGCTGCTGGACGCAGACGCGTCTCCGGCGACCGAACTGGCCATGCTGTACTTCAAGAGCTGGGGGGTGGAGACGAACCTGGCACACCTGAAGACGACGCTCGCCATGGATGTCCTGTACCGCAAGACCGAGGCAGGTGTCCTCAAGGAGGTGTACGCCTTCGCGATCGTGTACAACCTGGTTCGCCTCGTGATGCTGCAGGCGAGCGGGCGGCAAGAGGTGCCTCTGGAGCGGATCAGTTTCGTGGACGCGTTACGCTGGCTATCGAGCGCTCCAGCCGGTGCGAAATTGGCGGATTTGGTCGTGAACCCCCACCGCCCGAACCGTGTGGAGCCCCGGTGCAAGAAGCGGAGGGCGAAGAAGCACCCGTACATGATCCGGCCGAGAAGTGTGTTGCGTCAACAATCGATGGCTTAAAGACTTCCGGCTTAACTGGATGGCATTCCGGAAGAACCGTTTTCTCAGCGGCCGTCACACCACGCTCTGGCTGCCCGCGAGCGGCTGGGCATCCGCTCGACGGGTATCCCGTTGAACCGGTGCAAAGCAGGCCGGAAGTGGCCGAAGACGCGCTGCCGGCGGCAGAGGGTCAAGCGGTTCCGCTGCAAGCGGCGGGGCTCGCGCCATCGCATGGTCCACAGCCAGAGGTGGCAGATCGAGAGCGGATTCTCGCGGAACACGCGGCTGATGGGCGCGGCGTTGCGAGCCCGACGCTGGCCGAGCCATAAGCGCGAGGCCCTGATGCGGGTACTGACTCACAACCTCATGATTCTGGCGGCTGCGCTGGTTTTCGACAGTGCAGTCGAAGAGGACACTCTCGCCCTTCGGCGGCAGGACGGGCAGCTTGCTCCGGTCCGGCGTGAAGTCCGGATCGGACGCGAGCGATGCCAACGTGATCAGCACGGCGGGTGACATCCGGTCACCCCCGCAGTGTGTTTCACTTGGACCGTTTGTCCCAAACGACGTCCACGTCGTTCGCCTGCTTCGGCCCCGGCGTGCTGCGGCCGTCCGCGACGTACCGGGCCATCAGGGCGGCCAGTTCGTTCACCTTGACCGGCTCGGCGGCATACCGATTGTCCTTCTGCGCGGGGTCCTCGGCCAGGTTGTACAACTCGCCGGGTTCGTTGTGATCGCGATACCCGCGATCCGCGCGGAACCAGGCCGGTTCGCCATGACTGGCGTTGTCGTCGCCGGACGGCGCGAGGATCAGCACCCAGTCGCCTTTACGGATGGCGAACCTCCCGTGGCCACTGTGATGGACGGTCGCCTCCCGTAGCGGCGCGACCCGCTTCTCGCCGAGCAACGCCGGGAGGAAGCTGACGCTGTCCACACCGGCATCGGCGGGCAGCTTCACCCCCAACACAGCGGCGAGCGTCGCCATCAGATCGACGTGGCAGACCGTCTCGTCGCAGGTCGTCCCCGCGGGGATCTTCCCCGGCCAGCGGGCAACGAACGGCACCCGATGCCCGCCCTCCCAGGCGTCCCGCTTCGCCCCGCGCAGGCATCCCATGCTCGCGTGACCGAACTGCTTCAGCCGGTCGTACGCGCCTGGGTCCACCTCGCCGGTGATCTCCGGCCCGTTGTCGCTTGTGAAGATCACGAGCGTATGCTCCGCGACCCCGGCCGCCTTCAGCGCGGCCAGCACCGCGCCCACGACGTGATCTGTCTGCGCCACGAAGTCGCCGTACTTGCCGACGTTGCTCTTCCCCTGGAACTCGGCCGACGGTACGACCGGGAAGTGCGGCGAGGTGAGCGGCAGGTACAGGAAGAACGGCTTGCCGCCCTTCGCCGCCGTTCCGATGAACTCGACCGTGCGCCTCTCCAGCGCCGGTAGCACGTCCACGAGCTTCCAGCCCGGCATCATCGGGCCGGCGATGTTGAACGAGTCGCGGCCGGCCGGGGCCGCCTCCGACGGGATGCCGGCGGTGCGGTCGTTCTCGATGAAGCAGTAAGGCGGGTAGTTCGGCACGTCCGTGCCGTAGTACGAATCGAACCCGCGGGTCGTCGGGCCGTCGGGAATCTGCTTCGTGAAGTCGCGCTGGCCGCCGGGGTCGGGCTTGGGCCAGCCCCAACCAAGGTGCCACTTTCCGACGCACGCGGTGGCGTACCCGTTCGCGCGGAGCATCGCCGGCACGGTCAGCAGTTTGTGGTCGATCAGCGGCGGAGCGAACGGCCCGAGAACGTTCCGCTGTAGCCGCGTCCGCCAGGCGTACCGGCCTGTCAGCAGGGCGTAGCGGGTGGGGGTGCAGACGGCCGATGGCGAGTGTGCGTCGGTGAACCGCACGCCCTCCGCCGCCAGTCGGTCGATGTTCGGCGTCGGGATCTTCGACTTCCGGTTGTAGCAGCCGGGGTCGCCGTATCCGAGGTCATCGGCCAGGATGTACACGACGTTCGGTTTCATTGGCTCGCTGGCCGACAGCGGCGCCGGCACGACCGCCATCATCAGCAGTCCGAGGGAGAAAAGACGGGTCATTTCGCGGCCCTCTTCAGGAGTTCGGCCATCGCCCGCCCAAGGCGCAGGCACATTTCCAGGTAGGTCACTGGATCGCGATTGTAGTGGTACTCCTGGTTCTTGGGCGACACGTCCGCCGTCCGCCACAGGTCGCGGTGGTCCACCGCCTTCACGTTACCGGCGAACGTCGGATACCTCCTCGCGTCGCCGACCGCGAGCAGGGCCTCGGCGATCCGCTTGCCCGTGCCCTCGGTGCCGGGGTTCTCGAAGCCGGTGGTCAGCACGAACTTCGTCTTCGGCGCGTCGTAGTCCTTCCGCAGGCACTCGATCAGCCGCTCCAGGTTCTTCCCTGTACCTGCTGGCATCGGCCTTGCTGCCGGTGTCCTTGTGCCGCTGCCACCACACGAAGCCGGCGATCTCGCACCCCTGGCCCGCGTAGCCGGGGTAATTCTTGGCGATTTCCTTGTGAGCCGCATTCGCGCCGGCTCGCGTCGCTGCGGGAATTCCACCTTCGCCAGCCCGGTTTCGGCCGGCACCTCAGTCGCGCTGACCACGGTCCATCGCTCCTTGCCTTCCGCGTCGTTCTCCAGGCGGTAGTGCTCGGGGAGGGTGATGACGGTGTCGGCCTTCGTCACGGCCGTGCCCCAACGATACCCGTAGGTCGTCTCATCCAGGGCGGTTGGGGTGGCGAACAAACTCCACGCGAGCGACGCCCGGTTGTCGTGCTCGGTGTTCGGCGGGTAGATCTGCCACGTCGCCCCGCCGCCCTGGAAGGTCTGGACGACTGATGCCTTCGGGTCGATGGTACCGGCCCCCTCCCTCCCGCCGTTGAACCATCCCCCGACGCTGTCCCACAGCGCCGACCGGTTGTACGCGGTGATGCGGTGGATGAGCGGGGCGTCGCCGACGGCTTTCGCCGGGAACTGGGTGGGGGCGACGCGGGCGTAGGCCCCCCCTTCGCGTCCCTCGCGATGTTCGCCGGGATGTGCTGCGTCTCCATCGGCACGGCCTTGTTCGGGTCGGGCGGCCGGATGTCGAGGAAAAGCCCGCCGAGTTCGGGCTTATCGACCCTCGGCTTCGACCAGAAGTGTGGCACGATGAAGGTGACCGGCCCCTTGAAATTGCCGGTGTTCAGGAACAGCGTCCAGCACTGGTTGCCGGTGGGCACGTCCTGCCTGGCGGTGGTCCTCTTGGCCGTGGTGAGCGGCGTGGACAGGTAGCCGTACCCGAACAGCTCGCCGTTTGTACCCTGTTTGAGATTCAGGCCGTCCGGCGGCCAGAGCACCCACGGGCTGAGCTGGGCGATGGCGTAGTGCCCCTTCGGGTTCTTCCAGTCTCGCCCCTTGCCGGCGCCTGGGCCGTTGGCCCACTCGACAAAGTTCAGAGCCACCCCGCCCATGATGAACCTGGGCGTCTCGATGGCGAACCGGGTGTCGCGCCACCAGCCGAGTCTGCCATCGACGTCGGTGTCGATCTTCTCGGGCTTCTCCCCGTCGTACTGCGCAAACATTCAGGTGCCGAACAGTGACCTTCCCCACGAATGGTGGGCGCGCCCTGAGAGATGGCACAATGCCGTCGAA
>CAZUZD010000272.1:0-8715 GCA_964624465.1 uncultured Isosphaeraceae bacterium
CGTAGTCGCGGAGCCGACGGCGGGCGGCCTCGGCCAGCCGGTCGTAGCGCGGGCGGTCGCCGTCGGCGATGGCGGCGGCCTCGACGAACCGGCTCCGCAGGCTCTCCCAGTCGAGTCGGGCCCAGGTCGTCTCGCAGCGGCGCTCGGGGTCGTGCGGCCAGAAGGTCGGCTCGGGGGCCGAGGCGACCACCAGGCCGACCTCGGGGTCGAGGTAGTCGGCCATGGATGTGTGATCCGGCGCGATCGCCGGCCGGCCCGCGGCCAGCGCCTGCTGCAAGGGGAGGCAGGCGCCCTCGGCCTTGCTCGTGTTCACGTAGAAGGTCGAGGCCCGATACAGGCCGGCCAGCGCCTCATCGTCGAGGAAGTCGGTCAGCACGACCACCCGGCAGCGGTGCTCCAGGCCCAGGCCGAGGTACAGGGCGCGGAACTCGGCCAGGTCGTGGAACTCGCGGGTGGCGCTGGTGGCCAGCTTCAGGACCAGCGTGGCGTCGGGGCGGTCCCGGAATGCGACCAGGAACGCGGACAGCAGGTCGCGGGCGTTCTTGCGGCGGTCACCCAGGTTGAACAGGCTGGTGAAGACCAGGCCGGAGAGCGTCAGCGGCGTGCGCGGCAGCACCGGGGTCGGCTCGTCGGGCACCCGCAGCACCCGGCGCCTCACCCGCTGGGCGAGGTGGATCGTGTCGAGGTTCAGCCAGGGCTTCAGGTGCCGCTGGTAGTGCCCGCGGGCCGGTCGGAGCCAGAACGGGCCGCCGGCGGGTGGGTCGGGCGGGAAGGCCGCCGCGCCCGTGCGGTCGCCGCCGATGACCAGGTGCCGGCAGACGTGGGTCCACGACCGCGACGGGTCCCAGGGCGCCAGCTCGAACGGCCAGGGCTCCAGCGGCACAGGCACCTGAGCCACCGGGCACGAGACCCCGGCGCGGGCGAACGCCTCGGCCGTGAACGAGCAGGCCGAGAGCACCAGGTCGACGCCCCGGCACATCCGCACCCAGTTCTGGCGGGTGTCGTGCCCGAAGTCGCGGTCGGGCAGCTCGGGGAACTCCCAGAACGGGAACAGGATGTTGGGCAGGTCGGGGGCGAAGTACGCATTCTGCGGCGGGTGCAGCGCCAGGTGCACGGGCCGCTCGCCCTGCGCCTCGGCCACGGCCGCGCGGAAGGACAGGCTGCTCTCGGGCTTCGCGACCAGCTCCCAGCGCCCCAGGCGTTCGAGCACCGGGGTGAGGGCCTGCAACACGAAGCCATACGAGTAGTCGGCCGACCCGAGGTGGCGTTTCAGGTCGCCGGCGGCCGCCGTGGTGCTGAGCAGGAACGCCCAGCGGTCCGGGGCCCGAGCCGGCCCACGATCCCGCGCGTCATGGCTCGCGAGCATCCGACCGACCCTCCCTGGTGACGGTTCCCTGGCGCGTTCCCCCCGGGCCGCGACCCGGTCCCTGGATGGCGGCCCAAGGGTAGTGAGCCCCCCCGGACGCGTCAACCGCGATCGTCACCGGGTCGAAACCTTACGGTTGTCCGGCCGCAGCGCTTGCGGATATTTATGAAGCTCGGATGGCCGCCGGCTGCCGACGGCCACCGAGTCTCTGCCGCCAGGTGAACGGATGAATGTCACTGCCAGCCCGCTGCCGGGCGTTCTCGTCGTCGAGCCGAAGGTGTACCGGGACGACCGCGGGCACTTCGTCGAGGCCTGGAGCCAGGCGCGCTACGAGGCCGCCGGGCTGCCGATGCCGTTCGTGCAGGACAACCTCTCGGTCTCGCGCCGGGGGGTGCTGCGCGGGCTGCACCTCCAGAACCCGCACGGGCAGGGCAAGCTGGTGATGGTCCTGCAGGGCTCGGTTTTCGACGTCGCCGTCGACGTGCGGGTCGGCTCGCCGCACTTCGGCCAGTGGTACGGCGTCGAGCTCAGCGGCGAGAGCGGCCGGCAGCTCTACATCCCGCCCGGCTTCGCCCACGGGTTCGCGGTCACCAGCGCCGAGGCCGTGTTCCTCTACAAGTGCACGACGACCTATCGGCCCGACTGCGAGCTGAGCGTGCGCTGGGATGACCCGGCGCTGGGGATCGCGTGGCCGGTGGCCGACCCGGTGCTCTCGCCCAAGGACGCGCAGGCCCCGCTGCTGAACGAGATTGCGCCCGATCGGCTGCCCCGGCTGGATTGAGCGGTGGCGGGCGGGAAGCCGGCTGCGCTGGCCGATTGATTGTCACTCCGGTTCTGGTACGATCGCCTGTTGCACTCGCCACGGAGACGTTGCGAGGGCCCTGGACGGCGGAGCGCGCAGCGGGCCTGTGGCCCGAGGCCGCGTCGCCCTGGTATGGGACTGGATCCATCGGGGCGTTTGCCCCCGGAAGCGGTTCGGGTCGGCCTGCGGGCCTGGCCGGGACCGGGGCCCGGGGCGTCCCGAGTCGACACAACCTGCGACCGAGGCATCTCGAGGCGTGATCGAGCTGGGCGTGCTGCTGATGGTGCTGGGACTGCTCGGGATCGCCGGGGCCATCGCGGCCGGCCGGCGAGATCGCGCGCGCCCCGGCTCGTCGTGGCCGGACGGCTGGATCATGAGCCTGAGGCCGGCCGCGGGGATGGCCCGCCCGGGTCCGGAGGGCTTCCGGCCCGTCCCGCGACCGGTCGGAGTCCGCTCACGCCTCCGGCAGCCCCAACCTCGGCCTCACCGCGACGGGCGTCCTCGCTCGCCGATCGTGCGCCGGGACCCTGCGGGCTGCTGACCCTGGCCGGCGGCGGCGCGCGCCCAGATCCTCCCGTTCCAGCCCCCCCTCGGCCCTCCCGACCCCGGCGTCGCCCCTGCAGGCGCACTGGCGGGCGCTCAGGCTCTCGAACCGAGAAAGTGGGGCTGGCTCTTGGATCCGCAGACGCTCAACCTGGTGCTCGGCCTGCTCGTCGGCATCCTGCTCGGGATGGCCGGTGCCTTCGCCGCCGGGCAACTGCTGGCGCGGCTCGGCCTGCGCACGGCCCGGGGCCAGGCGCAGGAGGTGCTCGCCGCCGCCGGGCTCCAGGCCGAGTCGATCCGCAAGGAGGCCGACCTCCGCGCCAAGGAGGAAGCCCTGCGGCGCCGCGAGCAGATCGACCGCGAGATCGAGGAGGCCCGCCGCGGCGTCCGCGAGCAGGAGACCCGGCTCGAGAAGCGCTCCGACGCCCTCGACCAGAAGCTCGACCTGATCGCCCGCAAGGAGCGCGACTTCGAGAACGTGCAGCGGTTCCTCGCCGAGCAGCAGGAGGAGGTCAACCGCCGCCAGCAGGAGAGCCGCCAGGTCCTCGTCGACCAGCGCGACCAGCTCCTGCGGATCAGCGGCTACACCGCCGAGCAGGCCCGTGACGCCCTCTTCGCCCGCCTTGATCAGGAGCTGGACCACGAGCTCGGCGGCCGGGTGTTGAAGTTCGAGCAGACCCTGCGCGAGACGGCCCAGGAGAAGTCGCGGGCGATCCTGGCCAGCACCATCCAGCGCTACGCCGCCTCGCACACCGCCGAGACGACCACCAGCACCGTCGACATCCCCTCCGACGACCTCAAGGGCCGGATCATCGGCCGCGAAGGGCGGAACATCCGCGCCTTCGAGAAGGCGACCGGCGTGGACGTGATCGTCGACGACACGCCCGGCATCGTCATCGTCACCGGCTTCGACAGCGTCCGTCGCGAGGTCGCCAAGCTGGCGCTCGAGAAGCTGATCCAGGACGGCCGCATCCACCCGGCCCGCATCGAGGAGATCGTCGCCGAGACGCAGCAGGAGATGGAGCAGCACATCCTGCAGGTCGGCCGGGTCACCGCCCAGGAGGCGAACGTGCCCGGCCTGCACGAGAAGCTGCTGCACTACCTCGGGCGCCTGAAGTTCCGCACCAGCTACTCGCAGAACGTGCTGCGGCACTCCGTCGAGGTCGCGTACCTGACCGGCATGCTGGCCGAGGAGATCGGCCTGGACGGCACGCTGGGCCGGCGCTGCGGGCTGCTGCACGACGTGGGCAAGGCCGCCGACCACGAGATGGAGGGCGGCCACCCGGCGATCGGGGCCGAGCTCTGCAAGCGATTCGGCGAGGGCAAGGAGGTGGTGCACGCCGCGCTCGGGCACCACGACGACCTCCGGATCGAGAACCCGTACACCGTGCTCGTCGCCGCCGCCGACGCCATCAGCGCCAGCCGCCCGGGCGCCCGCCGCGACACCCTGGAGAAGTACGTCCGCCGGCTCGAGGAGCTGGAGAGCCTGGTCTGCGGCTTCCCCGGCGTCGATCAGGCGTACGCCATCCAGGCGGGCCGCGAGGTCCGGGTGCTGGTCGACAGCGCCCAGCTCGACGACCAGGCCGCCCACCGCCTCTGCCGCGAGATCGCCCAGGCGATCCAGGAGCAGCTCACGTATCCCGGCGAGGTCAAGGTGACCGTCATGCGCGAGACCCGCGCCGTCGAGTACGCCCGCTGACGCCAGTCCCGCCCCCGCGGGACGCCGCCGGCCAGGCCTGCCCCTTGCGGGGAATCCGGCTGCGACCTGCGAACGCCCGCCCGTGTCTGTCCCCGACTCCAGGCCGTCGCCGGAGAGCGAGTTCGCCATGCCCCTGAAGGTCCTGTTCATCGGCGACGTGGTCGGGGGCCCCGGCCGCAAGGTCATCAGCCAGGCGCTGCCGAGGCTGATCCCGCGCTGGGGCATCGGGCTGGTCGTCTGCAACGCCGAGAACGTCGCGGGCGGCTCGGGCATCACCGAGAGCACGTACGAGGAACTCATCGACGCCGGCGTCGACGTCATCACCCTGGGCGACCACGCCTACCGCAAGGACGAGGTGCTGACCCTCTTCCAGGAGTCCGACAAGCTCTGCCGGCCGGCCAACCACCCGACCGACGCCCCCGGCCCCGAGTACGTGCTGGCCGAGGCCCGCGACGGCACCAAGGTGGCCGTCTTCACCGTGCTGGGCCGCGCCTTCATGAAGCCGATCGACTGCCCGTTCCGCGCCGCTGACCGGATCCTGGAGGCAATCGGGCCGGCGACCAAGACGATCCTCGTCGACGTGCACGCCGAGGCGACCAGCGACAAGCAGCTCCTCGGCCGCTACCTCGACGGCCGGGTCTCGGCCGTGCTCGGCACGCACACGCACGTGCCCACGGCCGATGAGCAGATCCTGCCGCGGGGCACGGCCTACCAGACCGACGTGGGCATGACCGGCCCGTACGAGTCGATCATCGGCCGCCGGATCGACCGTGTCATGGCCGGGGCCCTGGGCCCGATGCCCGTGCACTTCGACGTCGCCAGCGGCGACCCCAGGCTCTGTGGCGCTCTGGTCGAGATCGACACGGAGACCGGCCGTGCGGTGGCGATCCAGCGGGTCGCCATCGATCAGGAGGAGACCCGTCGGCTCATGACCGGCTCCTCGACGATCAGCTGATCCGCCCGGCGGGGCTGCCCGTCACTCCAGGGCCAGGGTGCGGCCGGCCAGGGCATCGAGCCGCTCGAGCCCGCGTCTCAGGCCCAGGGCCACCGCGCCGGGGTCCTCGAAGTTTCGCGGCTCCAGCCACGCCCAGCGGGCCCACTGGCCGGCCGCGAGCACGGTGCCCGACTGCTCGAAGGGGCCGAGCAGGGTGGTGGCGTCGGCGTCGAGCGGCCTCAGGGCGGCGTAGCTGGCCAGGGCATGGGCGCGGAGCATCGGGTCGAGGACGGGCCAGTCGCCGATCAGGCGGGCGACGTCGGCGATCGGGTGCTCGAGGTCCATGGCGCCGAAGTCGACCAGGCCGGTCAACCGGTCGTCGGTGAACAGGAAGTGGTCGCGACGGGCATCACGCAGGCACGGCTGGCGCGCCACGACGCGGGTCGCCGCCGTGCGGCTTGCGACCAGGACGGCCGGGGCCAGCCGTCGGGCCAGGGCCGACCAGCGGGCGGCCAGGTCCCGCTCGTCGGAGGCCGGGGCGAGGGCCAGCCGTGCGTCCAGGGCGTCGAACCCGCCCCGGATCCAGGCGTCCAGCTCGTGGGCCCGCGCCGCCAGGCCGGGGCTGGGGCCGCGGTCGCCGATCGCGGCCAGGCGTTCGTGCACCAGGCCCAGCGTGCGGAAGGCCAGGGCGATGCGGGCCGGGTCGGTCGACCCGTGCGGCTCGGCGCGGCCGGGGCGCCAGGGTTCCACCTGCCAGAGCCGGCCATCCCGGGCCACGACGGTGCAGCCGCTGAGAGCGGGGCAGGGCAGAGGCACGATCTGGAGCGGAGCCAGGCGGGCCTGCCAGGCGTGGAGCTGCCGCAGCCGGTCCAGGACCGGGCCGTCGACCGGCCAGGCACGAGCGAGGTACGGCCCCGTGGCGGCCTCGAACCGCCAGAGCCGGGTACCGCTGAAGCCGCCGGCGTTGCCCAGCGGCGTTGCCGGTTGCAGCGGCCTGAAGGCGATCGGGTAGGCGTCCAGCGGCGGTCGGGGCTCGGGGCGGTCGAGCATGGGTCGACACCCTCGCGGAGCGGCGATGGGTCCCGTCAGCGCGGGGCGGTGACCGGGGCCGTGGCCGCGACGCGGCGGGGCTCGAGGGTGGCGGCCACGGGCTGCTCGCCGGCGTCCAGGCGGTCCTTGAGGTCGCGGAGCGCGGCCATCAGACGCTCGGTGGCGATGGCCAGATTCTCGCGCTCGCGATCGTTGTCGCTGGTCAGGTCGGACAGGTCGATCGGCGGCCCGAAGGTGACGCGGGCGTGCGAGGGAGTGCGCAGCGCGGCCAGGATGTCGTCGGTGCGGGGCGTGCCCCGGAGGTACGCCGGGATGATCGGCACGCCGGCCCGCAGCGCCAGGTAGGCGGCTCCCGGCTTACCCGGTCCGAGGTACTCGCCCGACTCGGGGGTGATCTTCCCCTCGGGGAACAGGGGCACGACGTGGCCCTCCTTGAGCGATCGCAGGGCCGCCCGCATGGCCGAGAGGTCGCGGCCGTCGCGCTTGACCGGGATCGCGCCGGTCGCCTTCGCAAACGGGCGGACGGCCGTCCAGTTGTAGTACTCCTCGGCGACCATGAACCCGAGGGTGCGGTCGACCTGCGCCTGGATCAGCATGTGGTCCACGCCGCAGGTGTGGTTGGCCACCAGCAGCGCGGGGCCGCTGGCGGGCACCACCGGCGTGACGGCCAGCTCGAGGCCGTGCATGACGTGGCAGTACAGGCGGTTCAGGTGCCAGAGCAGGCGGAGCACGCCGCGGACCTCGCCGCGCGGCTGGCCGCGACGCGGGCCGAGGAGCCAGGGCAGGGTCAGGAGCGCGACGCTGGACCAGAGCAGGAACGTGGCAGACATCGGCGGGCCCGTGACCATGCGGAAGGGGGAGCGCCGGGGACGGCGACCGGCCCATCCTATCGGCCACCCGCGCGCAACGCCACGGCGCCGCGCGGAGGTGAGGCCGCGCGGCGCCGTGGTCGACGTCGGTTCCGGGTGGGTCGAACCCGCCGTCAGGAGGTCTTGCCCCGGCCGGACTTCGTCGGCTTGATGCCGTGGTGGCCGTCGAGCTTGCGCTCGGTGACCTTCTGGAGGTCGGCCGCGGTGGGCTCCTGGGCGTCGCGCAGGTTGTAGGCCCGCTCCTGGGCCTGGGCCCAGTCGCCCGCCTTCGCCAGCGCCACGATCACCGCCATCGCCTCGTACTGCCGATCGTTCAGCTCGCCCTCCCGGTGCCTGGCCTCGATCTGGCCGGCGCTGGCGGTCAGCAGCTGGGTGCTCTGCATCGACGTGGCCGTGGCCAGGGCCACGATCAGCTCGCGACTCTCACCCTCGATCTGTGGCTGGTTCGAGCAGCCGGGCAGGAGCGCCAGCGCCGCCAGCAGGCCCAGGGCCGCCAGGCCGCCGATGCGACGGCCGTGACCGGGTCGTTCAATACGCGTCGGCACTGATCACCTCCCCGCCCGCGATCGTGTGCAGGCCCATCCACACCGTCTGGTTGATCGTGCTCTTGGCGAACCGGACGCTGCCGTCGCCCATGAGGACGTTGCAGCCGCCGGGATGCTCGGAATACATCTGGCAGAGCTTGCAGGTGCGCGCGTTGGGCGGGTGCACCATCGGCGGATCTTCCCAGGGATTCGGGCCGCTGTGCAGGAGGGTCTGGGTGGCCGCCACGTCGCACGCCGAGAAGGCGAACCGCGGCGTCGGGCACCCGATGGCCCCCGGCACGACGCCCACCCACGTCTTGTCGCTGAGCACCGGGCTGTGCTCGCCCAGGAAGATCGTGTTGGTGGTGCCGTCGGAGATGCTGCTGATGGCCGTGCGCGAGTTGCGGTAGAACGGCCCGTCGGCGAGCCTGGTCCAGTCGTCCTCAGCGTAAGCCCACGGCTCCTGGCGGCCGGCGTTGGCGCCGTAGTGCGAGCGGGCGAACCGGGCCAGGAACCCGCCCGACTCGTCGAGCACCTGATAGTTCGTGCTGTTCTCGCTGGCCGACGGGCAGAGGTGCGAACTCAGGGTCGTCAGCGCCCCGGTCGTGTTGGCGGGCGCCCAGCACGGCAGGTTCACGTTCAGGGCGGAGTACACCGGGCCCTGCTCCATGTACGGCAGGAGCTGCGTGCCCCACGCCCAGCCGGGGCCGGTGTCGCGGGTCAGCGGGTCGGGCACGCCCATCACCGGGCCGCCGCCGATCTGGGTCAGGTAGCCCGAGGGGAACGAGCCGTTGGCGTCGTGATACGCGTGCAGCGCGATGCCGAACTGCTTGAGGTTGTTGCTGCACTGGGCGCGGCGGGCGGCCTCGCGGGCGCTCTGGACGGCCGGCAGCAGCAAGCTGATCAGCACCCCGATGATGGCGATCAC
>CAZUZD010000273.1:0-8705 GCA_964624465.1 uncultured Isosphaeraceae bacterium
CCATCGCCACCCCCAACGGGGGTGAGGTCGTCTCCATGGACACGTTCAACTGAGCCCTGCCGTGCGGCCGCCGGCGGCCCCGTTCGACGGGGCGGTCGCGACGGCTCCGGGTGCGAGTGCGACCCCGGTCGAGGGCCCCCGGTCGGTCCCGGGCCGGGGTCTTGCGTCCGGGGCCCTGTCTGCCGACGCGGCGGGGGGCTAAGATAGCTCCTGAGGGTGGCCGGCGCGACGGCGCGACCCTGGCGGCGGGCGCCTTGGCCCGCAGACGGGACCGGATCGGATCGGGGCACTGCAATTCCATGACCCGAGGCTGGAGTCATGCCCGCTGGGGCCGGCTGTTCGTGCTGCTCGGGCTCCTGGCGCTCACGGCCTGGAACCTGACCCGATCGGACGCGCTGGCCAGGGCGCTGGCCGAGGAGCCTCGGGCGATCGAGCCGTCGGCGCGGGCGCAGACGCTGCGGCTGGCGCTGGAGCACCTGGAGCGCCGGCCGTGGAGCCGCGACGCGGCCCGGCTGGCGGGTCGGTGCCTGAGCCGGCTCGACGAACCGGACGCGGCCGAGGCGTACTACCGACGGGGGGCCCCGCTGGGCCGGGACGACCTGGCCGTGCGGGCGTATGCCATCGTGCGGGCCAACCGCCGCGACGACGCCGTGGCCGCCTACCGGGAGCTGCTGGCGCGCTGGCCGGGCGACGTCGAGGCGCTGCGGATGCTGTCCGGGCTTTATTACGCCCGCAAGCAGTACGATGAGGGGATCGAGGTCGCGCGGCAGCTGCTGGACCACCCCGGCTCGGAGGCCGAGGCCCACTGGCGGCTGGCGACGATGTACCACGAGTCCAGCAGCCCCGAGCCGGCGGTGGCCGAGTACGAGGCCCTGCTCCAGGTCGACCCCGAGCTGCGGGTGGTGCCGGCCGAGGTGCGGTCGCTGCACTGGTTCCAGTTCGCCAACGACCTGCTCTCGGTGGGCCGCGCCGCCGACGCTCGGACGCACCTGAGCCGGGCGCTGGAGCGGTACGACGAGCCGACCTTGCGGATCCTCGAAGGCCAGGCCGCCTTCCAGCTCCGCGACTTCGAGGCCGCCGAACGCGCCTGGCGCACGGTGGTGGAGCGCGACCCGTCGCAGGCCAAGGCCTGGCAGGAGCTGGGCCGGCTGGCGCTGGCGCGGCAGCAGCCGGCCGAGGCGGTCGCGGCGCTCGAGCGGGCCGCGGCGCTGGCGCCGTCGGACTTCACGACCCTGTACACCCTCCAGAACGCGTACCGACAGGCCGGCCAGGCCGAGCAGGCCGAGGCCGTGCACCGTCGGGTCGAGACGATCCGGGGCCATTCCCCGCCGCCGGTCCAGGGGATGGGCGCCAACCAGCGATCGCGACCGGGCGGCGACCCGGAGAAGGCCGAACAACGATGAGCGACAACCAGCGCACGATCTTCTGGCTCACCGGCCTGGTGGCCGCCGCCGTGCTCTCGTGGGTGTTCCTGGCGCCGACGCCCCGGTTCGACACCCGTCGGTTCGAGTCGCTGACCGGCGCCGGCCAGTTCGACGATGCCGAGGCCCTGGTCGAGGGCCACCTGAAGCGCGCCCCCGGCGACGCCCAGGCGCAGTTCCTGCTGGCCCAGCTGCTCATCGAGCGGACCGATCGCGACCGGGTGCTCAACGATCAGGTGCGCGACGAGACCGAGCGGGCCCTGGCGGCGCTGGACCGCATCGGCGATGACCGCTCGGTGGCGCCGGCGCTGGTCGAGCTGGTCCGCGGCAAGGCGCTGTACCGGCTGGGCCGCTGGGACGCCGCCGAGACGAGCTGGCTCGATGCGCTGCGACTGGACCCCTCGGTGCCCGAGGCCGGCTGGGCCCTGCTCGACCTGTACTACCTGGAGCTCCGCCGCGCCGAGGCCCGCACCCTGGCCCTGAGCCTGCTGCCCAACGAGCCCAGCCGCCGCGACCGGGCCCAGCTCCTGCTGGAGCTGACCCGCCAGGACGCGATCCGCCCCGACCCGCAATCGCTGGTCGACCAGCTCGCCCCGGCGCTGCGGGCCGAGCCCGGCCAGCTCCAGGCGGGGGTGGCCCTGGGCCTGGCCAAGGTGCGCAGCAGCCAGGTCGAGCCGGGCCTGGAGCAGCTCCGCCAGACCGTCGACCAGCACCCCGAGAGCCCCATCGCCTGGGACGGCCTGCTGACCGGCCTCGACCTGGCCAACCGACCCGATGAGGTGGGCGAGGCGCTCGGGCGAGTGCCGCGCGAGCTGCGGGAGAGCCCGCGGTTCGCCCGCCACGTCGGCCTGGCCGCGCAGGGGCGCAACGCCTGGGGCGAGGCCGCGTCGGCATACCAGCTCGCGATGGACCACGACCCTGGCGACTTCGAGACCGCCGTGCGGCTGGCCCGGGCCCTGAAGTTCGCCGAGCGGACCGACGACGCCGTGGCCTGGGAGCATCGGATCGCCCGGCACCGCGAGGCCAGCGCCTCGCTGCTGGCGCTCTACGACGAGGCCAACGCCGTCCCCACCCTGGGCGAGGGCCCGCACGACGCCCTCTACGAGCGGCTGGCCAGTGCCCGCGAACGGATGTGGCACCCCAACGAGGCCACCGCCTGGCGCGCCATGATCGGCCAGGGCCCGCGCCCCGCCGACGACCCCGACCAGCCCGAGGCGGCCGGGACGCCCGCCGCAGCCCCGACCGGTCCCGACCCCGGCGGCCCCGAGGTCTCGACCGACCCGGCCCCGGCCGAGACGGCACCCGCAACGCCGACGGCTCCCGCTGCGGAGCCGCGGGAGCCCGAGTCGCCCGCCGCCGAGGTTCCCCGGCGCTGACGGGAGCGGCCCCGAGCCACGCGGGCGGGCCGTCGTGCCGGCGCCCGGCGTGAGGGCCGCGGGTCCCTTCGACACCTCTCGGGATCGCGGGGTATGCTGGGCCCCTGGCCCGGTCCGCCGTGAAATCGCCGCCTGCCTCCCCTGCCCGTCCCGTGTGGTGACCCGAGCCATGACGCCCGAATCGACCGCCGCCGCCGTGCCCGCGCCCGCCGAGGCGGCCCCCCCGGGACCGGTCCCGCTGTCGCGGTCGTCGGGGCGAGTCGGGCGGTGGCTGTTTGGCCTGACCTGCCTGGCGCTGGTCGCCGGCAACCTGTGGTGGCTGGCCCGCGACCTCTGGCCGGTGCCCGAGCTGGCCGAGATCAACCGGCTGATGGGCCGCGGCAAGGCGGCGGATGCCGAGTCGGCCCTGCGGGCCCGGCTGGCGCGGCACCCGCTCGACGGCGAGGCGCGGATCCTGCTGGCCCGCCTGCTGGCCAAGCGGGGCGCCGCCGGCGAGTGCGCCGACGAGCTCCGCCGGGTGCCCCGCTGGTGGCCCGACCGCCGCCAGGCGTCGTACATGGAGGGCGAGGCGGCCATCACCGTGAACCGTGCCCGGCAGGCCGAGGCCGCCTGGTGGGACTGCGCCCGCGACGACCCGCTCCATCCGGCCCCGCCCGACCTGGTCAACGGCGCCATCAAGCGGCTGGTCGCCCTCTACGTGCTGGAGGGCCGCCCCGAGCCGGCCCGCGCGGTGATCTGGCAGGCCTACCGCCAGGCGCGGCCCACCGAGAAGCCGGCGATCCTCGACTACCGGCTCCGCGTCGAGATCGAGCGGATCGAGGCCGGCGAGGCGGTGGCCGTCCTGCGCACCTACGTGGCCGCCGACCCCGCCGACCGCGACGCCAGGCGGGCCCTGGCGCTGGCCGAGCAGGCCGCCGGCGACCCGGCCGAGGCCGATCGCCAGGTGGCCCGCTGCCTGGCCGACGACCCGCTCGACGTCGCCAGCTGGCGGGTGCAGCACAGCCTGCTCAACGACCGCAACGACCCCGCCGCCCTGATCGCCGCCGCCGCCGCGCTGCCGGCCGCCGTGGCCAGCGCCGAGGACCCGGTGCTCCAGCGCCTGCGGGCCCGCGCCTTCGAGGAGGCCGGCGACCTGTCGGCCGCCCTGACCGCGCTCCGGGCGGCCGAGACCCTCGACCCGGCCGACGCCGAGGTGCAGTTCCGGCTGGCGCGGGTCGAGCAGCGGCTCGGCCAGTCGGAGAGCGCCGCCGGGCACCGCGATCGGCACCAGACGCTGCTCCGGGCCCGCGAGGCCCTGCCCGCCGCGCGGGCGAAGTTCCAGGCCCTGGCCGCCTCTCGCCCCCCCGACGACCCCGATCGTCGCGCCGCCACCGACAACCTGGCCGCCCTCTGCGACACCCTCGGCTGGCCCCAGCTCGCCGGCGCCCTGCGCGAGCTCTCCGGCCGACCGCCGGTTCCCCCGATGTGATCCGACGCCTGGGACTTCGCGACCCCGGCCGCCCGCCAGTCAGTGCCGTGGTTTTCGTAGGGCGGATCAGCGCAGCGTCATCCGCCGGGCCCGCAGGGGAAACCGCACGATTGGTCCATCAGCCTGGTCACGCGGCGGGCTTCCGAGCCGTCCTGGTGGATTGCGCTGGCGCTGATCCACCCGACATCAGAACACTCTTTTGTCGGGTGGATCAGCCGCAGGATGCGGCGCAATCCACCACGCCAGGAGGGAGGCCACGGCCCCGTCCCGGCGGATGACGCTGCGCTGATCCGCCCTACGCAGCGGAGCCCGATCCCGCAACGCCAGCGGGGGTGGCCGAGAAGATCTCGACCACCCCCGAGGGTGAGGCTCAGTCGTGGGAATGAGCCCGAAGGCCGGACCGGGTCGGTCGGTCAGACCGACTCCTTGAGGGCCTTCAGCGGGCGGGCGCGGACGACGTTGCGGGCCGGCTTGGCCTTGATCGTCATCGGCTCCTTGGTGAACGGGTTGATGCCCTGCTTGGCCTTCGTGGCCGGCTTGCGCTGAACCTGGAGCTTCAGCAGGCCGGGGATCACGAAGAGGCCGGGGCCCTTCTTGCCCAGCTCCTTGATGACGATCTCGTTGAGGGCGCCGAAGACGGCGGCCACTTCCTTCTTGCTCAGGCTGGTGTGCTCAGCGATCTGGGCGAAGACCTCGCCCTTGCTGATCGACTTCGCCTTGCTGGCCTTGTCCTTCTCGGGCGCCGGGGCGGCGGCCTTCGGAGCGGCTTTCTTCGCCATCGCGGTTTCTACCTCCTGAGACTGAGGTCGCCGACCCCAGAGGGGCCTTCGGTGCCGGCCTCACGGCGAGAGCGATCACCGAGGTTCCTAGCGAACCTGATCGGCCAAACCGCCTGAAACATACAGAAAAACTCGGGGTTTGCCAGCGGAGACCCCCAATTTCCCCCGATTTTCGCGGCTCCGGGGCCCCGAGACCCCCGAAACCGGCCGCCGCGGGCTCAATCGCCGGCCGCCCGCGCCGTCCGGCGCCTCGGGTCGGCGACCCCGAAGATCGACCCTGTCGCCGGATCGACAACGATGGTGTGTGCATCGCCCTGGGTCCCGATCCGCCCCAGCCGGTACCCCATCCCCTCGAGCGCCGTCCGGGTGGCGGCCGGCCAGGAATCCCCCTCCAGGCTCAGCACGTCGGGGAACCAGGCGTGGTGGGTGCGGGCGGCGGCCACGGCCTCCAGCGGGCCCCGGTCGAACTCCAGGACGTTCAGCACCACCCAGAGCACCGTGTTCGGGATCGTCCGGCCCCCCGGCGAGCCGGTCACCAGCCGCACCCGGCCGTCCTTGAGCACGATCGTCGGGGCCTGCGAGCTCAGCATCCGCTTGCCAGGGGCGATCCGGTTCGGCACCGTCCCGATCCGGCCGGCGGCATCGGTCCGACCGGGGATGAGATTGAAATCGCCCATCTCATTGTTGAGCAAGAAACCTGCGCCCGGCACCACGGCCTTCGACCCGTACCCCTCCTCCAGCGTGTACGTCAGGGCCACGGCGTTGCCCCGGGCGTCGAGCGTCGAGAGGTGGGTCGTGTGGTTCCCCTCGGCGCCCAGGATCGGGAAGTCGGCCAGCTCGGCGCTCGGGGTGGCCCGGCCGGGGCGAACGCTCGCCCAGAGCTCGCGGGCGAACTCCGGGGCCAGCAGGCGGTCCAGGGGCACGGCGACCTGGTCCGGGTCGGCCAGCTCGGTGGCCCTCACGAAGTAGGCGCGTCGCATGGCCTCGGTCACCTGGTGCAGGGTCGTCGGGTGGGTCGGGCCGGCGTCGCGGAGGTCCAGCGGTTCGAGCATCGCCAGCGTCAGGGCCAGGATCGTGCCGCCCGAGGAGGGCGGGCCCATGCCATACACCTCGTGGCCGCGATACGAGACCTTCACCGGCGGCCGCTCCCTGGCGCGATAGGCCTCCAGGTCGGCGCGGGTGATCAGGCCGCCGCCGGCGGTCATGCCGGCGACGATCAGCTCGGCGGTGCGGCCCCGGTAGAACTCGTCGGGGCCGTCGGCGGCGATCCGCTCCAGGGTGGCGGCCAGGTCGGGCTGCACCAGGCGATCGCCGGCCTTCCAGGGGGACCCGTCCGGCTTGCGGTAGGCGGCGACCGAGGCCGGGAAGTCGGCCAGCCGGTCGGCGCCGGGGCCGAGGTCCTCGGGCACGCCGGCGGTCTCGGTGCCGGCGAAGAGCTGGGCGTTGAGCGAGCGGGCCAGGGTCTCGGTGATCGCGAACCCCTCGCGGGCCAGCCGCGCCGCCGGCCGCACGACCTCGCTCCAGGGCCGGACCCCGTGCTGCGCGTGGGCCAGGCCCAGGCCGCGGACGGTGCCGGGGACCCCCGCCGCGCGCGGGCCGGCGCGGTGGCGGGGCACGAGCTTGCCATCGGCGTCGAGGTACATCCGCTCGGTGGCGGCAGCCGGGGCGGCCTCGCGGAAGTCGATCGTGACCACCGTGCCGGTGTCGGCCCGGTGGATCACCGCGAAGCCGCCGCCGCCCAGGTTGCCCGCCGCCGGGTGCGTGACGGCCAGCGCCAGCGCCGTGGCGACGGCGGCGTCGACCGCGTTGCCGCCGGCGTTCAGCAGCGTCCGGCCCGCCTCCGAGGCGTTCGCCTCCTGCGACACCACCGCCTGGCGCCGGAACACCGGGGCCGCCGCCGGCGGGGCCTCCTGCGCCCCGGCCGGGGGCCCGACGGGTCCGACGAGCAGGGCCAGCGCGGCGATCCGGGACCAGGGTCGGGGCGGGCGTGGCAGGGTGGTCATGAGCATGGGGTCCTTCCGGGCCGGGCCGAGGGGGCGGCCGGCGGATGGGGGTCGGGAGGGGGCCAGGCGGGGTCGAGAGCGTGCCAGATCAGGCCGGATCGCGGAGTCGGGGCGACTTGAGGTTGACCGACCCGGGGGGAAGAGCTAGGGTCCCGGCCGTTTCGGGCCGGAACTTGAGAGATTCTGGGCCGGCTTCGGGTCCACAGGCGTCAACACGGAGGAGTCACGCCATGATCGCCGCGCAGCACGGACGGAACCTGGGGCGGGCGCTGGTCGCCCTCACGATGGTCGGGGCTCTGGACGGCGCCGCGGGCCTGGCCCTGGCGCAGGGCCGGGGCGCCGCCGCCAGCCGCCCGGGGGTGGCCGTCAAGCCGCCCGCCGAGGCCGAGCCGCAGGGCGTCGTCGAGATGAAGTCGATGCCGGCCAACCCCAACGACGCGGTCGCCGTGGTCAACGGCGAGGTGATCACCCGCGCCCAGCTGGCCAGCGAGTGCGTGGCGCGCAAGGGCGAGGAGATCCTCGAGACGATGATCGCCCGCCGCATGGTCGAGCAGGCGCTCAAGGCCAACAAGCTCGAGGTCACCGGCGCCGAGGTCGACGCCGAGATCGAGCGGGTCGCCCTGCAGATGGCCGGCGTCAGCCGCGAGCAGTGGCTGCGGCACCTGGCCAAGGAAAAGAACATCAGCCCGGCCCAGTATGCCAAGGACGTGATCTACCCGGCCCTGGCCCTGCGCAAGCTGGCCGCCGCCCGGGTCCAGGTCACCGAGCAGGACCTCAAGGACGCCTACGACGCCGAGTTCGGCGACCGCGTCGTCTACCGCATGATCATGACCCGCTCGCTCGACCACGCCAAGCAGGTGTGGGAGGAACTCAAGAAGAATCCGGCCGGGTTCGAGCACCTGGCCATGAACGACCCCCGCTCGATCGACCCCTCGACCCGCTCCTCGGGCGGCAAGCCGGTCAACGGCCCGCTCCAGCGGCACGCCTACCCGCGTGAGGTCACCGACAAGATCTTCGCCCAGCTCGTCGACGGCGACCCGGCCGACAAGGACCCGACGCACAAGCCCAAGGACGGCGAGCTGACCGGCCCGATCCAGGTGACCGACCAGACCTGGCTGATCGTCAAGCGCGAGGGCCTGATCCCCGCCCGGCCGTATGACCCCAAGAACCCCGAGCTCGACAAGCAGATGCGGGCCGCGGTCGCCGAGAGCAAGGTCCAGCAGCACATGGAGGAGGTCTACGGCGAGCTCACCAAGGCCTCGGCCATCGAGAACCGCCTGACCGGCACCATCAAGCAGGCCAACCGCGAGATCCAGCAGACGGCCCAGACCGCCTTCGAGAACGGCGCCCGCCAGATGGTGCCCGTGCCCGACGGCCCCAAGGCCGACCCGCAGACCCGCCCGGCCTCGGCCACCACCGGCGTCGCCCCCTCGGCCGCCACCCTGCCGGCGGCGCCCCCGACGGTCTCGCCGGCCGACGTCAAGATGCGCGAAAAGCTCCTGAAGGATCAGGCCGCCCCGGCCACCGCCCCCAAGGGCGGCAAGTGAGCGAGCGGGATCCGTCAGCCTGACCGACCGCCCTGGCAGCGGTCGGTGGCTCTCCGCGGTGGGAAACAGGTCGGGGGGGGGGGGGGGGGGGGGGGCGGGGCGCCCCCCCCC
>CAZUZD010000274.1:0-8628 GCA_964624465.1 uncultured Isosphaeraceae bacterium
CCTTGATCTTGCTCAGGTTCTCGCTGGCCAGCCGGGACCCCTCGCGGACCTGGTCGACACTCTCGTTCTTGGCCCGCGTCCGCAGCTCGCGGATCACGGCGTTGAGCAGGCGGGCGACCCGGTCGGGGTCGCGGCTCTCCAGGATCACATCGTAGATACTGGTGCCGGGGATCTGCCGGGTGGTGAGCCCGCCGATGACGCCGCCGGCCACGTCGCCCGGCCCGGCCTCGGGCCCCAGGTCGCGCACGACCTTCTCGACCAGGGCCTTGCTCCGGATCATCGCGACCTTGTTCAGGACATACTGCTGATCCTTCTCGCGGCCGAGGCTGGCGGCGCTATCGAGGATCACGCTCAGCACCGGGTTGAATTCCGGCGGCTTGATCTCGATCTGGGCCACGGTCTGGTAGACCGCCGGCATCCGCAGCACCAGGGCCGCGCCTCCGAGGCTGACCAGCAGCGCGACGGCGAGCACCAGCCAGGCGCGGCGCCGGATCGCCCGCAGGAAGTCGCCCGCCGACTTGGAGGCATGAACCGGGCCGGCGTAGGCGGTGGCCGCCACGCTCGCCGGCAGCGGCATGGGCACCGGGCGAGCCAGGGCCCCGGCGCCGGGCGGCTCGGCGTTCGGGCTGTTGTAGGGCCGGATGATCCGTTCCATCGTGGGACGCCCCTTCTCTGGGCCGAGTCGTTCGGCCGGGCCCGTGGTGTCGTGTCGTCGAGTGCGATTCGTGCGGTGTCGGGTGGTGACGCGGGCGGCGGGCCCGTCAGTCCTCGGGGTAGGCCGTGCCCCGCAGCAGCGCGGGGGCTCGCCGACCTAACGGCAGGCGGAGCCGACCCAGGACCTCGCGGAATCCGGTGCCGGCCAGTGGCAGGGCCAGGGCCGGTGCGGAGGCTCCGGCAGACACCGGCTCGGCGGGCGCCCGGGCGGGTCTCGGGGATGGGTCGCCGTCGACGCCCGGTGTCTCGGGCTCGAGCAGGCGTTCGAGCCGCTGGGCGGTCGCCAGCGCCAGCCGCTGCAAGGCCCGGAAGGCGATGTCGGCGGCCAGCGGGGCGTCGTCGGCCTGGTGCAGGGCGAGGGACAACTCCAGGTCCTGGGCGCCCAGCAGCCGGATGCTGGCCGTCGACCCCGCCAGGCTGGCCGGGTCGGGTCCGGCGGGACGGCGATCGAGCACGGTCCGGCCGGCGTGGCGGCAGGTCAGCACCAGGGCGTCGCCGCCCAGCGCCCGGGCGGCCGACTCCAGGTGCGGCCAGATCCGCTCGGGCGCCTCGCAGAGCTCGATCCGCTGGATCGTCTGCCAGGTCAGCTCCGAGGCGGTCCGCTCCTGCCGCTTGCGACCCGAGCGCGACTGGAGGTCGGCCAGCAGGCTCGCCAGCTCGTCGCGACGGCTGGTGAGCACGACCAGGAACGCCAGGCAGCCCGAGACCCCGAGCGTCAGGGCCAGGAACTCGTTCCGCCAGGCCACGCCCAGCAGCACGACCCCGCACAGGCCCGCCGTGAAGAAGTAGAGGATGGCCGCCGCCCGGCGCGGACCCAGGCCCAGGCCGATCAGCAGATGATGCACGTGCTGCCGATCGGCTGAACTCAGCGGCAGGTCCCGCACCCAGCGCCGGAAGATCGCCATGGCCGTGTCCGAGATCGGCAGGCCCATGGCCAGCAGCGGGAAGAGGATCGAGACCGAGGTCGTCGCCTTGAGCGAGTCCTGCACCCCGATCACGCCCAGCAGCAGCCCGATGAGCAGCGCCCCGCTATCCCCCAGGAAGATGCAGGCGGGGTGCCAGTTGTACAGCAGGAATCCGGCCAGGGCCCCGGCGAGCGACGCGGCGGTGGCGGCCGAGCCGAAGTTCCCCTGATGCAGCGCCACCAGCATGAGCGTGCCGCTGACCAGCAGGCCGACGCCCGAGGCCAGGCCGTCCATGCCGTCGATCAGGTTCCAGATGTTCATGCAGCCGAGGAACCAGAGCAGCGTGACCAGCGTGCTCGGGGGATCGACGGTGACCGACCCCAGGCCCAGCGGCAGGACGAGTCCCACCGGGTAGCTCAGCGGGATCCGCAGGCCCAGCAGCTCGATGCCCGGGATGCGGATGTCGCCAGCGATCAGTACGAACACGGCCAGCGTCTGGCCGAGGAGCTTGGTCAGGGGGCTCAGGCCGCGGGCATCGTCGATGGCGCCGACGGCCAGCACGATCAGCCCGGCCAGGACCACGGCCCACTGCTTCGACCACCATTCCTCGAACGGGCTCAGCCCCCAGGCGCTGAAGCGGGCGTCGCCCATCATGAGGAACGGGAGCAGGCTGGCGAGCAGCCCGACGCCGAGCGCCAGGCCGCCCATGCGGGGGATGGCCCCCTTGTGGATCCGACGAAACTGGTCGGGCCGGTCGATCGCCCCGGCCCAGGCCGCCACTCGCACGACCAGCGGGGTGGCGAGGACGCACCCCATGAAGGCCAGCGCGAAGGTCAGAAGGTAGACATTGGAGCTCATAAGTCGCGGGTCCATCCGCGTGGCGGTCGCGCCGAATCGAGCGGCCCGGGAAGGCGGCTCGGGCTCGGGGCGGGGCCGATTGAGGCGCCGAGGGTCAGGCCGACGAAGTCATCCTTGGGCTTCGCGAGGGCCGCGCCCCGGACCGTGCGGGTCCGGGTCAACGGCCAGAGGCGTTCAGGACCGCCGGGGGGCGGGTGCCTGAGCGGCGGGTATCGAGGCCGGAGGCGACGGGGGGCGGCCCGCCCGCTGGGGGCCCGGCCGGAGGTGGTGGCGGAGCATGGCCAGTCCTCGTGAGTCCGCGGTTCAATCCCTGATGAGCAACTCGATGGGGCAATCCTGCCCGCTGCACGCGGGCCCGTTCGGCGTCGGCCTCCGATCGGGCGTGCTCAGTATCCGGACGGGACCGGGCAGGGTCAAGCCAGAATCGCCCCCGGGGCCCCCGCGCCCGCCCGACCCCGGTGCCCGCCGGCTCGCCAGCCGCTGTCGCTTCTGTTTCAATCGAGGGGACCGTGAGTCTGACGACAGGATCACCGGCAACCGAGCCCGGAATCCAGGCCCCTGTCCCCGGCAGCCCATGCCCAGCGAGCGCGATCTGGTGGTCGGAACGGCCGGGCATATCGACCACGGCAAGACAGCCCTGGTGCGCGCGTTGACCGGGATCGAGACCGATCGGCTGCCCGACGAACGAGCCCGCGGCATCAGCATCGACCTGGGCTTCGCGTTCCTCGACCTCGGCCCGCACCGGCTGGCCCTGGTCGACGTGCCCGGCCACGAGCGGTTCATCCGCAACATGCTCGCCGGCGCCACCGGCCTCGACCTGGCGTTGCTCGTCGTGGCCGCCGACGACTCGGTGATGCCCCAGACCCGCGAGCACCTGGAGATCCTCCGCCTGCTCGGCCTGACCGACGGCGTGATCGCCCTGACCAAGGCCGATCTCGCCGACCCGACCTGGCTGGACCTGGTGGAGGAGGAGATCCGCGGCCTGGTCGCCGGCACCTTCCTCGAGCGGGCGCCCATCGTCCGGACCTCGGCGACGAGCGGCCTGGGCATCGAGGCGCTCCGGGCCGCCCTGCTCGACCGGGCCGACGCGTTCGTCGCCCGCCCCGAGCCGGGTCAGTTTCGCATGGCGATCGACCGCTGGTTCACCCTGGCCGGACACGGCACGGTCGTCACCGGCACCGTCGCCTCGGGCAGCGTGGCCCTGGGCGACGAGCTGCAATGGTGGCCCGAGGTCCGCACGGTCCGGGTTCGCGGCCTGCACCGGCACGACCGGGCCGTCGAGCGGGTCAGCCGTGGCATGCGGGCGGCCATCAACCTGGCCGGCGTGCACCATGCGGAGGTCCGTCGGGGGCAGGAGGTGGCCACCCCCGGCTACCTCCAGGCCAGCCGCGTCCTGTCGGTCGAGGTCGTGCTCTCCGAGCAAGCGCCCCGCCCGCTGCGACACCGGGGCCGCTACCGCCTGCACCTCGGCACCGCCGAGGTCACTGCCACCCTGACGCTCCTGCAGCCGACCGCCCTGGAACCCGGTCAATCGGGCCTCGGCCAGCTCTTCCTGGCGGAGCCGGTGGTGGCCGTTTCCGGCCAGCCGTTCGTGATCCGCGAGGCCAGCCCGCCGACGACCCTCGGCGGTGGCCGCGTGCTCGAACCCGTCGCCCGCCGGCTCAGGCGCCGCGACTTGCCGGCGCTCGACCGCCTGTCCCGGCTCCGTTCGGACCAGCCCGAGGCCGTCGTCAGCGCGGCCCTGGCCGGCTACGGGTTCCAGCCGTGGACGGAGCACGGCCTGGTCCGCGACTCGGGCCTGCCGGCCGAGACCCTGGCCACGGCCCTCGCCCGGCTGGAGTCGGCCGGCGCGCTCGTGACGATCCCGTCCGGCCCCCGCCGCAGCATCCGGGTGCTGGCCGAGGTGGCCACGGCGCTCGACGACCGGCTCGCCCGGGCGCTCGGACGTCTGCATGCCGAGCGGCCCCGGCAGTCGGCGATCCGTCGCAGCCACCTGGCGGCCGAGTTGCCCGACCTGGCCGACCAGGGACTGATCCCAGGCCTGATCGAACGCCTCAGGGCCGCCGGCACGATCCTGGCCGACGCCCGCACGGTGGCGCTCCGCAGCCACGTGCCGAAGCTCAGCCAGGGCGAACGCAAGCTCAAGGTCGAGCTGGCCGCCGCCCTGCACGCCGCCGGGTTCCAGCCGCCCGATGCGACCGAGCTGGCCGCCCTGGCCGGCGGCCGCGCGGCGGTCCTTCCCGAGTTGATGAACCTGCTCGTCGACGAGGGCCACGCCGTCGAGTTCGCTCCCGGCTGGTTCCTCGACGTCGAGGCCGAGGCCGAGATCCGACGCCGGGTGTCCGAGCGGCTGGCGAGCGGTCCCGGCATCACCATGGCCGAGTTCCGCGACCTGCTGGGCACCACCCGGAAGTACGCCGTGCCGCTGGGCGAGTACCTCGACCGGATCGCCCTGACCCGCCGCGAGGGCGACCTCCGCGTCCGGGCTGAGCCCATCCCAGTCCCCGGCGAGGCCCCCGTGCCATGACCGCCGAGCCTGATTCGAACCCCCGCCGGCTGCCCCCGGTCCATGCCGTGCTCGCCGAGCCGGTGATGGCCGAGTGGGAGGCCCGTCGAGGTCGTGTCGCCGTCCGCGAGGCCGTGCGGGCGGCCATCGACGCGGCCCGCGCGGCACTTCGGGCCGACGTCACCCGGGCGGCTCCCCCCGGCCCTCCCGCTCTCGCCGCGAGCGCGGCCGCGCGGCTCGCCGGCGAGCGAGCGCACCTCCGGCCGGTGATCAACGCCACGGGCATCCTGCTCCATACCGGCCTGGGCCGCGCCCCGCTGGCCGCCGAGGCGATCGACGCGGTGGCGGCCGTCGCCCGAGGCTACTGCAACCTGGAGTTCGACCTGGAGGCGGGCGAGCGCGGTCGCCGGACCACCGGGGTGGCGGGGCTGCTCGCCAGCCTCACTGGCGCCGAGACCGCGACGGTCGTCAACAACAACGCCGCCGCCACCGTGCTCGCCCTGCGCGCCACGGCCGCCGGCCGCGAGGTGATCGTCTCCCGGGGGCAGCTTGTGGAGATCGGCGGCAGCTTCCGCCTGCCCGAGATCTTCGCCGCCTCGGGCGCCCGCCTCCGCGAGGTCGGGACCACCAACCGGACCCGGCTGGCCGACTATGAGGCGGCCATCGGTCCCGACACGGCCGCCCTGCTCCGCGTCCACTCCAGCAACTACCGGATCGTCGGCTTCACCGAATCGGTCGAGATCGACGCCCTGGTGGGCCTGGCCCGCCGTCACGGCGTGCTGGCCATCGACGACGTCGGCTCGGGCGCCCTCGACGCGGAGCGACCGGCCGGCCTGGCGCCTTCGGCCCCCGAGCCGACGATCGTCGCCGGCCTCCGAGCCGGGGCCGACCTCGTGCTCGCCTCGGGCGACAAGCTCCTGGGCGGACCGCAGTGCGGGCTGATCCTGGGCACCCGCGAGGCCGTCGGTCGCATCGCCGCCGATCCTCTGATGCGAGCCTTCCGGGTCGACAAGCTGACCCTGGCCGCGCTGGAGGCCACCCTGCACCTGGCCCTCGACCCCGCCCACGGCCACTCGCGGATCCCGTTCTGGTCGTTCCTGAACACCCCGGTCGCCGCCCTCCAGGAACGGGCCGAGCGGCTGGCCGGGCGCCTCCGCCGGGATTCGGGCCTGGACGCATGCCCGGTTGCCAGCCTGGCCCAGATCGGGGGTGGGAGCGTTCCAGGCGCGGAGATTGCCTCGGCCGCCGTGCGGATCGGCCCCCCCTGGCCGGCCGGGATCGGCTCCGAGGCGGCCCTGGCGCGGGCACTGCGGCTGGCCGAGGAGTCGATCGTGCCGAGGGTTCAAGACGGAGCCGTCTGGCTCGACCTCCGGGCCGTCACCCCCGCCGACGACGAGCGGCTGGCCCGTGCCCTGGCCCGCCTGGCCATCCCCGGCCCGCCGCACGCCTGAACCCGGCCGGTCGCGCCGGGAGATTGTCACTGGCAGGCCTCCGGGTTATCCTCGCGAGCGGCTCGTTGGAGTCTGGAACCGCCTCCACTGGGCATGCCACCCTGCGTGCAGGAGCCTGCTCATGCGTCTCTGCCGATTTCGTTACGACGGCGTGGTCCTGGCCGGCCTGTATGGCGATGACCACGTGATCCCGCTCGACCTGGCGAGCGAGGGTTTCGGCGCCACGACCGGATTTCCGTACCCCCTCTGCACCGACGGCGACGACCTGCTGTCCCTGGCGCCGCCCGACGGCCCCGGCTTCCGGTGCGCCGCCGAGCTGGCCGGCTGGCTCGAGAACCAGCCCCCGGCCCGCCGCGAGGCACTGGCCTTGCCGATCGCCGACGTCGACCTGCTGGTCCCGATCCCCCGTCCTCCCAAGATCCTCCTGCTGGCCGGCAACTACGCCAAGCATGTCGAGGAGCGGGGCTATCTGACGGCCGAACGGGCCGAGACGTTCCCGTACGTCTTCAGCAAGCCACCCTCGACCACCCTGACCCACCCCGGCGCCCCGATCGTGATCCCGGCCGTCTCCCCGGACCAGATCGACTGGGAGTGCGAGCTGGGCGTCGTCATCGGCCGCCGCTGCCGGCGGGTCTCCGAGGCCGACGCCCTCCGCCACGTCGCCGGCTATACGGTCGTCAACGACATCAGCGACCGCAAGTTCCAGCCAAACCCGGAGCGGAAGCCCCGCGAGCGGGACAAATACTTCGACTGGCTCCACGGCAAGTGGCACGACGGCAGTTGCCCCGTTGGCCCCTGCCTGCTGACCGCCGACGCCGTCCCTGACCCGCAGAACTTCCCGCTGAAGCTGGAGGTCAACGGCCGGGTGAAGCAGGATGCCTCGACGGCTCAGATGGTCTTCCCGGTCGCGGCCGTGATCAGCTTCATCTCGCAGTTCGTGACACTGGAGGCCGGCGACATCATCAGCACGGGCACGCCCGCCGGGGTCGGCTCGGCCCGAGGCGAGTTCCTCCGGCCCGGCGACCGGGTCCGGGCAACGATCGCGGGGATCGGGACGCTCGAAAATCCGGTCGAGGCCGAGGCAGGCTGATCACCCCCGCCGGCCCATCCCCCCGAAACCCTCCGCCCGCGGGACCGGACCGGCTCCCCCCGGCCCGGTTCCGGTTATACTGGAGCGTCGATCGTCCTCCGTGCGAACCCCTGGCGCCCGTGCGGTCCTCTCCCTCCCCGCCGCGGCAGCCCCACGGAGCGGTGGTCTCCCCGGTCGAGCCCCCGCCCCGCTCTCGGGACCGGAGCCTTCTGCCTGCGCCCACGACCGGGCGGCGGGCCGCCGGGACTGCCGCCAGGTCCGATCGTCCGTCCGTCTGTCCGTCGGCTGGCCCGAGGTGCATCGATGTCACAGTTCCGCAAGCTGCTCGTCGCCAACCGGGGCGAGATCGCCATCCGTGTCTTCCGCTCGGCGCACGAGCTGGGCATCCGCACGGTCGCGATCTACTCGCATGAGGACCGGTTCGCCATCCACCGGCTCAAGGCCGACGAGGCGTACCAGGTCGGCAAGGCCGGCGAGCCGATCCGCAGCTATCTGGACATCCCGGGCATCATCGAGCTGGCCAAGGCCAAGGGCGTCGACGCGATCCACCCCGGCTACGGCTTCCTCTCCGAGAACGCCACCTTCGCCAGGGCCTGCGCCGAGGCCGGCATCCACTTCATCGGCCCCCGCCCCGAGTTGCTCGACCTGCTGGGCGACAAGGTGGCCGCCCGCGGTGTGGCCATGCAGGCGGGCGTCCCGGTCCTGGGAGGCAGCCCGCAGCCCGTGGAGCCCGGCCCGGCCGCCCACGAGGTCGCAAACAAGCTCGGTTACCCGCTGATCGTCAAGGCGTCGATGGGCGGTGGCGGGCGTGGCATGCGCGTCGTCGAGAACGCCGACGGCCTCGACGCCGCCCTCGACCAGGCCCGCCGCGAGGCCCAGACCGCCTTCGGCGACCCCTCGGTCTTCCTCGAGAAGTTCATCCGCAACGCCAAGCACATCGAGGTCCAGCTCCTGGGCGACACCCAGGGCCACCTGGTCCACCTCTACGAGCGCGCCTGCCGTCATACCGCTGCCGGACGGCTTGCGCAGCTGCACTGCGAGGGACTCGAGGCTTCGTGGCCCATCCCGCAGCGGAGCAAGCTGGGGGAGCGCCCGGCCTGGTAG
>CAZUZD010000275.1:0-8602 GCA_964624465.1 uncultured Isosphaeraceae bacterium
GGAAGAGCGCCCGTTAGCATTGATGCAGGTGGGGTGGCGGTGGCGCGGGGTCCGAGGCCGATGCCGGCGCGGGCCGGGCGGTTGCGGCCGACGCTGGGGCTCTCCGGGTCGCTGACGCGGATGGTCCTGGACGAGGTGCTCGGTCCCGGCGTGGACGTGGCGCTCGAAGGAGACGACCTGGTGATCTCGGTCGATGTCGCGAAGCTGGCCGCCGCGGCCGCCGAGCCGCCGGCCCCCGTGGCCGCGCCCAAGCCCGTGGCGCCGCGGGCCGATGGCCTGGTGCAGCTCCGGGCCCGGCCGTCGTTCCGGCCCAACGACCCGGCCCGCCCCACGGTCTGCCTGGTGCATGGACTGCACTCCAACAGCACCGTGTTCCTCCACGTGGTGAAGGAGCTGGAGGCGGCGGGCTTCGGGGTCGTGCTCTGCGACTACCCCGACCTCCAGGCGCTGACCGACACCGGCCCGCAGTTCAGCCGCACCTGGAAGGCGTTCCGCGCCGCCGCCGGCGAGACCCAGCCCTGGGTCATGCTCACGCACTCCATGGGCGCGCTGGTGGCCCGCTACTATGTCGAGGGCGCCGACTACGCCGACGACGTCTCCGACCTGATCCTGATCGGACCGCCCAACCGGGGCGCGGCGATCGCCCGGATGCAGCCGCTGGTGTCGATCGTCGAGCAGCTCCAGGCCGCCTCGGCCGAGCGGGCGCGGCGCGAGGAGGCGATCAGCGGCCTCGACACGGCGGCGGCCCCCTCGGCCCGCGACCTGCTGCCCGAGAGCGCGTTCCTCAAGCAGCTCAATGGCCGCCCCCGGCGCTCCGGGGTCCGGTACCACATCCTGGCCGGCTCGGGCGGATTCCTCAGCGTGGATCTCCGCCGCGAGGTCGAGGCCCGGCTCGGCCTGAAGTCCGGCGGCCGCGAGGGCCTGCTCGGCAACCTGGCCCGCCTGACGCTCGGCAACGTGCCGGCGCAGCTCGACGAGCTGACCGAGGGCACCGGCGACGGCGCCGTCGCCATCGCGGCGACGAAGCTCGAAGGCGCCCCGGAACCCCTCGTGATCCGGGCCAACCACGTCGAGCTGGTCCGCGGCCCGCTGCTCTACCCCGACCCCGGCCCCGTCGCCTGCATGCCCCACGTCCTCCGCTGGCTCGCCCCGCTCCGCGACGGCCGCTGACGCCCTGCGGATCCGACCGACGCCATCCGGTCTCCGGGTTCCGCATGCGGCGCTCGCCTTCGGGGGCCTGCGAATCGTCGTCGTGGCCACGCTGCGCTCGGCCACGGCACACCAGCAAAAGGCCTCAGTCCGAGGCCGCAGATCCGGGCTCCGTGGCCGGAACCCGGTCTGGTCAATCGAGAGCGATCCCAGACATTCGACCAACGGGAACGGCCGTCGCGCCGTCGTGTGCTGTGTGCCGTGGCCTGAGCGGAGCGTGGCCACGCAACGGAGGCCTCCGCGTCGTCGGTGTGGCCGGGCTCCGCCATGCCACGGCCCACCCGGGCGGGCTCGTGCCCGGCGGATTGGAAGCCTGCGAGTCCCGGCGGCGGGGACTTGGGCGGGGGGGGCGGCATCGGGTAATCTCGGCGGGTCCCGGGCGGGCGGCGGCAGGTGGGCGATCGGTCCCGATCGGCCGCGCCGCCGCAGGCCGGGGCGTGGCCGCGCCTCTCCCTCGGCCCGCCAGCGGGAAGCTCCCGCGCCTCGCCGCCCCGCCCGGTCCCACCGCGTCGCAGCATCCCGCCGCGATCGACACCGCCCCGCTCCCGCTCCCGATCCCGCTGGAGGGCCCGTCGCATGAGCCAGGCCGCAGTCCGTCCCAACGCCGCGGCCGATGCCGCCAGACCCCGCCACCCGGCCGGTCTCTATTACCTGTTCGGCACCGAGATGTGGGAGCGCTTCGGCTTCTACACCGCCGCCGCCATCATGACGTTGTACCTCCAGCGCGGTGGGTTCGGCTGGACCAAGGCGCAGGCGACGAGCCTCTGGTCGAACTACCTGATGTTCGTCTACGCCACGCCCCTGATCGGCGGCTACCTGGCCGACAAGTTCATCGGCTACCGCCGCTCGGTGCTGATCGGCGGCGTGTTCTTCGTCGCCGGCTACGCCCTGCTCGGGACGGGCTCGCTGGCGTCGTTCTACATCGCCCTGGCCTTGATCTTCATCGGCAACGGCTTCTTCAAGCCGAACATCTCGACGATGGTCGGCAACCTGTACCCGTCGGGCAGTCCACTGAAGGACTCGGCGTACAACATCTTCTACATGGGCATCAACATCGGCGCCCTGCTGGCGCCCTTGATCGGCGAGTCGATGCTCCAGGTCTTCGCCGGCAGCGAGATCCTCGAGCTGGCCTCCAAGGGCACGCCGCTGACCGACACCCAGGCCGGCCTGCTCCGCCAGGGCTTCCAGGCGGCGTTCTTCGCGGCGGCCATCGGCATGACCCTGGGCACGGTGATCTTCGCCGCCTGCTACCGCAAGCTGGCGGCCGTCGAGCGCGGGCACCACGCGCTGACCAGCGACGTCGACGCCACCGCGGTGTCCGAGGACCTCAAGCCCGCCAGCTCGGGCAACGCCGCGCTCGACAACGTGCCCGAGTGGCAGCGGATCACCGCCCTGCTGGTCATCTTCGGCATCGTGATTGTCTTCTGGATGGTCTTCCACCAGAACGGCAGCACCATGACCTACTGGGCCGACGAGAACACGAACTGGAAGGTCTCGGGCGTCATCTCCAACGCCATCAACCCGTTCTGGATCGTGGTGCTCTCGGTGCCCCTGGTCAAGTTCTGGAGCTGGCTCCGCGGCAAGGGCCTGGAGCCGTCGACCCCGACGAAGATGGCCCTGGGCATGGTCCTGACCAGCGTGGCGTTCCTGATCCTCTACGTGGCCGCGCTCTCCGGCGGCGACCAGGAGTTCGTCCAGGAGGGCGGCCAGTACGTGATGACCGAGAAGGGCGAGTTCAAGACCATCGAGCACCGCGTCTCGCCGCTCTGGCTGATCGCCGCCTACATGGTCATCAGCCTCGGCGAGCTGATGCTCAGCCCGATGGGCCTGTCGCTGGTCTCGAAGGTGGCCCCGGCGCGGATGCGAGGGCTCATGATGGGCGGCTGGTTCGTGGCCACGGCCATCGGCAACAAGCTCACGGCCATTGGCGTCTACTGGACCCAGTGGTACCACTCGTCGTTCTGGCTGCTGTGCAGCGTGCTGGCCGCCGTGATGGCGGTCGTATTGCTGCTGCTGCTGAAGCCCCTGAAGCGGGCCATGCCCGGCGTCTGACCCGAACCCCCTCAGGAGCCGCCTGCTCATGTCGCTGCGATCCCTCCCCGCCAGGGCCACCGGCCGGCCCTGGCTCCTCACCCTGGCGCTCTGTGCCGTGACCGCAACCGCCGCCCAGGCCCAGCCGAAGCGGGCCATGACCGTCGACGACCTGCTCGCCGTCAAGAGCGTGAGCGACCCCCAGCTCTCCCCCGACGGCGCGCACGTCGTCTACGTCGTGTCCGAGGTCGACAAGGACGCCAACAAGTCGAACTCCAGCCTCTGGCTGGTCCCCACCGCCGGCGGCGAGCCGAAGCGGATCACCACCACGCCCGGCACCAACAACCACCCGCGCTGGAGCCCCGACGGCAAGACGATCGTCTTCGTCTCGTCGCGCGGCGGCTCGTCGCAGCTCTGGCTGCTGGGCCTCGACGGCGGCGAGCCCCGGGCGCTGACCCAGCTGCCGATCGACGTCGGCGGCCCCGTCTGGTCGCCCCAGGGGGACAAGATCGCCTTCGCCGCCGAGGTCATCCCCGGCCAGTCGCCCGAGGAGACCGCCGCCGCCGACAAGGCGCGCGAGGGGGCGAAGTCGAAGGCGCTGATCTTCGACGACCTGATGGTCCGCCACTGGCAGAGCTGGACGACCGCGAAGCGGAGCCACCTGTTCGTGCTCGACGTGAAGTCGGGCAAGGTCAAGGACCTGACCCCGAAGTGGACGGCCAATGTGCCCCCCGGCCCGTTCGGCGGCTCGGAGGAGTACGCCTGGTCGCCCGACGGCGCCGAGCTGGCGTTCACCTCGGAGCCGCTCCAGGGGCATGCCTGGAGCACGAACAGCGACATCTGGATCGTCCCCAGCGCCGGCGGCGAGCCCGAGAACTTCACGTCCGAGAACCCCGGCGCCGACGGCCAGCCGGCCTTCAGCCCCGACGGCAAGGCGCTCGCCTACGTGAGCCAGGCCCGCGCCGGCTTCGAGGCCGACCAGTGGGTGCTGACCCTGAAGCGTCGCGCCGGCGGACCGGCCCGGCCCCTGACGAAGGAGCTGGACCGTCCGATCCAGGCGTTCGAGTGGGCCGATGACGGCAAGGCCCTCCTGGCGGTCATCGACGACGGCGGCCAGGAGTCGCTCGTGCGGATCGAGTCGCGCGGCGGCGCCGACGCCGTGATGAAGCTGGTCCAGGGGCACACGAACACCGCCGCGCAGGCCGGCCCGAAGGGGGCCCCGCTGGTCTTCCTCCGGTCGCAGGCCACCCACCCGGCCGAGATCCACGTCGCCCGCGCCGACGGCTCGAACGTCACCGCCCTGACCCACCACAACGACGGGCTCGTCGCCGGCCTCGACCTCAACCCGGCCGAGTCGTTCACCTTCAGCGGCGCCGACGGCGACTCCGTGCAGGGCTGGCTCGTGAAGCCCCCCGGTTTCGACCCGGCGAAGAAGTACCCCGTCCTGTTCCTGATCCACGGCGGGCCCCAGGGCGCCTGGCACGATGAGTGGCACGCCCGCTGGAACTACGGCCTGTTCGCCGCCCCCGGCTACGTGGTCGTGGCGGTGAACCCGCGCGGCTCGACCGGCTTCGGCCAGAAGTTCACCGACCAGATCAGCGGCGACTGGGCCGGCCGGGTCTATCAGGACCTCATGACCGGCCTCGATCACGCCCTGAAGACATACCCGTTCCTGGACGGAGACCGCCTGGGCGCGGCCGGTGGCTCGTACGGCGGGTACATGGTCAACTGGATCCTGGGCCACACCGACCGCTTCAAGGCGCTGATCAGCCACGCCGGCGTCTTCGACACGCACAGCAAGTACTTCACCACCGAGGAGCTCTGGTTCCCCGAGTGGGAGTTCGGCGGCGTGCCCTGGGAGCAGCGGGAGAACTACTTCAAGGTCTCCCCCAGCCACTTCGTGGCCGACTTCAAGACCCCCACGCTCGTGACCCACGGCGCGCTGGACTACCGGGTCTCCGACAACCAGGGCCTGGGCCTGTTCACCGCCCTGAAGCGGCGCGGGGTGCCGGCGCGGCTGGTGCTGTTCCCCGACGAGGGGCACTGGATCCTCAAGCCGGGCAACCGGATCGTCTGGTGGAACGAGATGCACGGCTGGCTGGGCCAGTACCTGAAGCCCGGCTCGAACTGAGTCGCCTCGATCGTCACGGGCCGTGCGGCCAGATCCCGCCTCGGGGTCCCGGCCGCGCGGCCCGGTCGCGTTGTCTGGGCCGGAATCGGCTCCCCCCTGCCCGCCGGATCGCCATGAGCACCGACCCGACGTCCCCGGCCCCGACGACCCGCCTGGGGGCCATCGTGCGCGGGCGGTGCCCGGCGTGCCGGCGGGGTCCGATCTTCGCCTCGGCGTGGGTGATGCATGAGCGCTGCCCGGTGTGCGGGCTCCTGCTGCTGCGGGCGCCGGGGTACTTCACCGGGGCGATGTACTTCAGCTACGGCCTGGGCATCCCCTGCATCCTGGGGCTGACCGGCCTGTGGACCTGGCTGCGGCCGGGCTGGCCGCTCTGGCAGCGGATCGGCCTGGCCTGGGTGCTGTTCCTGCCGCTGGTGCCGACGATCTTCCGGCTCTCACGGGTGCTCTGGATTCACCTCGATCGCGCCATCGACCCGGCCGGCGACGACTTCCCAAGGCCCCCGGAGCCCGGCCCCGGCGCGGGCCGGTCGTGAGGCGTGTGCCGGGGTTCGGGCGCTGTTGACCGGGTGCATCCCCCCCTGTCCCATCGGAGCGCCGGCGCTTACAATCAAAGCTTTGCCGATGCCAGGGCCCCGGGGTCGATGCGGACCCGACGACCGGACCCTGGCGTCCGGGCCGAATCGCACCGACTCGACCGACCGATCCCCACGACCTGCCCGCCCCCACGGCGAGGGCCGCCGGGCCCTGCGAGGACGCTCCGACGATGGCCGACCAGCACCCGACCGCGCTCCGCCCGATCGCCGACGTCGCCCGCGACCTTGGCCTGCCCGCCGAGGCCCTCGAGCCCTTCGGCCGCGACAAGGCCAAGGTCCGCCTGGAGGCCCTCGAGCACGCCGCCAGCCGCCGCGCCCCCGGCAAGCTGATCCTCGTCTCGGCCATCACCCCGACCCCGGCCGGCGAGGGGAAGACGACGACGTCCATCGGCCTGGCGCAGGGACTGAAGCGGATCGGGAAGAACGCCTGCCTGGCGCTGCGGCAGCCCTCGATGGGCCCGGTCTTCGGGCGCAAGGGGGGGGCGACCGGCGGCGGCGCCAGCACGATCCAGCCGTCGGAGTCGATCAACCTCCAGTTCACGGGCGACTTCCACGCCATCACCGCCGCCCACAACCTGCTGGCCGCGGCCGTGGATAACCGCCTGCACTTCGGCGACACCCGGCTCGACGCCCGCCAGGTGCTCTGGAAGCGGGTGCTCGACATGAACGACCGCGCCCTGCGGCGGATCAACGTCGGCCTGGGCGGCCCGAGCATGGGCGTGCCCCGCGAGGCGGGTTTCGACATCACCGCCGCCAGCGAGGTCATGGCCATCCTCTGCCTGGCCGAGAGCCGCGCCGACCTGCGGGCCCGCCTCGACCGGATCCTGGTCGGCTACACCGCGAAGGGCAAGGAGCCGGTGCTCGCCGCCGAGATCGGCGTCGCAGGCGCGATGGCGGCGATCCTCAACGAGGCGATCCAGCCGAACCTCGTGCAGTCGGTCGAGGGCAGCCCGGCGTTCGTGCACGGCGGCCCGTTCGCCAACATCGCCCACGGCTGCAACAGCGTGCTGGCCACCCGCATGGCCCTGGCGCACGCCGACTACGCCGTCACCGAGGCCGGTTTCGCGTTCGACCTCGGCGGCGAGAAGTTCTTCGACCTGAAGTGCCGCGCCGGCGGCTTCAACCCGGCCGCGGTCGTCATCGTCGCCACCGTGCGGGCCCTCAAGATGCACGGCGGCACGAGCCTGGAGGAGCTGACGGCTCCCGATGCGAAGGCCGTCGAGCGCGGGCTCGACAACCTGGCCGCGCACCTCGACGCCGCCGCGCACTTCGGCAAGCCCCTTCTGGTGGCGATCAACCGCCGCCGCGAGGACACGCCCGAGGAGCTCCAGGTCATCCACGACTTCTGCGCCAGCCGCAACGTCGGCTGCGCCACCGCCGACGTCTACGGTCAGGGTGGCGCCGGGGCCGTTGAGCTGGCCGAGAAGGTGGTCGCCGCCGCGGCCGGTGCCGAGACGCCGTACCGGCCGCTGTACGCCCTCGAAGCCCCCCCCGAGCAGAAGATCGCCGCGATCGCGAAGGCGATGTATGGCGCCGACGGCGTGACGATCCTGCCCGACGCCGAGGCGAAGCTCCGCAAGGCGAAGCGGCTCGGTTACGGCCGGCTGCCGATCTGCATGGCGAAGACGCAGGACTCGCTGAGCGACAACCCGAAGCTCCGCGGCCGCCCGCGCGGGTTCACCCTCACGGTGCGCGACGTCGAGATCGCCGCCGGCGCCGGGTTCCTGGTCGCCCTGACCGGCGAGATCGTCCGCATGCCCGGCCTGCCCGAGCGCCCCGCCGCCGAGCGGATCGACGTCGACGCCCAGGGCCGGATCACCGGCCTGAGCTGAGCCCGGCCCCCCGGTGTTGTGACGTTTTTGTAGGGCGGATCAGCGGAGCGTCATCCGCCGGGCCGGGTGGGAAGCCAGACGCCGGACCGGCTCGATCGTCGGATCAATCGCTCCCGCTTCGGGCGCGGCGGATGACGCTCCGCTGATCCGCCCTACGAATCGGGAATCGATCCGGCTTCGGGACCTCAGCGGGTCTGCGTCTCGCCGGCGGTGGGCTTGGGCTGGCGGGCGACCTGGGAGTCGCGGGCGAGCTGGCCGGTGTTGGCGCTGACGACGCGGTCGAGGCGTTCGAGCACGCTGGGACTGCCGCCCGACTCGCGCCAGAGGATCCGGCCGTCACGAGTCAGCAGGATCAGGGTCGGGTAGGCCTTCACGTTGAGAGCGGCCTGGAGCGGGCAGTCGTCGCCGTCGGCGGTGCCGAGCAGGACGGGGTAATTGACGCCCAGCCGCCGCATCGTCTGCTCGACCGAGCGGGCGCGGGCCTCGTGGCCGGGCTGCTGCTCGTAGGCGACGCCGACGATCTGGAGCTGCGAGGGGTCGTAGCGGTCCTGGAGCTCGACGAGCCGGGGGATGGTGCGCAGGCAGGGGCTGCACCAGGTGCCCCAGAAGTCGATCAGGATCAGGTCGGAGTCGAGGTCGCGGAAGTGGACCGGCCGGCCCTGGAGGTCCGGCAGCTCGAAGTCGACCAGCCGCTTCGTGGCGGCGTCGAACCGGGCGGTGGGCCGGACCGCCTTCGACGGGCCCCGCGCCACCATCGGCGGCACGAGGGCGGCGGCCGCGCCCGGGCGGCCGGCGAGCACGGTCGG
>CAZUZD010000276.1:0-8593 GCA_964624465.1 uncultured Isosphaeraceae bacterium
GATCCGGGGTCCGGTCATCGGGCCCGGGCCCGGCCGGGCCGTCACCGGGGGTGAGCGGTCGCGGCCGGGCGGCCGGCGGCGCCCCTCGCGGGCAGGGCCGGCACTGGTGGCAGTGTCACGGGGGCTGGCCGGCGCGTCAAGCCCCGGGGCTGGTCGCGTCGTCCGTGCTGGCCTCGGTCAGGGCGCGTCCCAGGGTCCGCCAGGCCAGCAGGGCGCACTTCTGGCGGGCCGGCGTGAGCGGGATCCCCAGCAGGCCGAGCATCTCCTGGGCGCCGAAGGCCCGCACGTCCTCCAGGCTCTTGCCCTCCAGGTGCTCGGAGAGCAGCGAGGCGGCCGCCTGGCTGATGGCGCAGCCCTTGCCGTCGAACCGGACGCAGTCCACGCAGCCCGAGTCGTCCAGGGCGGCCTCGACCCGCACGATGTCGCCGCAGAGCGGGTTGCGGCCCTCGGCGGCCAGGTCGGGGGCGTCGAGCTTGCCGCGGTGCGTCGACGAGAAGGCGTGGTCGAGGAGCTCCTCGCGGTAGAAGTCGTCCATCGGCTGCGGATCTCCGGCAAGGGGCCGATCCCCAGGGAGGCGGGCGGCCCCTGGTGTGGCGGCAAGCGGGTGCGGGTTCGGGTCGGGATCAGGGGGTGCGGGGCGAAGCGGGCGGCTCAGCGGCGGGCGAAGATGGCCAGGGCCTCGGCGACGGCGGTCGCCAGGCGGTCCACGTCCGACTCGTCATTGTACAGCCAGAAGCTCGCCCGGGCGCTGGAGCTCACGCCCAGGCGGTCGTGCAGCGGGGCCGCGCAGTGCTGGCCGGCGCGGATGGCCACGCCGTGGCGGTCCAGGATCGAGGCCAGGTCGTGCGGGTGCACCGCCCCGGCGGTGAAGGCGACGATGCCGCCCTTGTGCTCGGGCGCCGGGCCCAGGAGCGTCACGCCGTCGAGGGCCCCCAGCAGCCGGTGGGCCCGCTCGATCAGCCCCCGCTCGTGGGCGGCGACGGCGGCCGAGTCGAACTGCGAGACATAGGCCACCGCCGCGCCCAGGCCGATGACCTCGGCGATCGGCGGGGTGCCGGCCTCGAACTTGTACGGCACGTCGTTCCACTCGGCGGTCTGGAGGGTCACGCCCTGCACCATGCTGCCGCCGCCCAGGAACGGGGGCATGGCCTCCAGGTGCCGCGCCCGGGCCCAGAGCACGCCCACGCCGGTCGGGCCGCCGAGCTTGTGGCCCGAGAAGGCGACGAAGTCGGCCCCGAGCGCCCGCACGTCCACTCGCCCGTGCACCACGCTCTGCGCGGCGTCGACCAGCACCACCGCCCCGGCGGCGTGCGCCCTGGCGATGATCGGCTCCAGCGGCACGACCGTGCCCAGCACGTTCGACAGCGCGGTGACGCCGACCAGCCGCACCCGGCCGTCGGCCAGCAGGCCGTCGAGGGCGCCCAGCTCCAGGCGGCCGTCGTCGGTGATGGGCAGGAACCGCAGCTCCAGGCCGTGGCGGCGGGCGGCCATCTGCCAGGGGACGAGGTTGGCGTGGTGCTCCAGCTCGGTCAGCAGCACGGCGTCGCCGGGCTTGAGGAACGCCTCGGACCAGCTCCGGGCCACCAGGTTGATCGACTCGGTGGTGCCCCTGGTGAACACGACCTCGGCCGGGTCGGCGGCGTTCAGGAACGTCGCGACCGCCGCGCGGGCCCCCTCGAACGCCTCGGTGGCCTGCTCGCCCAGGGCGTGCACGGCGCGATGGACGTTGGCCGGGTAGTCGCTGAGGTAGCCGACCACGGCGTCGATCACGACCCGGGGCTTCAGTGCGGTGGCCGCGCTGTCGAGGTAGCTCAGCGGCACGCCGGGCCGGAGCGGGCGGTTCAGGACCGGGAAGTCGGCACGGGCCGCGCGGACGGTCGCCAGGGCCTCGGGCGTCACGGCCGTCGCCGGCGTCGTTCGCGGGTGCTCGCTGAGGGTCGCCCGTTCGCTGGCCATCGCTGTTGCCGCTTTCCGGCTGACTGGTGCTGCGGTCGGCGCCGGGAATCGTCCCGCCGTGGGCCCGGACCGTGGCCTAGGATTGTAGCAAATGCGGCCAGCCGCCGGCGACCGACCTGTCGGGCCGGTTCCGGCTCGCGGCCGGCGCGAGACTTGTTTAGCATGATGACGCGACCGGCGCCCGCGAACCCGGGTGCGCCGGCCCCGAGGCGGGAGGGCCTCCACCATGGCGACGGCCGCGACCATTCGAGCGAGGTTTCCCATGATCGGGCTGGATGCCGCCGAGCTGACCGCGGCGCTGGTGCTGGTGGCCCAGTCGCCCCAGATCACCGAGAAGCGGGTCCTGAGCGTCGCCGTCCAGGCCGAGGGCTTCCTCCTGGTCCAGACCGGCGAGCAGCGCAGCCCCCGCTCCGGCAGCGGCCAGGTCGTCCTCCTCGGCCGCAACGGCGACGGCTGGCAGATCGTCGAGACCTCCGCCTGGCGCTCCTGACCGCTCGTCCATGCCCTCGGGCACCCCGGCCGTTTTTGTCCCGTAGGTCGGATGAGCCCAGCAAAATCCGACGCGCTGAAGCCAGGGACGGCTGCAAGCCTGCGGAGGGTCCGCTGTGCGGACCGGCTTCGATCTCGAACGGTCCGCACAGCGGACCCTACGGGACACCCGGGTGCCCGGGTTCCGCGTTGCGGGGCATGGGTGCGGGAGGGCTCCGGATCGTCGTCGTGGCCACGCGGTCGCTCAGGCCAAGGCACACCACACCCCATCACACGAAAGGCGATCCGTTCGGGAGGATTGGTGGGTGCGCGGGTTCCGCCAACTCGGATGGGCGCCGGTGACGTATCAGGGGGGCGGGCGCATCGACTGGACGCGAACCGACCCGGGGGCCGCAATGCTCATCTACCGCCTGCTGGCCGACGGGGTCGTGATGGTGCATGTGGCCTGGGTGCTGTTCCTGGTGCTCGGGCAGGTGGCGATCGTCGTGGGCCTGGCGCTGGGAAAATCCTGGGCGCGGAACGTTTGGTTCCGGTCGATCCACCTGGCGATGATCGGCTACGTGGTGCTGGAGGCGGTCCTGGGCTGGGACTGCCCGCTGACGGTCTGGGAGCAGCGGCTCCGCGAGCGTGCTGGCCAGGAAACGTATCCGGGCGACTTCCTGGGAACCTGGGCGCACCGGCTCCTGTTCGTTGACGCCGAGCCGTGGGTGTTTACCCTGGTGTACGCGCTGTTCGGCCTGCTGGTGGCGGCGACGTTCGTGGGCGCCCCGCCCCGACGGTCGCCACCGCGCCAGCCCCCGGCGCCGGAGACGGAGACGCGTCCATGAGCGCCGGAACCCCCGCGGCGGCCGATCGGAATCGGTTCGGATTCGGCCTGCTGGAGGAGCGCAACGCCCGGCTCCTGATCGAGCTGGCGCTGGCCGAGGACCTCGATGCGCTCGGCGACCTGACCTCCATGGCCACCATCCCGGCCGAGGGCCGCGGCGTGGCCGTGTTCGTCGCCCGCGCCCCCGGCGTGCTCTGCGGCACTCCCATCCTCGACCGGCTCGCCGACCGGTTCGGGCTGGAGCCCTGGCCCGACGGCGCCCGGGTCGACTACCCGTCCGGCCACGCCGACGGCGCGATCCTGAGGCCGGGCGACCGGGTGGCCCGGGTGCGCGGGCCGATGCGAGCGCTCTTGACCCTGGAGCGCACGGCCCTGAACTTCCTCCAGCGCCTCAGCGGCGTGGCCAGCCAGACGGCCCGCTACGTCGCGGCCGCGGCCGGTCATCGCGCGGTGGTGCTCGACACCCGCAAGACCACCCCCGGCTGGCGGGCGCTGGAGAAGTACGCGGTGCGCGCCGGCGGCGGCGCCAACCACCGCATCGGGCTCTACGACGGCGTGCTGATCAAGGACAACCATCTGGCCTGGCTCGAGGCCGGCGGCGACCCGATCGGCCGCGCGGTGGCCGCGGGCCGGGCCCTGGCGCCGGCGGGCACGCCGGTGGAGGTCGAGGTCGACGGCCTGGCGCAGCTCGACCGCGCCCTGGCCTGCCGCCCGGACATCGTCCTGATCGACAACTTCCCGACCGCCGACATGGTCGAGGCCGTCCGCCGCCGCGACGCCGCCGCGCCCGGGGTGCTGCTGGAGGCCTCCGGCGGCGTGAACCTCGAGACGATCGCCGCCATCGCCCGCACCGGCGTCGACCGGATCAGCGTCGGGGCGCTCACCCACTCGGCCCCCGCCCTGGACCTGGCGCTCGACTTCGAGGCGGTGATCCCGGGCGGCTGAGGCCGGGGTTGCCGGCGGAACCGGCTTGGATCGCCCGGACTCTCGCATTAGACTCGGCCGTGGCGGGGCCCCGTGTGGGCCGTCGCCGCCCTGCCCCGACTCGCCCGCCCTGCCCCGGACCCCGCCCCCAGGCCGCCCGCGCCGCCGAGGGAGTCGCCCGCATGAGCGCCTCGCAGCCGGCCGTCCCGCGAGCCGCCACCCCCGACCTCACCGCGCACCGGGACCGCCCGGTGCCGGCCCCGGCCCCGCGACGCGCCGCGGGCGCCCGGGTGCTCGGCATCCTCCTGCTCGGTCTGGCGCTGGTGCCGGCCCGTCCCGCTCCAGCCCGCCACGACGGAGGTCCGTCCATGCTCGAGCCGCACACCGCCGCGCTGCTGGTCGACTACTTCGACGCGTTCCTCCGCGACCAGGACCTGGACCGGTTCCGCCAGAGCGTGACGGCCCGGTACACCGAGGGGACCCTGGAGCGGCTGGCCCAGTCGCAGTCGATCAAGGCGCGCCGGGCCGCGATCCTGGCGCTGGGGCTGGTCGGCAGCATCGAGGCCAACGCCACCGTGGCCCGCGGCCTCCGCGACGGCGACCCGGTGGTGCGCGAGCTGGCCGTCAACGCCCTCTGGGCCATCTGGTTCCGCGCCGGCAGCCCGGCCGACATCGCGACCCTGGAGCAGGTGCGCGACCTGATCCGCCGCGAGCGGCTCACCGAGGCGATCGGCCTGGCCAGCACCCTGATCGAGCGGGCCCCCGACTTCGCCGAGGCCTACAACCAGCGGGCCATCGCTCACTTCGGCCTGGAACGCTTCGAGGACAGCGCCGCCGACTGCCGCCGCGCCCTGGAGCGCAACCCCTACCACGTCGGGGCCCTCGGCGGCCTGGGCCGCTGCTACATCGAGCTCGACCGCCGGCCCGAGGCGATCCGCACCTACCGCCGCGCCCTCACCCTGCAACCCTTCGACGAGGGCCTGCGGCAGCTCATCCGCAGCCTCGAGGCCCCCGGCGACTGAACCCCCGGTCGGCCCAGGTCCGCCGCGCACCGGTGTTCCCCAGGCCCGGGGGTCCCGCCCCGCCGGCCCCTGGGGCGCATTCCCCCCGGAAGCGCACCCGGACGCGGCAGAGCGGGACCCTCGGACCCGAGACGGGACCAGGCTCGCGCCCTGACGGCGCGGGGGGCCTGCCCCGCAGCCCGGACCCGCGCATTCCCCCCGGAAGCGCGTGAGCGTGCTGCGGGGCGGGACCCCCGGGCCGTCGGTCCGACGGCGGTCGGCCCGGGGACCCGCCCCCGCCCAGCGTCCACACACCTTCCCCCCCGGGAGTGCGCGAGACGCCGTGCGGGAGCGGGTCGCCGCGCCGGGGCGCCGCGTCGCCTCCCGGTCCGGAAACCACCCGCCGGGCCCGGGCCCGGCCTCAGAATCGTGCGGACGAATGGCTCCTGCGGCGGTGACGGGGAACGGTGCGGCCCGGGACCCACGGCCGGGGGACTCGACCGGCCCGGGGGCCCTGACCCACGTCGCCTGCCACGTCTTCCCCCCCGGGAACGTGGCACAACTTCGTGGGCCAGGGCCGCCGCGTCGGCGCGGGGCAGCGTCAGGGTGGCGGAGCATCCTGGGGCTGAAGGCTTCCGGCCCGGCCGCCGCTCCATCGCGACGGCCGGAGCCAGCGGAGACTCGGGACGCACGGCATGCGACTCAGGAGAGCATGGGCACCTGTGCCAGCCGGGTGATCGCCTTGGCGACCTCGATGTACACGGGGATGCCGATGGTGACGTTGTACGAGAACGTCAGGCCGAGCGAGGCGGCCAGCGGGAGCGTGGGGCTGGCCTCGGGAATCGCCAGCCGCTGCACGGCCGGCACCGCGATGTACGAGGCCGCGCCGCAGAGGACCGAGAACAGGACGTAGGTGCCCAGGTGCAGCGGGGTGCCCGTCATCCGGGAGAACAGCACAGCGACCGAGATGCCCAGGATCGCGAACAGGTTCGGGGCCAGGATGCCGAACAGGATGAAGCCGGCGCCGGCGGTCCGCAGGTCACGGAGCTTGCGCGCGGCGGTCATCCCCATCTCCAGCAGGAACAGGCAGAGGATGCCCTGGAACAGGTCGACGAAGAAGTTGTCGTCGGCGCGGGTGACCTCCTTGCCCTGCAGACCGCTGAGGTAGCCGATCACGATCCCACCGAAGAGCAGGAACAGGCCGGGGTTGAGGAACACCTCGTGCAGCAGCTCGAAGTCGAACCCGCCGCCGCGGTGCCCCTTGCGGTGTGTGCCATGCTCGCCGCTGTCACTCGCGCCCATCTCCAGCGACAGCTCCTTCTCGTCCTGAATGCCGGGGTTCGGGGCCTGGCCGCCGTGGCCCTTGCCCTCGGAGGTCTGCGAAACGGGTGCCGGAGCGTCGGGGTCGTAGCCCGGTTCGTCGGGCATCGTCCCGGCCGGGTCCATGCCCTGCCCCCGCAGCCGCGAGACCAGGTAGAGCGCCACCAGGCACCCAGGCACCTCCATGACGGCCAGCAGGACAGGCATATAGGCGTCAGACTGCATGTGGATGGCCGAGAGGACGCCCAGCGTGGTCACGAATGTGCCGGCCGAGTCGGAGCCGTAGTAGCCCGCAACCGTCGCCTTGTCGATCCGGCGCATCCGGGTCAGGGCCGACAGCAGCCCGTACGCCAGCAGGCCGATCACCGTGTTCGTGACGAATCCCAGCCCCATGAACCCCAGCACCGAGCCCATCACCTTCGGATCGAGCGCCGAGAGCTCCTCGCCGCCGTGCCAGCCGATGGCGATCAGCAGGTAGATCGTCAGCCCCTGGTAGATGACGTAGGGGAACTCGAACTTGACCCCGAGGATCGGGACCAGGAACCCGAGGTAGAAGAACAGCAGCAGCGGCTTGAACAGGTTGTGCGTGAAGTTGTGCCAGAACTCGGCCAGCACGGTGCGGTGCTCGGGCTCGGGCTCCAGCGCGATGCTCGAGGCAGAGACGGCGTTGGTCAGCACCACGCGGTCGCCGACCTTCAGGTCCACCAGCCGCGGGCGGCTGCCATCGGCGCGGACGACGTCGGCGTCCTCGGTGAGCCGGACGCTCATCGTCTTGTGGAGCCCCGGCGGCTCGATCTGGAGCAACCGCTGGCCGAGGTCCACGGCCTTGATCGTCCCCTTGACCTCCTGCTGCGCCCGCGCCGGTGGCGTGGCCACGCCGAGGCCCAGGACGGTCGCCGCGAGGACCGTCCCCCAGCAGGGAATCCGACGGAATCTGGGCATCTCGATCCACCCTCGCTGAAGAGCTCAACCCGAGTCTGGACACAGGTCCCGGGGATCCCGCTCCTGGGTTGCGGACCTCACCGCCCTGGACCAGCCGCCATCGCTCCCGACCGGGCGCACCCCGTGGGGCGCCGGCCAGATCGGTCCGGGTCGCGGGCGTGGGGCCCGGAACCGGCACGAACGGGGATCGGGCGGGCGCGGTGGGGCCGGCGGCTCAGGAGCCGGGCCGGGGACCGCGCAGGTTCAGGTCCCGCCGGAGGGCCGTCGCAGGCGCGCGGCATCCGGCACGGGCAGCAATGCCCACGATCCGGCCCCGGGCAGGCGCCGGATCGCACGGGACCGATCTCAGCAGCGCAGCACGGTGGACCGCAGGGCGGTCCGGCTGGCCGCGATCCAGATGCCGGGCTGGCCGAGCATGCGCACGACCGCGGGGGACTGGGCCGGGGTCATCCTGGCCAGGAGGAGCCAGTGATCCGTGGGGTCCGGATCCTCGGGCTCTTCGCGGTCAAACGACTCGTCGGGGGCGTCTTCCTCGTAGGGGCATTCCCGAGGTTCGCCGGGGTGCCGGGATTCGATCGCCAGCGATCGGATCGTCGGCTGGGGTGGCGCCGGGTCGCCCGAGGACCCCCGGAGGCTTGCCGTCAGGGGGACCGGGTCCGGGCTCCCGGGCGCGGGGCACGACGGACCGCTCACCGCCCCGAGCAGGGCGAGCAGCAGGCCGAGGATTGCCGCGGGGTGGGTGGCCACGGGAAACCGACTCCTGGAGGGCGGCAAACTGCGTGCGAACGGCCCGAATCCGGACCGTCGTTGAACTCTAGCGACCCATCGAAGCACGAGCAAGTGCGAAGATCGGATTCTCATGGACGCTCGTGTCGACTGGTCGGCACCGCCCGCCACTCCGATTATGATTCGCGGTCGCGTTCGACTCTGCGACCGGATTCCGGTCCGCCCGGGGCTCCGCCCCACGGGCATCGACCTCTACAAAGCAAACGTTCAAAGCAAACGCAATGCCATCGCCCCGCGAACCCCTCCCGATCGACCCGATGCTCCCGCGCCTGACCGCCGCGCTGGCCGGCCCGCGCGCCGCCGTGCTGGTGGCGGCCCCCGGGGCGGGCAAGACGACGCGGGTGCCGCC
>CAZUZD010000277.1:0-8536 GCA_964624465.1 uncultured Isosphaeraceae bacterium
GTAGTACTGGTTGACCAGCAGCACCCGGCTGGCCGCCGCCGAGCGGGCGGCCCCGGGCGCGGGGGCCGGGCCGGGGATCGGCCCCAGCCCCGGCGGGGTCGGCGGGCCGGCGGGCCCCTTCGATTCGGCCCACCAGCGGCGGGTCAGGTCTGCGTCGAGCGGCTTCCGTGCGCTCATGGTCGCCGTCCTGGGGTGTGGGGCGCGGGGGTCGGTCGATCGGTGGCCGTGCGAGGCGAGGCAGGGCGGGCTGAACCGGAGGGCTCAGCCGCCGGGGTCGATCACCACTTGGCGTCGGCCTCGGCCTTGTGGGCGCGGTACCAGGCGATCGTCTTCGCCAGTCCGTCCTTGAGGTTCGTGGGGGCCTTCCAGCCGCCCAGCGCCGGCTGCATCCGGCTCACGTCGAGCACCTTCACCGGCGCGCCGTCGGGCTTGTCGGCGTTCCAGGCGATCTTGCCCTGGAAGCCGGAGACCTCGTGCACCGTCTCGGCCAGCTCGCGGATCGAGGTGCCCACGCCCGTGCCGATGTTCAGCGGCAGGGAGGCGTCGCCGTACGACTCGGCGGCCAGGATGATGGCGTCGGCGCAGTCCTCGACGTAGATGAACTCGCGGATCGCCTTGCCGGTGCCCCAGACCTCGACGCTCGGGGCCCTGGCGATCTCGGCCTCGACGAACTTGCGGATCAGGGCCGCGACGACGTGCGAGCGGTCGGGGTTGTACGAGTCACCAGGCCCGTACAGGTTCGTGAGGATCAGGTGGATCGAGTCCAGGCCGTACTGGCGCTGGTAGGCCAGGCCCTGGACGGCGAGCATCTTCTTGGTCAGGCCGTAGTTCACGACGCTGGCGTGGCACGGGCCGGCCCAGAGGTCCTCCTCCTTGAGGTGGCCTTCGAGGTAGCCGGGGTAGCTGCACGCGGTGCCGATGTTGACGACCTTGGCCGTCCTGGTGAGCCGGGCGGCCTCCATGAGGTTCGCGCCCATGACCAGGTTCTGGTAGTAGAGCGCGGCCGGCTCGTTGACGTTGATCCCGATGCCGCCGTAGTAGGCTGCGGCGTGGATCAGGACGTCGCAGGGGTGCTCCAGCAGGCAGCGGAGGCCGGCGTCGAGGCTGATCAGGTCGTAGTCGCGCTTCCGAGGCACGTAGACCTCGGCCCCCAGCGCGCGGAGCCGCCGCACGAGGTGCTGGCCCAGGAATCCGGCGCCGCCGGTGACGGTGACGCGCTTGCCGCTCCAGCCGCTCTTGGTGCTCATCGGGGGTGCGTGCCTCGGGGGATGCCGGCCAGGGAAGTCTTCGGATCAGGTCAGGTCGGGTCAGATCAGGACGGAGCGTGGGGAGCCGGCGACCGGCCCGCCGCCGTCACGGGCGGTGACGGCGGCGGGCGGTGGCCCGGGAATCGGGAACGTCGGGGCGAACGGTCGGGACCGGTCCGGCTCAGACGTTGCAGAACGGGTTCTGGAACTCGATGAGCTGGGCGGCGCGGACGAGCTCGGCGATGCCGCGGTCCAGGTCGACCGAGGTCTCGAAGCCCTTGGCCCGGATCTTCTCGTAGCTGACCTCGTAGTTCCGCTGGTCGGCGTCGGAGCCGACCTCGGCGAAGTGCAGGTAGAAGTCGACGTGGTCGAGGATCTTGCGAGCGACGTCTTCCTTGGTGAAGTTCATGCTCTCGTGGCCGACGTTGTAGACGTCGTCCTTGACCTTGTCCCAGTTGTCGAAGGCGAAGGCGATCGACCGGCCCATGTCGCGGACGTGCACGAAGGTGCGCTTGAAGCCGCCCTCGTAGACGATCAGGTTGCGGTTCTTGACCGCCTGATAGGTGAAGTCGTTGGGCATGAGGTCGAGCCGCATGCGGGGGCTGACGCCGAAGGCGGTGGCGTAGCGGTAGGCGACGGCGTTGCCCGAGTCGAGGATCATCTGCTCGGCCTCGGCCTTCGTCTCCCCGTAGAGGGTGATCGGGGCCCGCGGGGTGGCCTCGTTGCAGATATAGTCGGGCACCGAGCCGTAGATGCTGCCGGTGGAGGCGAAGACGATCTTCTGGTCGGCGGTGCGGCACTTCAGGAGCGTGCGGGTGCCCTCGACGTTCGTGGCCGTGGCCACGTGCGGCTCCTTCTTGCACGCCGGGTAGCCAACGATGGCCGCCAGGTGCACGATCGCGTCGCAGCCGTCGAGCGCCTTGGCGACGGCCTTCTCGTCGCAGACGTCGCCCTTCTGGAGCTCGAAGTTGCGGTTCGAGCAGCTGGCGAGCAGGCCCGAGCCGCCGAACTTCAGGCTGTCGAGGACCCGCACGCGGTGGCCCTGCTCCAGGAGCATGGGCACGAGGGTGGATCCGACGTAGCCGGCTCCGCCGGTGACGAGGATACGCATAGGTGTCGTCCCGTCCGTGGTGCGACGCGCGGCGCCTGGCCGCCTTGCCGTCGGTGATGGTGTGGCGCGAGGTTGCGATGCAACAAAGGCTGTACGGAACGCTCCAGGCCTCGTCCGTGCGGCCGGTTCCCAGCGGTCGATCAATCGGTGTGGCGGCCGATCGGGGCCAGCCGAGCGAACTCCGGCTGACCCGTCGGGCGGGCACTATCGGCCAAACTCCGGGGCCTGTCAACGCCACCTTCGCTGCCCATTGCGACCCCGGCGCCCAAGTCCGCCGCCGGCTCCGCCTTGGGCCGATCGGAAACCGCCGGAGCGCCCGAAATCGGCGGCCCGCGACCCACCGCCGCTGGCCGCCCGGACGCGTTGACCGGGTGCCCGGGGCGTGCCACAATTCCGGGTGCCCCGGCGGCCGGTCCCAGGGGGCCCCCCGCGCCCCGTCTCCCAGCCGAGTCGACCGTCCCCCATGCCCGATGTCGAACCCGCCAGTCCGGTTGCGACGCCGCCCCGGATCGCCGTGGCCATCCCCTGCTACAACGAGGCGCCGGCCCTGCCCGCGCTCCTCGACCGCTGGCGGGCCGCGCTGCCCGAGGCCGAGCTGGTCGTCTTCGACAACAACTCGACCGACGGCACCGGGGCGATCGCCCGCGCCGCCGGCGTGCGGGTGGTCGACGTGCCCCGGCAGGGCAAGGGGTACGCCGTCCAGGCGATCTTCGAGGCGCTCGGCGAGCGGCCGGCGGTGATCCTCACCGACGGCGACGGCACGTACCCGCCCGAGGAGGTGGGTCGGCTGCTGGCGCCCGTGCTCGACGGCCGGGCGGACATGGTCGTGGGGGCCCGTCGCCCCGTGGCCGGCGCCGGGGCCATGGCGCCGGTGCGATGGTTCGGCAACCTGCTGATCCGGGGCGCCTTCGCCGTGCTGATCGGGCGCGGCCCGGGCGACCTGCTCTCGGGCTACCGCGTGTTCGCCCCGAGGTTCCTGGGCACGGTGCGGCCGAGGTCGGCCGGCTTCGAGATCGAGACCGAGCTGACGGCCGCCGCGGTGGCCGGTGGGCTGCGGATTGTCGAGGTGCCGGTGCCGTACTATCCCCGGGCCGAGGGCACGCAGAGCAAGCTGCACGCGGTGCGCGACGGCCGCCGGATCCTGGTCACGATCGCGCTCACCGCGGCGCGGCTGCGGCCGGCCCGGGTGGCGGTGCTGGCGGTCCTGCTGGCGGCGGGCGTCCGGCTGCTCGTGCGCCGGTGGCTGGGCTGAGGCCGCCGGCGCGGGGCGGGCCGCTCAGGGGCGCAGGCCGATGGCGGTCAGGGCGGAGCGGAGGGCGTCGGCGGTGACGGGCTTCTCCAGGTACCCCTGGACGCCGACGTCGTCGATCCGCTGGTGGTTGGCCGGGGTGACGTCGCCGGTGAGCACGAGCACGGGGATCCGCGCCAGCGCCGGCTCGGCGCGGAGGGCGCGGATGGCCTCGACGCCGTCGAGCCCCGGCATGTTCACGTCCATCAGGATCGCCACCGGCGGCTCCCGGCGCGCGGCGGCCAGGGCCTCGTGGCCATTCTCGGCCTCGAGCACGCGGTAGCCGAGCCGCCGGAGCACCCTGGCGAGCATCCGGCGGCTGTCGGCGTGGTCCTCGGCGATCAGGATCGCGCCGTCGCGGGCCGGGTCGGTCCGGTCGTCGGGGCCGCCGCGCGCGGGCGTGCCGGGGGCGACGAGCGCGGCGGGCGGCAGGATCAGCGCGAAGGTGCTGCCGCGGCCGGGGGTGCTCTGCACCTCGATCTCGGCGCCCAGCAGGCCGGCCAGGCGACGGCAGATGGCCAGGCCCAGGCCGGTCCCCTCGCCGGTGGACCGCGCCCGCGACTCGATGCGGGCGAACTCGTCGAAGATCCGCTCCTGGTCGTGGGGGGCGATGCCGGGGCCGGTGTCCTCGACGGCCAGGCGGGTGTGGCCGTCGCGGCGCTCGGTGATCAGCCGCAGATGCCCGCGCTCGGTGTATCGCAGCGCGTTCGAGAGGAAGTTGCTGAGGATCTGCTTGAGCTTGGCCCGGTCGGTCTCGACGACCAGGCCGGCGACCGGCCCGAGGTCGAGGCCCACGGCCAGGCCCTTCTGGCGCGCCTGGGCCTCGACGCTGGCGAAGCACTCGACCAGCGCCGGGGCCAGCTCGAAGCGGCTCGGCTCCAGGGTGGCCACGCCGGCGTCGATCCGGGTCAGGTCGAGCAGGTCGTTGAGCAGGTCCAGGACGTTGCGGACCGAGTGCCGGATCGTCCGCAGACACTCGGCGACCTCGGGGTCGGCGTCGTCGCGGACGTGCAGCTCCAGCAACTCGCTCGAGAGCACGACGGCGTTCAGCGGGGTGCGGGCGTCGTGCGAGAGCGCCGAGAGCAGCCGCGACTTGTGCCGCGAGGCGTCCTCGGCGGCGGCCCGCTGGCGGGCCAGCTCGGTCTCCAGCTCCTTGCGGCGGGTGATATCCAGCGCCGTGCCGATGAGCCGCGCCGGCTGGCGACCGGGCCCGGAGCCGGCGAACTCGGTGCGGCCCTTGGCGATGACCCAGCGCTCGGGCGGGTCGGCCCGGGGCACGCGGAAGTCGACCTCGAGGGTACCCGGCCCGGCCGGATCGAGGGCGTCGCGCAGGGCCCTGGCCACCAGCTCGCGGTCGTCGGGATGGACCCGCTCCAGGAGCTGCTCGGGGGAAATTGCAGCCTCGGGCGGCAGGTCGAAGACCGCCGCGCTGTGGCCCGACCAGGTGATCCGGCCGGAGCGGAGGTCCCAGTCCCAGGTGGCCAGGCCGGTCGCCTCGGTGGCCAGGCGGAGCCGGTCGGTGCCCTCGCGGAGCGCGGCCTCGGCGCGGCGGCGCTCGCTAATGTCGCGGATGATGCTCACGACCAGCCGGTCGCCGCCGACGTCGGCGCCCCGGGCGCTGACCTCGACCGGGAACGTCGTGCCGTCGCGGCGGCGGTGCTCGGTCTCGAACAGCACGCCCTCGGAGTCGGCGGCGCGGAGCTGCGCGCCGGCCCGGTCCCGCTGGGCGTCGCTCCGCAGGGCGGTGATCGGCAGGCCGATGAGGGCGTCGCGGTCGTAGCCGTAGGCGGCCACGGCGGCGTCGTTGGCCTCGACGATCCGGCCGTCCTCGGGCCGGACGAACAGGATGATGTCGCGGCCGTGGCGGGTCAGGAGCTGGTAGCGGGCCAGCACCGCCTCGGCTCGCCGGCGCTCGTCGATGTCCTCGTAGAAGCCGATGGCGTAGAGCGGGGTGCCGTCGGCGCCGCGGGCCAGCGAGACGGTGACCTGGATCCAGATCGGCCGGCCGTCGGCGCGGACGAACCGCTTCTGGAGCCCGTAGGTGTCGTGCCGGCCAGCGAGCAGGTCCTGGACCTGCGCCTCGCTGGACGCCAGGTCGTCGGGGTAGGTCAGGTCGCGGAAGTTGCGGCCGACCAGGTCGGCGGGGGTGCGGCCCAGCAGCTGGGCCATCCGGGCGTTGACCCGCAGGAACCGGCCGTCGAAGCCGACATGCGCGATGCCGATGGCCGAGGTCTCGAAGGTGGCGCGGAACCGGGTCTCCTCGGCCCGGAGCGCGGCCTCGGCCCGCCGGCGGTCGTCGATGTCGAGCGTGATGCCGACCATGCGGGTGACCTGGCCGTCGGCGTCGTAGTGCAGCAGGGCCCGGTCCCAGACCCAGAGCCAGCGGCCGTCGCGGTGGCGGATGCGGTACTCCGACTCGCAGACGGTCTCCCGGCGGGCGACGCACGCCTCGAAGCCCGCCCGCACCCCCGGCAGGTCGTCGGGGTGCACCAGCGCCGTCCACCACGAGGGGTCGCCCTCGCCGCCCTCGGCGGCGTCGGTGGGGTAGCCGGTCAGGCGCTCCAGGCCGCCGGAGCGCACGACCCGACGGGTGCGGAAGTCCAGGTCGTAGACCACCCCCGGGAAGGCCGAGGTCGCCAGCCGCAGCCGCTCGGCCACCGCGCGGTCGGCCGCCGTTGGGCAGGTGGGGCGCGGCAGGACGTCGGCCGGCGGCGGGGCCGGCGCCAGGCGGGCCACGGCGTCGGCGATCGCGGCGTCGAGCATCTCGTGCACCGCCTCGACCGCCCCCGCGAACCGGCCGCGATCGGCGCCCGATTCCTCGATCAGGCGGGCGCACTCGCGGCCCAGCACGCGACGGAGCCGACCCAGGCCCTGGACCACGGCGGCCAGCTCGGCGCCGGCCGGCCAGGGCCACGGCGGCGCGGTCGGGTCGGTCGCCGCCGGGGGGTCCTGACGCAGGCGAGCGGCGATGCGGTCGAGCAGGGCGGCCGGATCGAACGGGTCGGCGGGCCGGGGCGCGTCGGGCTCGGCGGCGACGGCCTGGCGCCAGCGCTCGCGGATCGCCTCGCGGCGCGCGTCGAGCAGGTCTGCCAGCGTGCCGGCGGGGTTCATCGGCAAAGGGCGCCCCGATGGTTGGGACCCGTCCTGCGACGGCCGAGGCGTCCGGCCCCGGGGTGCGACGGGCGGGCGACCCCCCGGGTCGTGGCCGGGGGCACCGCGGTTCCAGCGGCGACTCGCCGGCGCGCAAGGTGAGTATCCCGTTACCTCTATGGCCTTGTCAAGCGTTGGTCCGAACCCCGGGCCGGGGGGCCCGGGCGGGGCGGCCGCGACGTTGTGGGGGCCGGGCCGCTGCCGTAAACTGGCCCGTCCAGGCGTCGGGACGGGTCGTGTCCCGTCGCCTGGCGATCACCGGAAATCAGGGCGCTGCCGGCTCTGCGGAGTGGTCCGCCCCCGTTCCGGTTCCCGCCCACCGCCTTCAGACCTTCCCACCCGACCGACGGGGACCCTGCACATGCCGTCTGCTCCGCTTCGCCGGGGCCGGGCCGGGCTCGCCGCCCTGGCCTGGCTCGCGGCCGTCGCCGCACCCGCCGCCCGCGCCGACCTGCCCAAGGTGCCCGACGGCTTCGCCGTCCGCCTGGTCGCCAGCGTCCCGGCCGTCGAGTACCCCACCCAGATCGCCACCGGGCCCGGCGGCCGGCTCTTCGTCGCCGAGGACCCGATGGACCAGGTCGGCCCCTACGAGGCCGACCACGGGCGGATCCTCCTGCTGCGCGACGGCCAGGAGCCGGTCGAGTTCGCGAAGGACCTCCGCGCCGTCTTCGGCATGGCCTGGTACGACGGCGCCCTGTACGTCATGCACATGCCGTACCTGAGCGTCTTCCGCGACACCGACGGCGACGGCACGGCCGACTCCCGCAAGGACCTGTTCAAGGACCTGGGCCCGCCCCCCAAGAAGGGCGGCCTGAACGACCACATCGTCAGCGGCCTGCAGTTCGGCATGGACGGCTGGCTGTACATCTCCGTCGGCGACAAGGGCGTCCCCGGCGCCACCCGGCCCGAGGACGGCCAGGTCGTGCAGCTCAAGGGCGGCGGCACCCTCCGCTGCCGGCCCGACGGCACCGGGCTGGCCGTCTTCACCAGCGGCACCCGCAACCACCTCGAGCCCAACCTCGACGAGCGCGACAACCTCTTCAGCTACGACAACACCGACGACGGCGACGGCTGGTGGACCCGCGTCACCCACCACGTCGACGGCGGCTACTACGGCTACCCCTACGATTACCACGACCACCCCGAGCGGTTCCTGAACCGCATGGCCGAGTACGGCGGCGGCTCCCCCTGCGGCGCGGTCTTCTACAAGGATGACGGCTGGCCCGAGGCCTACCGCAACATCGGCCTCTGGGCCGAGTGGGGCAAGGGCAAGGTCCATGCCTTCCGGTTCGCCCCTGAAGGGGCCAGCTTCAAGGTCGCCGAGCCGATCGACTTCATGGTCCCCCGCAGCGGCGACAACTTCCACCCGATCGACCTGGCGCTGGCCGACGACGGCAAGACCCTGTACGTCGCCGACTGGAACATGGGCGGCTGGGGCAAGGAGGAGAAGGTCGGCCGGGTCTTCGCGGTCACCTACACCGGCGACACCCAGGGCCGGCCCCGGGGCCAGGACAGCGACCCGATCGCCCAGCAGTTCGCGCAGCTCGACCACCCGGCGTTCCCCGAGCGGCTGCGGGCCCAGCGGGCCATCGCGGCGAAGGGCCGCGAGACGCTCGCCGCCGTGCAGGCGGCCGTGCTCGACCCGAAGACCCCGGCGGTCGCCCGCCGGCACCTGGTCTGGGCGCTCGACGCCATCGCCGGCGGCTCGCCCGACGCGACCGGCCCGCTGGTGCAGCTGCT
>CAZUZD010000278.1:0-8445 GCA_964624465.1 uncultured Isosphaeraceae bacterium
GAGGTCTTCGGGGTCGAGCTGGGGATGGCTCCCACGCCGATCCCCGGCGTGGCGAACCTCTGGGCCATGAACATCGACCCCGAGGCGGCGGCGCACGCCTATCGCGAGCGGATGGTGGGACCCTACCGCGGCCTCCTGCCCGAGGCCTCCGTGCGGAGCATGGAGGAGCAGTTCTCCGGGGCCTGCACCACCGAGATCGCGGCCTTCGACGAGTTCTCCAAGCTCCTGGGTGACCCGGCCGCCACGGTCCAGTTCGATCACGTCCTCTTCGACACCGCCCCGACCGGGCACACCCTTCGGCTGCTGCAACTGCCGGCGGCCTGGACGGTGTTCTTCGAGCACAACGTGGGCGGCAACTCGTGCCTGGGACCCCTGTCGGGCCTCACGGCCCAGCGGGCCCTGTACGAGGCGGCCTTGAACGCGCTTGCCGATGGCGCGACGACGACGCTGGTCCTCGTGAGCCGACCGGAGCGGACGGCCCTGCGCGAGGCAGCACGCTCGAGCCGGGAGCTGGCCGATCTGGGCATCCGCAACCAGCGTCTCGTTCTGAACGGCGTCTTCGCCGCCAGCGATCCCGCGGATCCGACCGCCGTGGCCATGGAGGAACGCGGACGGGCGGCCCTGGCCGAGCTGCCGGAGGGTCTCGCCAGCCTGCCGCGGGTCGAGGTCCGGCTCCTGCCCTTCGGCCTGGTCGGTCTGGCCGCGTTGCGTTCCTTGAACGCTCCTGAGCCGGTCCGGCTCCCGACGCCCGACGCGAGCGACCCGTGCGGCTTCGAGGAGCCCGCGCCCCCCTTGGAGGCGCTGATTCCGGAGCTGGCCCGCCACGGGCACGGCGTAATCCTGACGATGGGCAAGGGCGGGGTCGGGAAGACCACCGTGGCCACCCGCCTGGCCGTGGCCCTGGCGCGCCTCGGCCATCCGGTGCACCTCTCGACGACCGACCCGGCCGCCCACCTCGACCTGACGCTCGGATCCCGGGTCCCGAACCTGACGGTTAGCCGCATCGACCCGGCCCGGGAGACGGCCGAGTACACCGCCGAGGTCCTGGCCACCGCCGGCAAGGACCTGGACGAGCAGGGCCAGGCCCTCCTCGCTGAGGATCTGCGGTCGCCATGCACCGAGGAGATCGCGGTCTTCCGGGCGTTCGCCCGCACGGTCGACCAGGGCAAGTCGGGGTTCGTCGTGCTCGACACGGCGCCGACCGGGCACACGCTGCTGCTGCTCGACGCCACGGAGGCGTACCACCGGGACGTGCTCCGGAACCTGAGCGACATGCCCGAGCCCGTCCGCGAACTCCTCCCTCGCCTCAGGGACCCGGAGTTCACCCGGGTCCTCATCGTGACCCTGCCCGAGGCCACCCCCGTGCACGAGGCAGCCGCGCTCCAGCGGGACCTCATCCGGGCCGGCATCACGCCCTTCGCCTGGGTCATCAACCAGAGCCTGACCCCTCTGACGGTGACCGACCCGGTCCTGAAGTCCCGGAAGCGCCACGAACAGGCCTTCCTCCGCGAGGTCACCGAGAGTCTCAGCCCGAGGACGGCCCTGGTCCCCTGGCAGGCCGACGCGGTCGAATCGCTGCCGGCGGAGTCTCTTGCGGCCGGAGCGGAACGCGCGTGAGTGGGAGGATGGTCCGGGTACCGGGCCAGGGTGGCCGGACCAAAATCCCCGGGGTTGTCGCCGACGACCGGGTTCTGGCGACCATTCTGACGGCCAGTGGGCTGGTGCGGACCGTTGGGTCCGTGCTTCCTGCCCCCGAGTTCCGAAGCTCCAGGGTCGCGATGACCCGCGACCACCTGCGGGCATCGGTCCCGGCCGGCCCCGAGGTTGCCTGGGCCGCATCCGGAATCGTCGGTCGGCCAGCCGCGCGGCCGGCCCGCGATCAGGCCGGGGCTCAGGACGCGTCGGCCCCGAACCGCTTCAGCATGGCCTGTTGCCGCGTCAGCTCGTCGCGGGTCTGCTGCACCAGGGTCTCGCACACCAGGGCGCAGAGCCGCTCCACCAGCGGGTCGTGCACCCGGTAGAAGACCTGCAGCCCCGCCTTGCGGCGCGCGATCAGGCCGGCCTCGTGCAGCAACTTCAGGTGCTTCGAGACGTTGGCCTGACCCCGACCGCTGAGCTCCACCACCTGGCCCACGTTCTTCTCCCCGTCCATCAGGGTCCGCAGGATGGCCAGCCGGGTCGCGTCCCCCAGCAGCCGGAACTTCACGGCCATCAGGTCGAGGAACTCGTCCGGAATCGCCTTCATGAGTCACCTTGACTAGATCGTCGGTTAGGAATAAAGTAAACTGGTGTGCGGTAATATTATGGCCCCTGGGCCGGCCAAGGCCAGGGTGGATCTTGCCGCCCGGCGGGTTTGACCCGGGCGGGGCTTCGCCGCCGGACAGGGCTGGGTCCCTGGCGGGGTGAGGGGAGCCTGAGCACCGGACCCGGTCTTCGAGCCTGCTGGCGGCCCCGCCGTGGGAGACAGGGGCCGGGCATCGGGCCCGAGCGATCCGAGCAAGAGGCCCGGTGGTCCGGGTCCCGCCGCGCTGCGCGCGGACGCGCCGACGATGCGGTGGCATTGCAGGGGAGGCTGCGATCATGAGCGTGGAGCTGGAGCGTGATGCGACCGGGACCGCCCGCGGGGCCGGCTCCGAGCGCGTGCTGGAGCGGATCCTGGACCGCCTGGAGCGGATCGAGGGGACGCTGGCGCGGCTGGAGCAGGTCGGTGCCCAGGCGCCGGCGCTGGCGGCCATCGCCACCGACGTCTTCGATGAGGGCTGCCGCCGCGCCGGCGAGCGTGGCGTCGACATCGATGCCAGGCTCGGGCGGGTCTTGCAACTGACCGAGAAGCTCACCGAGCCCGGCACGCTCGACGCCCTCGAAACGCTGCTGGCCCGCCTGCCGCAGCTCTCGGAGCTGGCCGGCCAGCTCGACGCCATGCCGGGTCTGCTGGCGGTGGTGGGCGACGTGTTCGACGAGTGGGCGGCTGGCTTGAGTCGCCAGGGGATCGACCTGCACCACGCGGTCCAGCAGGGGCTGCACGCGGCGCTCTGGCTGGGACAGCGGGTCAGCGAGACCGAGCTGGAGCGGCTCGGGTTCCTGCTGCAGTCCGACGTCCTCGATCCGCACGTGCTGGCCGTGGTCGCCAAGAGCGGCCGCGCTTTGGCCACCTGCCACGAAGGGACCTGTGCCACCAGTGCGCCCGAGCGACTGGGACCGCTGGGCCTGATGCGATCGCTCACCGATCCGAACGTCCAGCGCTCGCTGGCGTTCCTGGTCCAGGTCGCCCGCTGCTTCGGCGGTCACCTGCCCGAGCCGACCGAGATCAAGGCCAGGCCGGTCGAGCCCAGACTCTGCCCCTGACCCAACGCGGTTCTGACCACACTTGCCAGGCACGCACCCCAGCCCATCGGACCCCAAGACGCGGGCCACCCTCACAGCCCCAGGGAGCCATCGAACCGTGGACACCGCCACTCCGCAGCCCTCCCGACACCATCAGATCGTGATCGTCGGCGGCGGCACCGCCGGCCTGACCGTGGCCGCTCGCCTGAAGCGCGCCAACCCGAAGCTCGACGTGGCCCTGATCGAGCCTTCCGAGCACCACTATTACCAGCCGCTCTGGACACTCGTCGGCGGCGGCATCTACCCCCGCGAGGCGTCGCGCCGTCGCGAGGCCGACTTCATCCCGACCGGCGTCACCTGGATCCAGGATGCCGTCACCACCTTCGACCCCGACCAGAACCGGCTCAGCACCCGAGATGGAGCCACCCTGAGCTATGACTTCCTGGTCGTCGCCCCCGGGCTGAAGATCGACTGGGACAGGATCCCCGGCCTGCGGCAGTCGCTGGGCCAGAACGGCGTCTGCAGCAACTACGCTTACGAACACGTGGAGTACAGCTGGCAGACGATCCGCAGCTTCCAGGGGGGCGTGGCGCTGTTCACGCAGCCCTCGGGGGTGATCAAGTGCGGCGGCGCGCCCCAGAAGATCATGTATCTGGCCGAGGAGCACTTCCGACGCTCCGGCGTGCGCGACCGCAGCCAGGTCGTCTTCGCGTCGGCCGCGCCCCGGATCTTCGCGGTCGAGGCCTACGCGCGGACGCTGGAGAAGATCGTCGCCGAGCGCCAGATCGAGACCCGGTTCCGCAGCGAGCTGATCGAGGTGCGGGGCCCGGCCCGCGAGGCGGTCTTCCGCGACCTGGCCAGCGGCGAGACCCGGGTGCAGACGTTCGACATGATGCACGTCACCCCGCCGATGGGACCGCCCACGTTCGTGGCGCAGAGCCCCCTGGCCGATGCCGAGGGGTACGTCGCCGTGGACAGGTTCACGCTCCAGCACGTGCGGCACCCGAACGTCTTCGGCATCGGCGACGCCGCCAGCCTGCCCACCTCCAAGACCGGCGCCGCCATCCGCAAGCAGGCCCCGGCGCTGGTCGAGAACCTGCTCGCCGTCATAGCCGGCCAGCCCCCCAGGGCGCAGTACGATGGCTACACCTCGTGCCCGCTGGTGACCGGCTACAGCAGCATGGTCCTGGCCGAGTTCGACTACGACAAGCAGCCCGCCGAGTCGTTCCCGTTCGACCAGTCTCAGCCGCGCTACAGCATGATGCTGCTCAAGAAGCTCGGCCTGCCCGCCCTCTACTGGCACGGCATGCTCCGCGGCCGGGTCTGAGCGATGGCCGCCCCGCCTCCTCCCGGCGGGTCGCAATTTCGCACCTCGGGAGGACGCCGCTTGACTGAATCGCTGTTGGGTTATATAGTGGATTTGTAGCCAGGGCCGGGCTTGCCGTGCGGCGGGTCGGGCCGGGTCCGAGCGGGGAGGGAGGGAGCCATGCTGGACGCCCTGTTGCCGGTGGCGGTGCTGGCCGTCTGGTTCGTGCTGGTCCGCTGGGTGTTGCCAGGGCTGGGGGTGCCGACCTGAATGGGCGGGTCCTGTGCGGTGGGGCCGCACTCCGAACCCGTGGACGTGACCACGACTGAGCCCGAGCCTGAGCCCAGGCGAGTCGATGCAGGGGAGGACCGCCGATGAGTCTGACACGACGTGCGATGCTCGGGGCCCTGCCGGCGCTGGGAGTGCCAGCGATGGCGGTGACGGCCGCCGGCGCCGGATCGGTCCCCGAGGGGGCCGAGCCGCCGTTGCAGGCGGTGGTGCATGTGAATTTCCCGGACACTGGGCGTCAGGGTGCCGGGCTCAAGAACATCGAGAACGTGCTCCGCGAGCTGGGCGCCGCCGGGGGCACGTTCGTGGTCGTCTGCCACGGGGCCGGCATCGGCCTGGTGGAGGCGGCCCGCAGCGATCACCGCGAGGCGGTCCAGGCGCTGGTGGCCCGCGGCGTCGGGTTCGTCGCCTGCCGGAACACGATGAAGCAGAAGTCGATCCAGCCCGAGGACCTGATCGCGGGAGTCACGACGGTTCCCTCGGGCGCCCTCGAGGTGATCCGGCGCCAGCAGGCCGGGTTCGCCTACTTCCGGCCCTGAGCCGACCGCACCTTCGAACCCGGTTTGCCGATCGATCCAGCCCACGAACCCCGAGCTGCGGAGGAGCCCGTCATGAGCCAGGCAACCACACTGACCGAGCTGGCCACCATCACTCCCGCCGAGCTGTACCAGAGGGTGCAGCGCGGGGAGCCGGTCGAGGTGATCGACGTGCGGACCCCGGCCGAGTATCGCGAGGTGCACGCCACCGTCGCCCGGCTGGTGCCGCTCGAATCGTTCCACGCCGAGGAGGTGCTGCGGTCCCGGACTGGTGGCCCCGGAACGCCCCTGTACGTCATCTGCCGCTCGGGCAACCGGGCGAAGACGGCGTGCGAGAAGCTCAAGGCGGCCGGGTTCACGAACCTGGTCAACGTCGCCGGCGGGACGGTCGCCTGGGAGCAGGCGGGGCTGCCGGTCGAGCGTGGCAAGAAGGCGATCGCGCTGGAGCGCCAGGTGCGGATCGCGGCCGGGGCGCTGGTCGTGCTGGGCTCGGTGCTCGCGGCGTTCGTCCACCCGTACTGGGCCGGCCTGTCCGGCTTCGTGGGTGCAGGGCTCGTCTTCGCGGGCATCACCGACACCTGCGGCATGGCGATGCTGCTGGCGAGGATGCCCTGGAACCAGGCGGGTGGGAGTGCCACCACATGTGCCCGCTCCTGAGTGCGGCCACGACGCTGCCCGGCCCGGGTGCCTCGCTGGCGCTCGAGGCCGGCGGCCTGACGATCGCCCTGAGCCTGGCCTTCGGGCTGATCGTCGGATTCGCGCTGGGGCTGACCGGCGGCGGCGGCTCGATCTTCGCGGTGCCACTGCTGGTCTACGGCCTGGGGGTCGACCCCCGGATCGCCATCGGCGTTTCGCTGGCGTCGGTCGGCAGCACGACCCTGTTCGGGATGCTCCAGCGGCTGCGAGCCGGCGAGGTCGAGGTGTCGACGGGCCTGATCTTCTCGGCCGGTGGCGTGCTGGGGGCCCCGGTCGGTTCATGGCTCGGGCGGCAGCTCCCGCCGGGCGTGCTGCTGGTCCTGTTCGCGGCGCTCATGGTCCTGGTCGCCACCCGGATGTGGCGGCGCGCCAGCCGGGCGCCCGAGGAGTCGAAGGCCATCCGCGCCCAGGCCGGCGCCCCCGGCGTCGCGGAGCGGGGCCCGAGCTGCCGGCGAGATCCGAGCGGTCGGCTGCGGATGAGCTCGCGGTGCGCCTCCCTGCTCGCCCTGGTCGGGCTGGGCACGGGGGTGCTGGCCGGGCTGTTCGGGGTCGGCGGCGGGTTCGTGATCGTGCCGGCCCTCGTCTTCTTCAGCGGCATGGGGATCCATCGCGCCGTGGCCACGTCCCTGCTGGCGATCACTCTGATCAGCGGCTCGGGGGTGGGGTCCTACCTGGCGGCGGGCCGCCCCTTGCCGCTGGCGATCACCGCCCTGTTCGTGGTCGGAGGCGTGGCCGGCATGGTGCTCGGTGGTCGGCTCGGCCGGCGGCTCTCGGGGCCGAAGCTCCAGAAGACGTTCGCCGTGGCTATGATCGCCGTGGCCGCCTACATGGTCACGCGTCAGGTGATCGCCCTGGCGGCCGCCTAGACCGGGTCCGGCCCACCATCCGGGCCGACCGTCGACCGCCCGGGCACCGACCCTCCGAGGACCGCTGCGTCATGTCGAACCTCCTGGCCGCCCGCTGGCAGATGGCCATGTCCCTGGGCTTCCACATCGTCTTCGCCGCCATCGGCATCGGCCTGCCCCTGCTGATGGTGATCGCCGAGCACCGCTGGCTCCGCACCGGCGACCCCGTCTACCGCGAGCTGGCCAGGCGCTGGGCGCGCGGGGCGGCGATCCTGTTCGCCGTCGGTGCGGTCTCGGGCACCGTGCTCTCGTTCGAGCTGGGCCTGCTCTGGCCGCGGTTCATGCGGCTGGCCGGGCCGGTGGTGGGCGTCGGATTTGGCCTGGAGGGGTTCGCCTTCTTCACCGAGGCGATCTTCCTGGGCATCTACCTCTACGCCTGGAACCGGATCCCGCCCCGGGCCCACTGGCTGGCCGGCGTGGTCGTCGCGGCCAGCGGCGCGCTCTCGGGGGTGCTGGTCGTCTCGGTCAACGCCTGGATGAACGTGCCGGGCGGGTTCCGGCTCGTCGGGGACCAGCCCACTGACATCGACCCGTTCCGGGCCCTGTTCAACGCGGCGACGATCTCCGAGGGCCTGCACATGACCCTGGCCGCCTACGCCGCCACCGGCCTGCTGGTGGCCGGGGTGCACGCCTGGCTGCTGCGACGCGACCGCGAGAACCGGTTCCACCGCGCGGCGCTGGCGATCGCGCTGACCGTCGGCGGCATCGCCTCGGCGTTGCAGCCGGCCAGCGGCCACTACGCGGCGCAGGTGGTGGCGCGCACCCAGCCGGTGAAGCTGGCGGCGATGGAGGGTCAGTTCCGCACCATGCGGGGCGCGCCGCTGCGGATCGGCGGCCTGCCCGACCCGGCCACCGAGCAGACGCGCTATGCGATCGAGATCCCCTATGGCCTGAGCATTCTCGCCTTCGACAACCCTCATGCCGAGGTGAAGGGCCTCGACCAGGTCCCCCCGGCCGACCGCCCGCCGGTGCGGGTCGTGCACCTGGCATTCCAGCTCATGGTGGCCTGTGGCATGGCGATGCTCGGCCTCTCGGCCTGGGCCGCGCTGGTCGCCTGGCGGCGGCGGCGGCTGGCGGATGGTCCCGCGTTCCTGGCCGCGACGGTGCTGGTGGCGCCGCTGGGCATGATCGCCATCGAGGCCGGCTGGACCGTCACCGAGGTGGGCCGCCAGCCCTGGATCATCCAGGGCGTGATGCGCACGGCCGCCGGGGTTACGCCCGTGCCCGGTCTGTGGGTCTCGCTCGTCGCCTACACGGCACTCTACCTGCTGCTGGGGGCCATCGTGGTGGCCATGCTCGTGCTCCAGTTCCGCGGCAGCCCGACGGCCGAGTCGCTGGCTCGCCTGACCCGGGAGGCCGCGCGATGAACCTCAACCTGAACCTGCCCGAC
>CAZUZD010000279.1:0-2836 GCA_964624465.1 uncultured Isosphaeraceae bacterium
TGGCCCAGCCGGTCTCGTCCTCCCCGCCGCCGTGCTGGAGGTAGAGCACCGGGTAGCGGGTGTCGCGGTCGGCGTCATAGCCGGGTGGGGTGTAGACGAAGATCCGGCGCCAGTCCTGGGTCGTCTTCGAGAAGTACCACCGCTCGCGGACCTCACCGTGCGGCACGTCCTTCGGCTGGTAGTAATCGACGCCCTTCTCGGGCACCTCGATGCCGCTGGTGTCCTTGCCCGTGCCGTAGAACGTCTGGCTGGCCGGGTCGTTCACCTGCACGCCGTCGATGAACATCCGGTAGTAGTGGAACCCGGGCGGCACGGGGTCGGTGGTCGCGATCCAGAATCCACCCTCGCCCTTCGTGGCGGCGAACCGCCGGTCATCGAAGAAGGCGAACTCGACCTTCTGGGCGTCGGGCGCCTTGATCCGGAAGGTGACGCGGAGATCGTCGTGGATCCGCGGGTACTCGGCGCCCCGGATGTTGGTCGAGGCCGGGGTGCCCGGGGCGGGCTTCGGGTCCTGCAACGGTCCGAGCGGAACGAGCCCGGCCAGCAGGCCGGCGAACCAGAGGCTGTTCATCGAGTGGTCTCCCGTCTGGGCGTGATCTCGAGGCCTTGGGAATCGTCGCGGCATCACGCCGGAGCCGCGATTCGGAGCGGAACCCTGCGCGGGACCGATCAGCGCACCGCCGTCGCCTCCCGGGCCCCGCTGCGGGGGACCCGGGAGCGCGGCCGGCCGGCTCGCAATCACTCGAAGCCTTCGACCGTCGCCGCCAGCACGATCGGAGCCGAGCGGTCGCTGCCCTTGACCAGCTCGATGCTGGCGATCGTCTCCTTCTTGCCGGGCACGATGGTCAGGGCGCGGACCTGCTGGCCGCCGAGCTTGAAGGCCAGCTTCGAGCCCGGAACGTCCCTGGAGCCGTTGACGTCGGCGAACTCGACGCCGTTCTTCAGCTCGTGGTCCTCGGTGGACCCGTCCTCGTAGCGAATGCGGACGATCATCGCGACGCTGCCCTCGCGGCCGGCCGGGAACCCGAACAGGGCCACCCCGCTGAGCAGGTGGATCGCCCTGGCCGTCGAGTTCACGGGCAGGCTCACCGACCTCGGCATCGTCGGCGGGATCGCCCCCATCGGGCTGTGGAGCATCACGGCGTTGGGCGCCCGGTCCCCCTGCGGGTCCACCAGCGCGAACGGCACGCCATCGACCACCTTCGGGCCCCAGTCCTCGAAGACCAGCCGCGCCGAGGCGCCCGGACCGGACTCCGCCACCAGTCCCTTCGTCGTGGTGGCGGTGGCGACCTTGCGGAGGTCGAGCGGCAGGTACTTCCCCTTCTGGGCGAGGAACTGCAGGAGGTCCGCCAGGCCTTCGGGTGGGACCGTCTTCTCGAACCCCTCGGGCATGAGCGACTGCTTCGACGAGGCGAGCTCATCGATCTCGTCGCGGAGGATCGTCTGCTTCTTGCCCTCGGCGTCGAGCACGTCGATGGACGTCTTCGTCTCGCCCGCGAGCAGGCCGTTCAGGACGCGGCCGTCGTTGGTGGAGACGGTGTACTGGAGGAAGTTCCCCTCCACCGATCGGCTCGGGTCCAGGATGTGGACGATCAGCTCGCTCTTCGGGTGTGCGGCCATGCCGGTGAGGTCGGGGCCCACCTTCCCCCCCTCGCCGGAGTGCATGTGGCACTTGGCGCACTCCTTCCTGTAGATCTCCTTGCCGCGCGAGGCGTCGCCCCCCTTCAGGACGATCGGCAAGAGGGCCTGGATGACCTTCTCGCGGTCGGGGTCGGGCAGACCACCGCCATTGGCCAGCAGCGCCCGGGCTCGCCCGGCGATCGCGGTGTCGGGGTGCGCGGCGAGGGCCTGGGACTGCGAGAGCGTCAGGAGCGACATCGGGACCTGACCGCCCTCGATGCCGTCGACGAGCGCCCGGGTCCAGTCGGTCTTGCCCAGGAGCGCCAGCAGGCTCGCCTGCCGGGCCGCCGGGGTCATCGGGCCCATCGCCTCCATCAGGACCGTGCCGACCTCGGGCGCGTCGCTGGTCGCCGCGGCGGCGATCAGGCCGGTCGCCAGCTCGGGCGGGCTCTTCGCCGTGACCAGAGCGATCACGTCCCGCGCGGCCTTCGGGTCGGTCTTGCGGAGGTCGATGAGCTGCCGGGCTGCGTCGATCCGGGCGGCCTCGCGCCTCGACTCGTCACCGGCGGCGGCCAGGAGCTCCTGGCTGAGCGTCGTGACGAATTCCTCCAGGCCCTTCACCCCCCAGCGGGTGGCGAGTCCGAGCATCTGGCCGCGCGCGACGGGCGCGAGCTTCGGCAGCAGGCTGGCCAGGGCCTTCTCGGCGCCAGCGTCGAGCGTCGGCGGCTGATCCTTCGGCCAGCCCTTCGCGAGGCCGGCGACCACGGCGTCACGGACGGTGGCGTCGGAGGATTCGAGCGCGGTCAGCAGCGTCCCCAGCCCGTCGGCGTTGCCGCCGCGGGCCCGATGCTCGGCGACCCGGGCGACGACGCCCGCGACCACCTCACCCGGCGGCTTCGCGAACTTCTGCGCCACGATCGCCCGGAGGAAGTCGGCGTCGTGCCGGGCCGCCGCCGCCGTGGCAGCATCGGGCAGCCAGCGATCCTTCTCGATCTCGCCGCGGGCCAGGGTCTCGGCGATCAGGGCGCCGGCCGTGGTTGGCTTGCCGTCGGCCTGACGCGCCGGGGTATCAGCCATGGCCAGGAACGCGGCGAGCCGGACCTGGGGGTCGGCGTCCTCCAGGAGCTTGAACTCCTGGACGAACCAGGGCCCGAGCTCCTTCGAGGTCGGGAACGCCAGGACGGCGTTTCGCCGCACGGCCCCCGAGGGGTGCTTC
>CAZUZD010000279.1:2846-8417 GCA_964624465.1 uncultured Isosphaeraceae bacterium
GGACTGCTTGCGGCTGAAGGTTTCGAGGCGATCTTCATGGAAGGCGGTTTCGGCAGCCAGCCGCGCCCGGATCAGGTCCTGCGGTCCCTCGGTGGCCGACCGGGTGTTCGAGAAAATCAATCCGGGCGATGCGCCCCGGCGAGTTCGTGCGTCGGGCCCTGCTGGCCGCTCGGATCATCGAAGGCACCCAGCCCGTGCAGCGCCCAGATCGCGTGCACCGCGGCGGCGTTCAGGCCCTGCGAATCGACCGAGGGGTCGCGCAGGAGCGCCGCCAGCTCGCCGGCCACATCCTTGTTGCCACGCTCAACCAGCAGGCGCTGGGCGTGGAGCCGCCAGAACATGTTGTCGTTCCGGAGCGCCGCGATCAGGCCCTTCGGGTCATCCTTCGAGAGCTTCGGCTGCGCGGAGGGCGTGCCGTCCTTCGCCACGATCCGGTAGATGCGCCCGTGCGTCTTGTCCCGGAGGGGAGTCTCATAGGCGGCCCCCTGGCCGGTCTTGTACCCCTCGGGCGTGGGGTTGTGCTGCACGATGAAGTTGTACCAGTCAATCATCCAGACGTTGCCGTCCGGGCCGACCTCGGCCAGGATCGGCGCGGTCCACTCGTCGTCGCTCGCGACGAGGTTCCAGGCGTTGTGCGAGTGGAAGTCGGTGCCATCCGGGACCAGCGCGAACGTCGCCACGAGGTGCCCGGTCGGCTCGGCCACGAAGGCGGTGCGGTTCCAGTAAAGCTTCGGATAGGTGCGGGCCGTGTAGAGCGCCGAGCCGGCCGCGGCGGTGAAGCCGCCATGCCAGTCGACCTGCCGGACGTTCTCGGTGATCGGGAAGAAGCGGTTGGAGTCGGCGATGTTGGCGAGCACCGACGGGGCCATGCCGCGGACGGACTCGTAGTACCGGTTCGCGATCGGCATGTACACGCTCGGGCAGCCGTTGGCCGTCGAGCCAAAAAGCAGGCCCTCCTCGCTGATGCCAACGCCCCACGAGTTGTTGTTGGTGCTGCGGAGGAACTCCAGCTTCGAGCCGTCGGGCCGGAACCGGAAGAACCCCTGGCGGAAGTTGTGCGACTCGCCGCCGACCTCGCCGGTGAATCCGGAGTAGCCGATGATGGCGTAGATCCAGTTGTCCAGGCCCTGCCGCAGGTTGCTCGGCCCGGCGTGGGTGTCGCGGGTGCTGAAGCCGGTGAACAGGACCTTCCGCTCGTCGGCCTTGCCGTCGCCGTCAGTGTCCTTCAGGAAGAGCATGTCGGGCGCCTGGGCCACGAGCAGGCCGCCGCTGGTGTAGCAGAGACTCGTCGGAATGCTCAGGTTCTCGGCGAACAGGCTGACCCTGTCCGCCTTGCCGTCGCCGTCGGTGTCCTCGACGATCGAGATCCGGTCGCGTCCCTGGCCCGTGGGCTTCAGCTCGTTGGGATAGTCGACCGTCTCGGCGACGTAGAGCCGGCCCTGGTGGTCCCAGGTCATGGTGATCGGCTTGAAGATCTGCGGCTCGGCGACGAACAGCTCGGCCGCGAACCCGCCGGGCATGGCCAGGTGGCGCTGCGACTCGGCCGGGTCGAGCGGCTTCTGCATCTTGCGGATCGGCTCGCCGAGCGTGCCCCAGCGGGCGCCCGGGGTGTAGAGCGGGATCTCGGCCGGCTCGTACTCGAACGGCTTCAGCCCCTGCGCCACGCGGGGGCGGGAGTCGAACACCTCCCCCTTGTCGGCGGCCCAGCGGATGCCGCGCTCCAGGAGGTCATGGAAACCGGGCTGCCCCCAGGTCCGGGCGTCGTGACCATACGCGGTGTAGAAGACGCGGCCACGGCCCTGCGTGCGGGTCCAGGTCCAGGGCTCCGAGCCCGTGGCGTCGTCGCGGGTCTGGAGGACCTGGCGGTCCTTCGGGTTGTGCTTCGCGTGGACGTACGTCTCGTCCCAGGTGCGGAACGGCGGGAGCCCCTGGAGGATCGGGTGGTCGGGCGCGGCGACCTGGGTCTCGAACTCGCCGGTGCCGTGCTTCTGGAACTGGGCGCCGACGAGGTCGATGTAGGCGGGCGAGTTCAGGAAGCAGAACGAGGCACAGTGGATCGGGACGAAGCCGCCCCCCTTCGCGACGTAGTCCAGCAGCGCCTGCTCCTGGTCCCTGGAGATCTCCGTCGCATTCGCGTACACGAGCAGGGCGTCGTACTTGCCGAGCGTCTCGGGGTTCAGGTCCGCGAGGTCCTCGGTGTAGGTCACGGCGATCCCGCGGCCCGCGAGGGTCGGGGCGATCTGGGCGTAGCGGTCGTGGGGCCGGTGCAATCCCCGGTCACCCAGGAACAGGACGTGGAGCGGCCTGGCCCGCGGTGCGGGCGAATCGGCCGCCAGGAGGACGAGGCCAGGGAGTCCGAGCAGGACCAGGGCCAGGGCGGCCAGTCGGGTGCGGAATCTCATGACGCGGAGGTCCCTCGCGTTGCGAACGGGAGCGCCAGCCGGAACCGCCGGGGACGCGACCCGTCCGCGAGAGCACGCGGCGCGAGCGGACCCGGGGCGCGCTTCCCGGCCTGGGGATCACCGAACCGATGCTGGTGCTTTGGGAAAGTGAGGGGGCCCCCATCTCGCACGCCGGCGGCTGCGCCCGTGATGGACGACCGGCGTCACGACCCCAGGGGGCGGATCCCTCAACCCTCCTCTTGGGGAAAGTGCGCCAGACGTTACAGCCGCCCCCACGGATTTCCGGGATCGGCCCGGCCTCGCACGACGGCTGACCTGGCACGGGCGAGCAGGGTTTCCACCCGGCCCCAGAATTCCTGCGAGGCGGGGGGTGCCGGTTCGGCGGTCCCGGCCGGGGCCATCCCGTCGCGGAGGCCGGCCAGCGCCGGGTCGACCTGCCAGCGTCCGAGCCGCCGGGCGACCACCACGCGCTGCAGGGCCCCCCCGGAGTCCAGGGCGGCGGCGGAGGCCGCCAGGTCGGCGTCGAGCCAGGCGAGGGCCTGCTGCCGCCACGGGGACGCGGAGCCCCCGTCGGTGGCGGGCGACTCCGGGCTGGCCACGGTGGCGGCCAGTGCCGCGGCGCGGGCGGCCTGGAAGCGGTTCAGGGCGGGGAGATCGTCCGCGAGTGACGGGGCCCCGGCGAACGCCAGGACCCACAGGCGGGCCGAGACCTCGGGCTGGCCCCGCGCGAAGGCGAGCCGGGCCAGCAGCGCGAGATCCTCCGGATCGACGGGACGGTCGCGGCCCGCCGCGACGGCCCCCAGCCGGGGCTCCAGCGCGATCAGGCGCTCGGCCCGCGCGGCCAGCCTCGAGGCGCTCAGGATCGGGTCGGGCATCGGTGGGCCCGCGTCGACCCTGGCGAGGGCCTCCAGGGCCTCCGGCAGGTCGCCCGCCTCGATCAGGGCCCGCCCGAGAAACAGCCAGGTCGCGGCGAATCGGGGGTCGAGGCGGACGGCCGCGCGGAACTCGGCGACGGCCTCGTCGAGCCGGCCGGCCGACTGCAGCGCATGGGCGCGGGCCTTGTGCACGACCGCCAGGTCCGGGAACCGCCGGACCGATTCGGTCTGCTCCGCGATCGCCGCCGGCCAGTCGCCACGGTCGGAGTGGACCAGCGCGATCTGGTCCCGGACCAGCCAGTCGTCGGGCCGGAGCCTCCGCGCCTCGGCGAACTCGGTGTCGGCCTCCCGAGGCTCGCCCAGCTCCAGCAGCGCCGACCCGAGTGCGACGTGGGCGAGGGCGTCGTCGGGCCGCAGCCGGATCACCTCGCGGAGCGTCTCGGCGGCCTCCGCCGGCTGATCGCAGAGCAGCAGCGCCTTGCCCAGGCCGCGCAGGGCCAGCCCGCTGCGGGGCCGGACTCCGGCGGCCACCGCGAAGCAACGGGCCGCCTCCTCGGCACGACCGATCACCAGCAGCTCGCGTCCGAGGTCGGCGTTCACCCAGAAGTCGTCGCGGTGCGCCGCCTGGGCGCGCCTGAGCAGCGAGATCGCCGTCGCCCTGCTCCCGAGGAACGCCAGCGACGCGGCCAGCCTGGTGACGCTCGCGACCGGCAGATTCTCGACGTCGGCGGTGCCTGCCAGCCGCTCCAGGGCCTCGAGCCGGCGCGCCGGCCCGCCCTCGCGCTGCCCGAGCGTGTCCCGCAGCCGGTTCCGCCAGGAGTCCGGGTCGGCCGCCCTGGCGATCGCGACCAGCCGGTCCGCGCCCGCCGGGTCGCGGAGGACGCGCCCGCGTCGCAGGAACGCCCACTGATCGAGGCCGCTGGCCAGGTCGGCGGCCGCGGGGCTGGCGGCCAGCGCCCGGCCCGCCGCGGCCGGGTCCGGTGCATCGACGCCGACGCCGTAGGCACCGAACGCCGCGGCGTACTCGGCGTCGGCCTTCCGCTCGTCGGCGTGGACCCCGAAGTCGTTGAGGATCGTCGCGAGCCGCTCGGCGATCCGGCGGTCCTGCTCGGCCGCCACGGCCGCGTCGCGCTCCCGGGTCAGGTCGGCGAGGAACGACCGCACGCGAGCCCGGAGCCCGGCGCTCGCGCTCCCGGGCCCGAGCAGCAATTCACCGCGACGGCCGGCCTCGATCGCCTCGACCCAGAGGATCGGATCACCGCCGGCGGCGACGGCCCGTTCCCGCTTCGTGGCGGCGTCGGCCAGCGCCTGATCGACCGCCCCGCGAGTCTGCTCCTCGCGGCGGCGGCGGTCGTGATCAACCCAGGCCCAGCCAGCGACGCCGATCAGCACGGTCGCGAGCACGGACCCGGCCAGCGCGAGTGTCAACCGCCGGCGCCGACGCTCCTCGGCGGCACGGGTCTCCGCCCGCGCCTGGGCCAGCTCGGCCTCGCCCAGGCGCTGCTCGACGCCACGGAGGTAGGCCGTCAGCCCGGCCACGGCGACCCCCGCGTCCCGCGGGCGGTCCTTCGGGGCGGCGGCCAGGCAGCCGCGGGCCAGGTCCACCAGCTCGGCATCGGCGTCGCTGGCGTCGAGCCGGCCAGACGCCCCGGAGAGGTCGGCCTGCGCCGCCCGGCGGTAGACCTCGGCCCCGGTCTCGCCCGCGAAGGCCGGCTCACCGGTCAGGATCTCGCAGAGGATCGAGCCGAGCGCGAAGACGTCGGCCCGCTCGTCGAGCGTGTCCAGCGCCCCGCGCGCCTGCTCGGGGGCCATGTACGCCGGCGTGCCCAGCACCGAGCCTGCCCGTGACTCCAGCGCCTCCGCGCGACTGCGGAGTGTCCAGACCACGGAGTCGTCGGTCGGACGACTCGCCCGCCCCTCGTCGGCGATCCCCCCCTGCTCCAATACCTTCGCCAGGCCCCAGTCCATCACCTGAACCTCGCCGAAGGCGCCGACCATGACGTTCGACGGCTTCAGGTCGCGGTGGATCACCCCCCGCGCGTGGGCGTAGGCCATCGTCTGACCGACCCGCTCGAAGATCGCGAGAAACCGCATCCGGTCCTCCGCGGGATTCCGGCGCTCTGCCAGCAGGGCGGCCAGGGTCCGGCCGCGGACGAGCTTCATCGCGATGAACACGCGGCCGTCGGGGAGCCGCCCCAGCTCGTGGACCGGGACGATGCCGGGGTGCTGGAGCTGGCCGTCAATCTGGGCCTCCTCCACGAACCGGCGGACCATCTCGGGCTGATCGCGGTGCT
>CAZUZD010000280.1:0-8397 GCA_964624465.1 uncultured Isosphaeraceae bacterium
TCGGCCGCCCGCACCGGCTGCGGGGCCGGGTCGTCACCGGGGCGCAGCGGGGCCGGCAGCTCGGGTTCCCCACCGCGAACCTCGACGGCATCGCCGTGCAGGTGCCCCTTGACGGCGTCTACGCCGCCCTCGCCCACCGCCACGACGCCGCCTTGCCGCCGGTGCCGGCGGCCGTGCACATCGGGGCCAATGCGACCTTCGGGGCCTCGCGGCGCACCGTCGAGGCGCACCTGATCGACTTCGCCGGCGACCTCTACGGCCAGGACCTGGCGCTCGACCTGCTGGGGCGGATTCGCCCGACGCAGGCCTTCGACGGTGTGGCCGCGCTGGTCGCCCAGATGCACGCCGACGTCGCCCGCGCCCGCGGCATCGCCGCCGAGGCCCTGGCGGGCTGAACGTCCCTCGCATCGGAATTATTCCGTGGGCGGGACGTGTGCCAGGCAGTAGCCTGAGCGGGTCGCCGGCACGAGGCCGGCCCTCTGGTGCTCGCCCCGGTCGGGGCGCACCCGATCGACGCGGATTCCCAGGAGTCCCTCCCGATGCAACGGTCCGATGCTCCGGCCACGCTCCGCGGCCTCGTCGCCTGGTTCGTCCTGCTGGCCGGCGAGCTGGTCGCCCCCTCGGCCGTCCTGGCCGACGAGCCCGACTCCGGCATCTACCTGGTGCGCCGGGTCCACGACCTGAAGTTCGCCGGCGGCACGCTCGAGGACCTCGTCGAGCCCGCCGCACCCGTGGACCAGCCCCGCGATCGGCCGGCGGACCTCTGGCTGGCCGGGATGGTGGACCTGAGCGTCTGGATCGATGGCGAGGGGGAGCTGTTCCTCGACCGCCCCGAGCTCGCCGGCGGGGGCCCGTTCAACCCGGGCTTCTCCGAGGTCGAGCCCGACGACGTGGTCGTGATCCGTCTGCCGAAGCCCCGCGCCGGGGTGACGGGCCACCTGGTCGGGCCCCGGCCCGGCCGGCCGGCGGGGACCGATCCGGTGCGGCTGGCGTTCACGCTCGACGGCGCGAAGTCCGACGCCGGCGCAGCCGAGCGGTTCCGCCGGGCGAAGGTGCAGCACTACGTCCGCCTGCTGATGCGCGGCGGGCCGGGCACCGCCTGGTACGGGCATCAGATCCGCGCCAGTAACCCCGGCGGCGCGGTCCCGCCGATCCTCAACGGGTTCGCCACCCGCCGCGGCCCCGACGACACGTATGCCCTGCTCAGCGGCGGCCGGGCCCTGAGCGAGAACCTGCAACTCGACCGCGTCCTGATCGAGCGGCCCGGTGGCAACGCCCCGGCTGCTGCGGACGCGAAGCCGGTGCGGCTGGACACGATCCCGGGCATCACCGTGGCCGAGATCGACTGGACGGCGCGGCTGGCGGGCAAGACGCCGGCACTCGACCCGCTGGCAAAGCTCATCCCGGCCGACCAGCACGCCCTGTTCGTGCCCGACCTGAAGGCGGCCGGCACCCTGCTGGCGCTCGAACGCCGCTGGGGCGGCCTGCCGCTGCTCGCCCTCGCCGCCAGCTCGGGCGAGGACCAGGGCGTGGTCGCCCGCTACGAGCAGCAGCTCGGCCTGGCCCGCGCCGACCTCGCCACGCTGGCCGAGCGTGGCCTCGTGAGCGGCCTGGCGCTGACCGGCTCCGACCCTTATTTCGCCGACGGCACCGACGTGGCCGTGCTGCTCCAGACCGACCAGCCCGACGCCCTGCTCGCCTGGGTCCGCGAGCGGATCGCCGCGATCCCCGACGCCGAGGCGATCGAGGGGACGGTGGCCGACGACGTCCGCTGGACCGGCAAGCGATCGGCCCAGGGGCGGGTGCGGACGCACGCGGCGGCCCTGGACGGCGCGGTGGTGGTGACGAACTCGCTGACGCAGCTGAGCGGGATCGCGGCGGCCGCCCGGGGCAAGTCGCCCGCCCTGGCCACGGCGCCCGAGTACCGGTTCTTCCGCGACCGCTATCCGCGCGGGGCGGCCGGCGAGGCGGCGCTGCTGGTGCTCACCGACGCGACGATCCGGCGCTGGTGCGGGCCGAAGTGGCGGATCGCCCAGTCCCGCCGCCTCCGCGCCGCCGGGGCGCTGGCCGAGGCCCAGGCGGCATCCCTCGATGCCGTCGTCCAGTCCGCCGGCCGGCCCGAGGGCCTCAAGTCCCCCGAGACCGATGTCGACCTGGGCGAGCTGACCTGGGGACCCGGGGGCGTGGGCTCGACGATCTACGGCCTGCCCGGCGCCCTGACGCCGATCGCCGAGCTGCCGATGGAGACGGTCACGCCGATCGAAGCGGCGGCTTACGGGCGCTGGCGGGACACGTATCAGAGCAACTGGCGGGGTGTGTTCGACCCGATCGCCGTGCGGATCTCCGAGTCGGGCGGCACGCTGGGCGCCGACGTGACGGTCATGCCGCTGATCGTGGGCTCGTCGTACCGCGAGCTGATCGGGATCATCGGCGACGCGAAGATCGCCGCCGGCGCCGGCGACCCGCACCCCGAGGCGGTGCTGCACGCGGTGCTGGCCGTCGACCCGAAGTCGCAGCTGCTGCGGCAGGGGGACCAGTCGTTCCGCCAGATGACGCAGGCGCCGGCGCGGGTGGGCCTGACGTGGATCGGGCCCACCGTGGCCGCCTACGCCGACGAGGACCCGTTCTGGGCCGAGCTGGCCGGGGCGGAGGACCTCAACGCCTTCCTGAACCGCGAGTGGACCCGGCTGCCGGTCGGGGTGCACGTCGACTCGGGCAACCCGGTCACGATGGCCCTGTTCCTGACCAGCCTGCGGGCGTTCGCCCAGCAGTCGGCGCCCGACACGCTGACCTGGACGACGCTGCCGCACGGCGAGAAGTCGTACGTGCGGATCTCGGCCCCCGCCGGCGCGGTGCCCACGCCGCGGCCGCTGAACCTGTACTACGCCACCACCCCCCGCGGCCTGATGATCACCCTGAGCGAGCCGATGGTCCAGCGGTTCCTCGACCGCCAGGCCGCCCCGGCGCCGGTGGCCGGGGCCGGGTCGGCCTGGCTGGGCGAGAGCCTGGCGGCGCGGGCGACCCCGGCGGCGCTGGAGCGGATCGGCGGGCTCTCGCGCCGGTCGGTCCGCGAGCGGCTGCGGTCGCAGTCGTGGGCGAACCTGGCGATCCTCAACGAGTGGCGGCGGCTGTACCCCGATCGCGACCCGGTGGCCGTGCATCGCGAGGTCTGGGGCGTCACGCTCGTCTGCCCCGGCGGCGGCTCCTATGTCTGGAACGACACCTGGCACACGATGGAGTCGACCGCCTTCGGCCATCCCGGCGCCCCGAAGCCCGGCCCCGAGTTGCCGCAGGCGCTCACCGGCCTGGCCGGCGCCCGGTTCGGGATCACCCTGGGCGACGGCGGCCTCCGCGGCCGCGTCGAGCTCGACCCGGCCCCGAGCCCGGCCGCCGCACCCGAGGCGGCGCCTGCCGCGAAGCCCTGATCCGTCCCACTGCCGAACGACTCCGCTTGCCGAGGGAGCCTCTCATGTCCGCGTCCGTCCCGAAGTCCCTGCTCGCGTCGGCCCTGATGGCGGTGCTCGTCCTGATGGCGGGGGCGTCGTCGGCGCGGGCCGATGACGCGCCGCCCGCGGCGCCGCCGCTGGCGGTGGTGGCGGAGCCGACGGAGGCCCTGCGCGCGGCCTTCACGCTGGCGCCCTTCTACCGCAAGGCGATCGACTGCGGCGGCCTGCCGGTGCTGGGGTCCGAGCAGGTCTCCAACTTCGCCCTCCGCGAGGCGGCGTACCTGATCGACCACCTGCTGGAGGGCCGCGACGACATCCGCGCCGCCATGGTCGCCAGCAAGACCCGGTTCGCCGTGATGGCCCCGACCGAGCTGACGACCGACATCCCCGAGCACTCCGACCTGACCCCCAAGCGCTACTGGGACCGCCGCGCCCGCGGCCTGGGGGCGACCCCGCAGCGGCCGGCGGTGAGCTGCGGCGCCGAGAACTTGCTCTGCCTGCCCGGCGACCCGTACAGCACCGAGAACCTGCTCGTGCACGAGTTCGGCCATGCGATCCACGAGATGGGCGTGCGCCGGATCGACCCCACCTTCGACGACCGTCTCCGCGCCGCCTTCGACGCCGCCAGGGCCGCCGGCCTCTGGGAAAAGACGTACGCCGCCACCAACCCCAACGAGTACTGGGCCGAGGGCGTGCAGTCGTGGTTCCACACCAACCGCCCGCCCGACGCCATCCACAACGACGTCGACACCCGCGACGAGCTCAAGGCCTACGACCCGAAGCTCGCCGCCCTGCTGGCCGAGGTCTTCGGCGACCGCCCCTGGCTCTACGTCCGCCCCGCCCAGCGCCCCCCCGCCGAACGCCGCCACCTCGACGGCTTCGACCCCGCCACCGCCGGCCGCTTCGCCTGGCCCAAGGACCTCGACGGCGCCGACCGCGACCGCCCGTGAGCCGACCGTGGTTCCGGGTGTGTCGTAGGGCGGATCAGCGCCAGCGTCATCCGCCGGGCCGGGTCGGAGGCCTCGATGCTTGCGTGGTGGCTGGCGCTGCCTCCGGCGGCTGATCCACCGTACTTGAGAAAGTCTTGATGTAGGTCGGATCAGCGCAGCGTCATCCGCCGGGCCGGGTCGGTGGCCGTCGCCCGGACCAGGCCGATGGGCCAATCGTATGGTCGCTCCTCCGGGCGTGGCGGATGACGCTGCGCTGATCCGCCCTACGACATGCCCGACGCCACGCCCGGGTTCCGGGGTGCCTCGGGCGTCAGTGGCGGAAGAAGGCGAGGACGATCTCGAGCGCGATCAGGAGGACGACGACGATCTCGAGGAACTCCAGGCGCGAGCCGCTGGCCTGGTGGACGAGGAGGTCGTAGACGTCGCCGACGGTGTCGAGCTTGCGGCGGATCGACTGTTGCCACTCGTCGAGGTGGAAGCGGGCCGAGGCGAGGCCGTAGACGCGGGAGAGGTACTGGTCGCCGATGAGCTTCAGGGCGTTGTCGGCGCGCTCGAAGAGGCTGGTCGCCTCCAGTTCCAGCTCGCGGACGTTGCGGACGGCGTCGGCGTGGGTGCGCCAGAGCCACTCGGGCCAGCGGCGGCGGCGGTTGGTCTCGGGGCGGATTGAGCGGTACGCGGCCTCGAGGCGGTCGTCGAGCCGGTCGTCGATGTGGCGGAACTCGAGAAGCTGGACGTTGGCGAACTCGATGACCTGCAAGGTCTCGGCGCAGTCCTGGTCGGCGATCAGGCCGGCGGCCCAGTCCAGGGCGACCACGTCGTGCGGGCTGTAGGCGAGGCTCAGGCGGGTGGCCTCGCCGACCTCCTCGGGGCTGAGCGGGTCGGGTTCGAGCCGCAGCAGCCGGGCGGCCCAGTCGGCGTTGGCGGCCAGCCAGCCGGGCTCGACGGACCCGAGCTGGAAGAGGATGTACTCCTCGCTGAGCTCGGAGACCTCGAAGCCCGTGACGACCGGCCGGATCCGCTCGATCCAGGGCGCGACCACGAGCCTGGCGGCGGTGACCAGGGGCGCGGGATCGGCCAGGTGGGCGGCCAGTTGCAGGAGGTCGTCGGGGGTGGCGCGGACGCGGTGCTGGACCATCAGCGACAGGGCGCCGAAGTCGAAGAGGGTCAGCTCGGCGCGGGGCGGCCCGACGGCGAACTGGGTTCCCGGCAGGGCCATGCCCGAGGCGTCGAGGGCCAGTCGCACGGGCGCGGGCCGGTAGCGGATCGACTCGGGGGTGCGGCGCCGGCGCGTGAGCGGGCCGGTCTCGGCCGCGAGCAGGCCGCGGCCGCGCTCCAGGTCGATCTCGTAGCCGATGTCGAAGGCGAACGCCAGGTGGATCGTGACGTCGATCGGTGCGGTGTTCATGCGGCCGCCATTATGGCCGCCCGCGGGGGCCGACCGCCAGCCGTGGCGGGCGCGGGGTCAGGGGCCGGGGGCGGCGACGGCGGCGACCGCGGGGCCGGCGAGCACGACGGTGGGCGCCTGGTCGGGCTCGACCTCGGTGTCGTCGCCGGGGTCGAGGCCGCCGGGCCGGGCCGTCGCCTCGGGTTCGTGCAGCGTCCACCAGCGGTGGGCGGCGTCGGCGTCCCAGCCGCCGGCATCGACGCAGGCGGCCAGGGCGTGGTCGAGGGTGACGGCGTCGGGGAAGCGGTCGGCGGGGTCGCGGGCCAGGCAGCGGGCGACGACGGCGACGAGGTCGGCGGGCAGGTCGGGCCGGTAGATGGACGCCAGGTCGATGGGGTCGCGGGCGTGGGCGACGAGCACCTGCAGGGGCGAGTCGGCCTCGATCGGCGGCCGGCCGGTCAGGAGGAAGTAGGCGACGGCGCCCAGCGCGTAGATGTCGGTGCGGGGGTCGGGCTCGTCGCCGCTGGCCTGCTCGGGCGACATGAACTGCGGCGAGCCGACGACGGCCTGCTCGGCGGTCAGGACGGCCGAGTCGGGGCCCTCGACGGCCTTGACCAGGCCGAAGTCCAGGACCTTGGTGAAGTCGTACTGGCCGCCGCGGGTGGAGGCGTAGAGGTTGGCCGGCTTGATGTCGCGGTGCACCAGGCCGGCGGCGTGCGCCTCGGCCAGCGCGCCGCAGGCCTGGCGGAGCAGGAAGATCACCCGCGCCGGCGGCAGCGGCCCGTGGCGGTCGACCAGGGTGCCGAGGTCCAGGCCGGGCAGGTACTCCATGACGTAGAAGAACGTGCCGTCGTCGGCGTGGCCGTAGTCGTAGACCTCGATGGTGTTGGGGTGCGAGAGCTTGGCGGTGGCGCGCACCTCGCGCTCGAAGCGGGCGCGGGCGCGGGGCTCGTCGGTGCGGCCGTGGGCGATGAGCTTGATGGCGCAGGGCCGCTTGAGCATCAGGTGCTCGGCCAGGTACACCACGCCCATGCCGCCCGAGCCGAGCTTCTGGCGGAGCCGGTACTGGCCGAGCTGGCGGGCCTCGTGCACCTCGGTGCGGAGCCGGTTGATGATGTACGAGCCGTAGAGCGCGATGCCGGCCCCGATGAGCATGATCACCGTGTGGTCGCTGATCATCTCGAACGACAGGAACTGCGGCGCCAGCTCGTAGATGTCGTGGTGCCGCACCCGCACGGCGATCGCCACCAGCACCGGCGTCAGCGCCAGCATCGCCACCACCCGCGCCGCCCGCTGCCAGGTGTTGGGGATGAACAGGCCGTAGATGACCATCAGCATGAACGAGTAGAGCGTCAGGTTCTTGGCCAGGGCCAGGACCTCGATCGCCTCCTCGGAGTAGCTGTAGCGGAGGATGGTCCGGTAGTGCAGGATCGCCAGGAATCCGGTGATCAGCCCGAACGTCCAGACCTCGAGCCGGCGGAGCTGGTCGTAGGTGAGCTTGCGGTCGCCGGCCAGGAGCGCGAACGACGAGCCCAGGAACCCGAGCAGGAAGGTGTGGCTGGCCCAGGTCAGCTTGCTGACCGAGGCGTCGAACCAGGTGCGGCCCAGCAGGTTCCGCAGGAAGAACAGGCTGAAGCCCAGCAGGAAGATGATGGTGACGGCCTGGAGCCGGGTCCGCAGCAGGACCTCGTTCTCGGCCAGCAGCTTCACCGGCGTGGTCGTGATCACCGCCAGCCGCTGGCGCACCGGCCCGGCGGGCGAGGTCGCGCTGTCGGGGCGATCGCGCGCGGCGTCCGGCGGCATGGGGTGCGGTCCAGGGGGGCCCAGCGGGCGACGGCACCACGTGCGGTCGTCCGGAACCGGGCGGTTGGGGGGGCAATCATCGTATCACAGAACCCTGCCGGGGACACCCATCGATCCGAGTTTCCGATCGGTGCGGTCTGTCCCGGGACACACCTCCCTCAGGAGCCCGCGCGCACCCGGGCGGCGCGGGCCTTGATGACCAGCACGACCGCGACCCCGGGCTCCAGCCCCAGCGCCGCCACCGCCGCGTGCACCAGGCTCACCACCCAGACAACCGGCCCGGTGCGGACCAGGACCTCGGCCTCGGCGGCGTGGGCCAGCACCCGCTCGACCCGGCCGGCGATCCGGTTGCGGGCGCTCAGCCGGCCCTCCAGCGGGCCGACGGCCAGGAGGATGTCGTCGGAGGCGACGGCCACCTGCACGCTCGCATCCAGGGGCCAGTCGCGGTGGGGCACGATCAGGACCGGGCCGTCGGGCCCGCCCAGCCGCAGCGCCGTCTCGCCGGCCCCGGGGTCGTGGCCGGCCACGATGGCGTCGAACCGGTTGCCCAGGGTGGCCCGGCCGGAGGGGGCGCCGGCCGGGCGCTCGCGCGCCGCCAGGAGGTCGAGCGGCGGCCCCTCGGCGGTGACGCGGCCGGCGTCGAGCAGGAACAGGCGGTCGCCCAGCGCCAGGGCCTCGTCGGGGCTGTGGGTGACGTAGAGCACCGGGATCGCCTCGGCCCGCTGCACGGCCCGGAGCCGGCCGACAAGCTCGGCCCGCGCCTCCAGGTCCAGCGCCTAGACCGGCTCGTCGCAGAGCAAGAGCCGGGGCCGGG
>CAZUZD010000281.1:0-8347 GCA_964624465.1 uncultured Isosphaeraceae bacterium
AGAACAGCTGCTCCTCGCCGATCTTCGAAACGCTGGCCTCGTGCCCGATCTTGACGTCGTCCTCGTCGATCTCGATGTACGGGTACGTGTCAGACCGGCTCAGCGGGTCGAGGATCAGGGCGTCGCAGACGACGTTCGACTTGCACCGCTTGGCGCCGTCCATGACCTTCAGCAGGCCGCGGTAGCTGGAGCGGCCGCCGCCCTTGCTGATGCTCTTGGAGATGATCCGCGAGCTGGTGTCGGGGGCCTCGTGCACGACCTTGCCGCCGGCGTCCTGGTGCTGGCCCTTGTTGGCGAAGGCGATCGACAGGATCTCGCCGCGGGCACCACGGCCGCGCATGTGCACGGCGGGGTACTTCATGGTGAGCTTCGAGCCGAGGTTGCCGTCGACCCACTCCATCAGCGAATCCTCGTAGGCGACGGCGCGCTTGGTGACGAGGTTGTAGATGTTGTTGGCCCAGTTCTGGATCGTCGTGTACCGGCAGCGGCCGTGCTTCTTGACGATGATCTCGACGACGGCCGAGTGCAGGCTCTCGCTGGTGTAGATCGGGGCCGTGCAGCCCTCAACGTAGTGCACCTGCGCGCCGTCCTCGACGATGATCAGGGTCCGCTCGAACTGGCCCATGTTCTCGGCGTTGATCCGGAAGTAGGCCTGGAGCGGGATGTCGACCTTCACCCCCTTGGGGATGTAGACGAACGAGCCGCCCGACCAGACCGCGGAGTTCAGCGCGGCGAACTTGTTGTCGTCGATCGGGATGATCGAGCCGATGTGCTCGCGGACGATGTCCGGGTACTCGCGGATCGCCGAGTCGGTATCGGTGAAGATCACGCCCTTGGCGGCGAGGTCCTCGCGGAGGCTGTGGTAGACGACCTCGCTCTCGTACTGGGCGCCAACGCCGGCGATCAGGCCGCGCTTCTCGGCCTCGGGGATGCCGAGCTTGTCGTAGGTGTTCTTGATGTCGGCGGGGATGTCGTCCCAGGTCTGGCCCTGGCGGTCGGCGGCCCGCATGAAGTAGTGGATGTCGTCGTAGTTCAGGTCGAGCAGGCTGCCGCCCCAGGTCGGGGTCGGCTTCTGGAGGAAGACCTCCAGGCCCTTGAGCCGGAACTGGCGCATCCAGTCGGGCTCGTTCTTCATCTCCGAGATCTGCTCGACGACCTGACGGCTCAGGCCCTTGGCGGCCTTGAAGGCGTACTTGAAGTCGTCCTTGAAGCCGTACTTGTAATCCTCGTTGATGCCCTTGACCTGGGCGCCGAGGTCGGTCGACATGGCGTCAGTCCTTTATGTGGAGGAAGATGAGCGAACGGGCCCGACGGGGCTGCGGCTGGGATGCGGTGCGACTCAGAGGCCGGCCGCGGCCGGGGCGCCCTGCTCGATCTGGTCCTCGTCGCGGGCGGCGTCGGGGTACTTGGCGCGGATCCAGTCGTAGCCGTCGCGCTCGAGCTTCTCGACCAGCTCCGGCCCGCCGCTCTCGACGACCCGGCCCCCGAAGAAGATGTGCACGAACTGCGGCTTGATGTAGTTGAGGATCCGCTGGTAGTGCGTGATCACCAGCGTGCCGGTGCCGATCCGCTGGGCGCAGCGGTTGACGCCCTCGCTGACGACCCGGACCGCGTCGATGTCGAGGCCGGAGTCGGTCTCGTCGAGGATCGCGAAGGCCGGCGCCAGCATCGAGAGCTGGAGGATCTCGGCGCGCTTCTTCTCGCCGCCGGAGAACCCCTCGTTGAGGTAGCGGCGGGCGAAGTCGGCGTCGACGCCGAGGTCGTCCATGTGCGACTTGAGTTCCTTGCGGAAGTCGCGCATCGGGATCAGGTCTTCCCCTTCCTTGCGGTCGGGGTTGCGGATGTTCGTGACGGCGTGCCGCAGGAAGTTGGCCAGGGTGACGCCGGGGATCGAGGTCGGGTACTGGAACGCCAGGAACAGGCCGGCCTTGGCGCGGTCGTCCGGCTCCAGCTCCAGGAGGTCGACGTCGCCCAGGGTGGCGGTGCCGGCGGTCACCTCGTAGTTCGGGTGCCCGGCCAGGGCATAGCTCAGGGTGCTCTTGCCCGAGCCGTTCGGGCCCATCAGCGCGTGCACCTCGCCCTGGCGAATCGTGAGGTTGACCCCCTTGAGGATCTCCTTGCCATCGACGGCGACGTGCAGGTTCTCGATCTTCAGGACCTTGCTGCTCATCCCTCGTTCCATCCCGGGCACCGGGCTCCAGACGAATCGTTGCGGGGTTTCAGTGACAATCAGCGGGCCGCGCGGGGCGGACCCTTTTCAGTACGATCGGGCTCGGGTCATGGTGAGCGGGTGGGGGGCGGGCCGGACCTCAGCCCGCCCGCGCCGGCCGGGGCCGGTCAGGACCGGCCGACACGGTCGGCTTGGCCTCGAAGTCGCACGAGCGGTGGCCATCGAGCCGGCACTGCGAGAGCCGCAGGGCGTGGCCCAGCACCTTCTCGAACATCTTGCGCTCCAGGGCGCAGACGGCCGGGTCGGTCTCGGCCAGCTCGAAGTACGGGCAGGAGTGCTGCCGGAGCATCGGCGAGCCGTCGCCGACGCCGGCGACGACCTCGGCCTCGATGCCGCGGTCGTGCAGGATCTCGCCGAGCTGCACCAGCCGCCCCTCCCAGCCCTCGCCGGTGAGCTGCGAGCGGTACAGGGCCGCCAGCCGGTCGGTGATCCGCAGGAAGAGGGCGCGACGGAGTTTGCGGTCCTCGATCGTCTGCATCATCTCTTCCCAGAGCACCACCGCCAGGTCGGCGTAGTTCTGGCCCAGGCGGCGGTGCGCCTCGGCGCTGGCCTGGTAGGTGTGCCGGGGCCGGCCCCGGCCGCCGTGCTCGGCCTGGCGCTCGACCAGCCCCGAGCTGACCAGCCGGCCCAGCCGGACCCGGATCGCGGTGGCCGTCACGCCCATCGCCGTCGCCAGCTCGGCGACGGTCAGCGGTCCCCGGCGCCGGATCAGATCCAGCAACGGGCGGTCCGACGACTCCATCGGCTCGGCGGACTTGGACATGGGCGTATCGGTTCCTCCGGTGATGGCCGTATTCTAGACCCGCCCCCCCGGGGGGTCCACCCCCTTGCGGCATTTTTCTCAAGCGGAATTGCGAAAACTCGGCCGGGCCGGTTTCCGGCCCGCTGGCGCAATAACCGAAGGGGTGCAGCGAACCTTCTTTGCACCTTCGCCCGGGGTCCGGCCCGCGTGGGCCGAGGACCGACCCTGACCCGGGCGCCGTCGGGTCGTAGAGGACCGTGATGGACGCCATCGTGCTCGAGGACGTGCGGAAGACCTTCGGCCCGCACGTGGCCGTCGACGGCCTGTCGCTGCGGGTGCCGCGCGGCAGCCTGTATGGATTCATCGGCCCGAATGGTTCGGGCAAGACGACCACCCTGCGCATGATCATGCACATGCTCCTGCCCGACTCCGGCGCCGTCGAGGTGCTCGGCAGCCGCGGCACCCGCGCGGCGCAGGACCGCGTCGGCTACCTGCCCGAGGAGCGGGGCCTGTACAAGAAGATGACCATCCGCCGGCTCCTGCGCTACTACGGCGCGCTCAAGGGGGCCCGCCAGCCCGACCTGGACGTCGCCATCGCCGACTGGATGGAGCGGATGCAGCTGACGGCCTGGCTCGACAAGAAGATCGAGGCGCTCTCCAAGGGCATGGCCCAGAAGGTCCAGTTCGTGGGCGCCGTGGTGGCCCGGCCCGACCTGGTGATCCTCGACGAGCCGTTCTCGGGCCTGGACCCGGTCAACGCCGAGGTCCTCAAGGACGCCGTGCTCGCGCTGAGGCAGTCCGGCACCACCGTCGTCTTCTCGACCCACGACATGGCGGTGGCCGAGCGGATGTGCGACCGGATCTTCATGATCTTCAAGGGCCAGAAGGTCCTCGACGGCACCCTCGACGAGATCCAGGACGCCTACGGCCAGGACACGATCCGCCTGCGCACCGGCCTGGACCGCGACGCTCTGGCCCGCCTGCCGGGCGTCGAGGAGGTCAACGACTACGGTCAGGAGCAGGTCGTCCGCTACCAGGGCGACCCCCAGGAGCTGCTGCGGACCCTGGTCGCCCGCACGACGGTGGCGCACTTCGAGCAGACCCGGCCCTCGCTGCACGACATCTTCGTGCGGATCGCGGCCCCCGACCGGGAGGTGAGCATCCATGCGATGGCGTAAGGTCGGAGTGGTCGCCGCCAACGAGTTCCACACGGCGGTCCGCACCAAGGCGTTCCTGATCAGCCTGTTCCTCATGCCCCTGCTCATGGTCGGCTCGGGGCTCCTCCAGGCGACCATGGCCAAGCGGGTCGACACCACCCCCCGGCCCATCGCCGTGATCGACCCGGCCGGCACGCTGTACCCGGCGCTCGAGCAGTCGGCGGCCGCGTACAACCAGGCGATGGTCGGCGCCGACGGGGCCCTCAAGGGCCCGAAGATCCTGCCCGAGCGGGTCGAGCTCGGCGGCAAGCCCGAGCCCGAGGTGCTGCTGGCACTCTCCGACCGGGTCCGCTCCGGCGGCCTGGCGGCGTTCGCCGTGCTGCCCGAGGGCCTGGACGACCCGGCGGCCGCGCCCAGGCCGCTGCGGTTCTACTCGAACAACCCCAACGACGAGGTCGTGCCGGGCTGGCTCGGCGGCGTGATCAACGGCGTGGTGCGGTCGCAGAGGCTCCGCGCCGCCGGCATCGACCCCGAGCTGGCCGCCCGCCTGGGCCAGCCGGTGCCGACCGAGACGCTCACGCTCCTGGACCGCGCCGCCCCCGTCGCCGACGGAGTGGACGGATCGGGCACCGCCGGGGCCCCGGGCGCCATCGTCGAGGCCCGCAAGGTCGACAAGATCCGCACCACCCTGGTGCCGCTGGCGCTGATGATCATCGTCTTCATGGTGGTCATGACCACCACGCCGCCGCTCTTGCAGGCGGTCATCGAGGAGAAGATGAGCCGCGTCAGCGAGGTGCTGCTCGGCTCGCTGACCCCCTTCGAGCTGATGTTTGGCAAGCTCCTGGGCGGCACGGCGGTGGCGCTGCTGCTGGCCGGCCTGTACGGCGGCGGGGCGTTCGGGGTGGCCCACCACTTCGGCTACACCGACGCGATCCCGCCGCAGCTCCTGGGCATGACGATCCTGTTCGTGGTGCTGGCCGTGTTCCTGTTCGGGTCGCTGTACCTGGCCATGGGCTCGGCGTGCAGCGAGCTCAAGGACGCGCAGTCGCTGATGATGCCCGTGATGCTGCTGTCGATGCTGCCGATGTTCGTCTGGACGGCCGTGCTGCGGGCCCCCAACAGCCCGCTGGCGGTCGGCATGTCCCTGTTCCCGCCGGCGACGCCGTACCTGATGCTGCTCCGGATGGCCATGCAGCCGCCGCCGCCGCTCTGGCAGGTGGGGCTCTCGGTGCTGCTGACGGCGCTCTTCGTGCTGGCGTGCGTCTGGGCGGCGGCGAAGATCTTCCGCATCGGCCTGCTGATGCAAGGGAAGGCCCCGTCGTTCGCCGAGCTGGCCCGCTGGGTCGTCGCCCGCTGAGCCCCCGTCCGCGCCCGCACCGTCGCGTCCCGGCCTTTTTCGTAGGCAGACCGCCGGTGCGGGCCCTAGACTGGGGGGACCCGTCGTCCCCGTTCCGACCCCGTGGTCGCGCCCGCCGTTCGGTGGTGCGCGACCGGCCCGGACCCCCTGGATCCGGGCGGTCTGCCTGCCGCGAGCGCGAGCCGATCCCATGGCCATCACCGAGGTTGAGCGACTGTTGGTCCGGCAGGTCCGCGCCGGCGACGAGCAGGCCTGGCACCGGCTGATCGAGCGTTACGAGGGCCGGCTGCTCGCCTTCGTCGACAGCCGCCTCCACGATCGGGCGGCCAGCGAGGACGCGGTGCAGGAGACCTTCATCGGGTTCCTCACCAGCCTGCCGCACTTCGACGAGGGCCGCGACCTCGAGGCGTACCTGTTCTCGATCGCCGCGCACAAGCTCACCGACCACCTCCGCAAGCGCGGGCGGCGGCCGATCGACCAGTTCGGCTCCGACGACCAGGGCCGCCCGCTCGACGAGGTGCCCGGCCCGATCCGGGCCGCCTCCAGCATCGCCCGCAGCGACGAGCGCCGGCAGGCCGAGGAGCAGCAGCTCGCCGACTCGCTCGGCAAGCTGGTCGGCGAGTGGCTCGACCGCGGCGACTACACCCGGCTGATGTGCCTGGAGCTGCTGCTGGTCAAGAGCTGGGCGAACAAGGACGTCGCCCGCCACCTGGGCCTCACCGAGCAGGCCGTCGCCAGCTACAAGTTCCAGACGACCAGCCGCCTGAAGGAGCTGGCGCGCAAGGCCGGCATGAACCTCGACGACCACCTGGGCTGACGCCTGCCCCCCCCTTCCCCGCCCGGAGCCCGCCGCGGATGGCCGAGACCATGATCGACGACGAGACGCTCCGCAACTACCTGGCCGAGACGCTCGCGCCCGGCATGATGGCGCGGGTCGAGCGGGGCCTGCGCGACTCGGCCGAGCTCCGCGCCCGGCTCGAGGCCGTGCGCCAGGACCGCGCCGACCCGGCCCTGCACACCCTGGGCGCCATCTGGCGCCGCAGCCGCCTGAGCTGCTGCACCCGAGAGCAGCTCGGCAGCTACCTGCTCGACGTCCTCGACCCCGAGCTGACCCGCTACATCGCCTTCCACCTCGACGTCGTCGAGTGCCCGATCTGCCGCGCCAACGCCGACGACCTCCGCCGCAAGGCCGAGCCGGCCGCCCCCGTGGCCGACGACCGCCGCCGCCGGATCTTCCACTCCAGCCGGCACCTGCTCTCGGGCGAGGTCTGACCGGGTCCCGCCCCGCCGCTCGCCCCGCTCAGGGCTGCGGGCCGACCTGCGCCGGGTCGATGCCGGCGCGGGGGGCGTCGGGGCCGCTCAGGGCGAAGTCGGCCGGGCCCATCGTCTCGGACGGGCTGCTGGTGGCGAACCGCAGGGGGCCGGCGTCCGAGTCAGTCTCGCGCCCGGGTCCGGCCGTCCAGGTCGCCAGGTCGATGGGGGAATCCGCCACCGGGCTGGCGGCGTCGGGGGCCCGCACCACCCAGGCCGGGCCGCTGATCGCGTAGCGGTTGCCGCGGCCGGTCCAGGCCAGGGGGCCGGGGAACGGCTCGTCCCACATCAGCAGCGCCCGGGCGCCGACGACCGAGCGCTCGACGGCCACCGTCGTGGGCGCCCCGCCGGCCGACGCCCCGATCCGGCCCAGCAGGCCCAGGCCGACGACCGTCGTGTCCTCGACCCGGAGCGTCGCCGGCGGCCCCTGCGCCCCGGGGTACGATTCGAGCCGGAGGGCCCAGGCGTCGGGGGTGTCGGTGGCGGCGGCGCGGACGAACAGCGACTGCGAGACGGTCGTCGTCGAGCCCGGCATCAGCCGCACGCCCAGCGGGTGGTCGAAGCCGTCGAAGAAGCAGCCGGCCACGCGGGTCGCGCGGCCCTCGGTGTGCGCCACGGCGATCCGGCGCTCGGGTCCGACGGCGGCGAACTTGCACCGCGACAGCTCCAGGCTGCCCGGCACCTGGAACAGGACCGGTGGCGCGGTGCCGTCGGGGGTCGACGCCGTGGCGCTGGCCTGGATCGTGAGTCCCTCGACCTTCAGCCGCGACTGCGACGAGAGCCGCAGCAGCTCGACCGGCTTGCGGAAGACGACGACCAGCATGGGCGCCGAGCCGGGCCCGGCCCGGAGCGTGAGGTCGCCGTCGGCGAGGTCCAGCGGCTCGGAGACCTCGACGGTCAGGGGGCCGGCGTTGCGGAAGACGACCGCGGCCGGCTTGCCGGCGGCGAACCGGATCGCCTCGCGGAGGTCCTTGACCGGCTGCACCGTGCCGTCGGCGAACTCGACGCTCAGCGCCGGCCCGGCCGCCGGGGCCTCGGTTCCGGCGGCGGCCGGGGGCCCGGTCGCGCCCGGCTCGGGCGCCGGCCCGGACTTCGAGCCCGGGGGGGCGGGGCCAGAGGTGCCGCGTCCGAACAGGCCGAGCCAGCTGGCCAGCGTCAGCGCCAGCAGGCCCAGGCCGCCGACGATCAGGGCCCGGCCGGTGCGGCCGCCGAACAGCGGTGGCAGCTCAAAGGCCTCGCCCACGCCGGAGCCCGCGGGCGAGCGGCGGGGCCGGTCGCCCGCGAGGCTGTCGCGGAGCGGGGGCTCGGGGCCCCGGTCGATCCGGAGCGGGTCGCCCGAGCCCAGGCTGGCCGAGGTCGACGGCGGCGTTGCGGTCGACTCGGCCGGCGGGGTCGTCGGGGTCCCGCCGGGGGTCATCGGCACCAGCCGCCCCGGCGCCCCGTTCCGGTCGGGCTCGGAGGCGCCACCCTCGGCGGCCCCGGCCACCGCCGCCCCGCGAGCCGCGCCGGCCAGGCCGGCCGAGGCCAGCACGGCCGCCCTGGGCGTCAGC
>CAZUZD010000282.1:0-8346 GCA_964624465.1 uncultured Isosphaeraceae bacterium
ACCCCGGCCGACAGCGGCGCCAGCATCAGGGCTCCCACGGCCAGCGGGCTGAACAGGCTGGCCGTGAGCAGCTTGAAGGCGAACGTCGGCAGCCCGACCAGCAGGGGCGAGGCGATCTGCGCCTTGTCGATCTTGCGCATGACGACCCGCGTCCCCTGCTCGGGCAGGTGCATCTCCATGTCGACGTGCGGCACGTCCTTGAACAGCCGCAGGTAGAGGACGTCGGATCGGACGAACGGCCCCAACTTCTGGCTGGGACGGAACTTGAGCGCGACGACCATCCGGCTGTACGCGGGGTGAATGATCTCGGTCTTTCGGAACCGCCTGCGTGCCGTCCGGACGTGACGGACGACCTGGGTCTGGCCCCTGACGAAGATCTTGAGGTGCTCGAACAGCTCGAAGTTCGGGACGTAGTTGAGGCCCATCTCGTTGGGCGCCTCGATGGCGTCGCGGATGCGGGCGAGGTCGAGCTGCTCGTAGTTGGCGCGCAGGAGAGTCGTCTGAAGGGGGCCCAGGAACGCCTCGTCCAGGTCCTCGGTGCGCTCGCGGGTCCCGTGCCGCAGGTCGATCCGTCGATCGGCGTCCGGGTCGAGCGGGGCGTACAGGTCCTTGAGCTCGATCAGCCACTGGTGGAACTCGTGGTGGATCGTGCTGGCCAGCAGCCGGCAGAACTGTCGGAGCTGCTGGGTGTCGGCGGGGGAGAGGTCCGGATCGCCCAGCAGCCGGCGAGTCAGGTCGACGGCCCGGATCGGGAGCACCTTCTCGAGGTGGTCCGGGTCGAGGTCCGGACCCCGCAGGCTCGCCATGCGCTTCCGGTCGGACGGCGCCGGCTCGGATTCCTGGGATTCCGTGGTCCGGCTGCTCATCCGCGTCTCCGCCGCCAGGACTGATCGAGGCCGTCGCCCGGGCACAAGCCGTCGCCGCTGCCTCGGCCACGACACCCGGGTTCGTTCGTTCACACCCGCACGCCGATTCTATCATGAACCGAGACCGCCAGGCGGTGCGACGCCTTGGCATTGACGCCGCAGGGGCCGCCCGGATCCTGAAGATCGGGATTGGTGGCCGTCGGGTCGGGCGGTTAGACTCCAGTCTCAAGCCATCGATCGGGATCGGAGCTGAGGATCGGGTCCGGCCGTCCAGGGGCGGCCCGCGCGGGAGGCGCGGATGTCATTGGTGGGATCGAAACGCCGCCGCCTGCGGGTGGGCGTCATCGGACTCGGTCGGCTCTGGGAGGCCCGCCACAAGCCGGCCCTCGCCCGGCTCGCGGACCGCTTCGAGGTCGTCGCCGTCTACGATCAGTCGGCCCTGCGCGCGGCCCTGGAAGCCCGGCAGCTCGGCTGCACCGCCTGCGAGGGCCTGACCGAGCTGATCGGCCGGTCGGATGTCGACGTCGTCTCGGTGCTGACCGAGCAGTGGTTCGGCCTGCACCCGGTCGAGCTGGCCTGCCAGTTCGGCAAGCCGGTCTACTGTGCCCTGCCGCCTGCGGCCGACCCGGAGGGGTTCGAGGCGGTCGCTGGGGCCATTCGCTCCAGCGGCCTGCCGTTCATGCCCGAGCTGGCGCGACGGTTCTACCCGGCCACCGAGCGACTCCGCGAGCTGCTGGACGGCCCGCTCGGTCCCCCCCGGCTGATCACCGGCCACGCCCGCCTCTTCGGGTTCGACCGCTACAGTGACCCCGGCCCGAGCACGCAGCTCGCACCGGTCTCGCTCATGGTCGACCCCGGTGGCAACCTCGTCGACTGGTGCCGCTTCCTGTTCCGGGCCGAGCCGGTGGCGGTGCAGGCGTCCGGGACCACGGTGCTGCCGGGAGCCGCCCCGGAGTGCGCGGGGCCCGACTTCGCGAGCCTGACCCTGGAGTTCCCGGCCGGCGGTCTGGCCCAGATCCAGATCAGCCGCTACCACCGCGCCGCCTGGGGCGAGGCCAGCCGGATCCTGCCCGCCCCCGGCTTCCAGGTGCTGACCGAACGGGGCGCGGCCTGGGTCGAGCTGCCCGATCGGGTCCAATGGTCGAGCCCCGAGGGTCGCCACGACGAGCGGCTGCCGATGGAGCCGACCGTCGGCGAGCGGCTCTGCGACCAGTTCGGGCGGTTCGTGCGCGGCGAGGCCGAGCCGGCGACGTCGCTCGACGATGCCCTTGCCGTGGCCAGGCTCGTGCGGCGGCTCGGTCAGAGCCAGCGGGACGGATCCCGGATCGTGCTTCAGGGAGGTGAGGAGCCGACCCCCGATGGGCCAGACCACCCCTGACCTGCCGGCGACCATGACGGCGCCTGCCGGTCCGCCCCACAACGGTGCCCGCGCCGCGGCGTGGCCCGCTGCGCTGCTGGTGCTGGCGGCGGTGCTCGGCCTCGGGCTGATGGCCGACGCGATCCGGCACAGCTCGGCCACCTACGACGAGGTCGCCTACCTGCGGGTGGCCGCGCACTGGTGGCGGACCGGCGACCAGGAGGCGATCAGCCGGATGGGCTCGCCGCTGACCTTCTGGAAACTCCAGCAAGGGCCGGTGCTCTGGGCCCTCGACCTGATGGGGCTCGACTCCCTGGTTGACGAGCCAATCGCTCACCAGGCCGTCCTGCTGCCGTTGGTCCGCCTGGGCTCGCTCTGGATCTGGGCCCTCGGGCTCCTGCTGACGGCCCTCTGGGCCCGGCGGCGCTCGGGCCCGATGGCGATGGCGCTGGCGGCGCTGATCTTCGCTCTCGAGCCGAACCTGCTGGCCCACGGCTCGCTGGTGACCATGGAGGCGCCCCTGGTCGCCTGCACGGCGGCCGTCTGCCTGCTGTTCGACCGGTTCCTGACCGACGGAGCCCGCTGGGCCGGCTGGCTGGCGGCGGCGGTCAGCGGGCTGGCGTTCTCCTGCAAGTTCACGGCGGTTTTGCTCCCGCCGCTGCTGGCACTGGCGTGGCTGGATGCCCTTCGCCGCACGGGCTGGACGAGGAGGCAGGCGGTGCCACGGGTGGCGAAGGGGATGGTCGCGTTCGGGGTCGTGATGCTCGCCACCGATCTGGTCGTGACGGGGTTCGCCACCCTGCCACCCAGCGAGTCACGCGGCGAGCACCCCGCGCTGGCGAGTCGACTGCCCGCCCCGGCCGCGGCGCTGGTGGCGCGGCTGGCCGAGACCCCGTTGCCCCAGGACTGGGTCGCGTTCGCCATCCAGTCCCGGCACCAGCGTTCGGGCGGCCCGAGCTACCTGTTCGGTTCGGTCCGGCAGCACGGCTGGTGGTACTACTACCTGGTTGCCCTGGCGGTGAAGCTGCCGCTGGCGCTCGGCCTGCTCGTGGTGGCCCGCCTCGCGTGGTCGCGGCAGATCGTGCAGCCCGTCGCCACCGCGCGGATGCCGGCGCTGTTCGTGCTCGGGCTGCTGGCGGTGACCGCGCTGGGGTCGAGCCGGAACTACGGTGTGCGCTACCTGCTGCCGATGGCGCCGGCGGCGATCGTCTGGATCGCCGGCCTGGCGACCGGTCCGCGGCGAGCCCAGGTCGTTGCTGTCCTGGGTGTGCTCGGGCTGGCGGCGGCGACCGCTGTCAGTCACCCGTACGAGCTGACGTACTTCAACCGGCTGGCCGGCGGCACGGCGGGCGGGCGGCGAATCCTGGCGGATTCGAACCTGGACTGGGGTCAGGGCTGCCGCACCCTGGCCCGGCTCCAGGCCCGGAACCCCGAGTTTGCCGACCTGACCCTGTACTACTTCGGCGACACCGAGCCGTCCCACTATGGCGTGGTCGGAGTCCAGCACGTGATCAACGCCGGGACCGTTCACCCGGGACTCCCCGAGCAGTTCGAGGCGAACACCGGGTTCGTGGCCGTCTCCGCCTCGCTCCACGATGGACCCTGGGGACCGCCGGGCTACTTCGAATCGCTCCGCTACCGGCCGCCGGTGGCCTGGACCGACGACGGCACGATCGCGATCTACCGGACCCCGGATTCCGCCCGTCGGCGCGGGTCGGGATTCGCCGGCGGGGCGGCGGGGTCGATCAGGTGAGCCGCTGCAGGAGCTGCACGCGGCCGTCGAGGGTGGCCTCGAACCGCCCGATCTGGGTGCGAACGCTGGCCAGCCAGTCGTGCCCTTCGACGTTCCGTTCGATCCGGTCGACCAGTTCCCGGGCCCCGTCGAGCAGGGCGTGATCCAGGGCGTGCAGGGTCTCGGACTGAGCGACGCCGAACTCCTGGGCCTCGAAGAACGGGTCGAAGCTGGGGGCGGTGCGGACGCGCTCGGTGATCCTGGCCAGCTCCTGCTGCGTCTCGGCCAGCGGCTCCACCTCGCGGGTGACCTCGCGGCTCCGGAGGTCGTTCTGGGCCGCGGTCAGGCCCTGGGCGGCCTCGGCGAGTCGGCCCAGGAGGGCGTCGCGGAGGGCCTCGTCGGCGCTGCGGCGCCAGGGGCGCTGCTGGTAGCCCCGATAGCCGGGGATCTGCATGTTGAGGCGTTCGAGCCAGGGCAGGGTCGGGGTGGTCGACGCGCTCATGGTTGCCTCCCGGGCCTGGGGCCCGATGCGGGGCGCGGCGGGCGGACCCGGCCGGGTGGCGAGGTCCTGAAGCGAGCCGCAGTTTGTTCCCGCCGCTCAATTCAGTATAGGTCGTCGCCCTTCAGGAGTCGCTCCTCCAGTCGGTCGGCCAGGCCGGCGATCCCGTGGAACAGCTCGTGGGCGTCGAGTTCGGCGGCCGCCTCGGCCGTGAGGTTCCGGACCACGACGAAGTACGGCTCGCCGCGGAGCACCTTGACAGCGAAGTGCCCATCGACGACCCGGGCGTTCAGTTCCAGAAGTCGGCGGTCGTCACGGGGGTTGGCGGGCCCGCAGACGGAGACCAGCTCCAGGAGTCGTCGGCCGCTGCTGTCATTGCCGCCGACACCCAGATAGACGGCCTGCTTGCGGGCCTCCCGGATCGGCACGACCAGGCACCAGCCATGGCCTGCCGGCGCCACGTCGAGGCCGCTGCGAAGCGCCAGATCCCGCAGGATCGGCCCCAGGTCGGGATCGGCCGGGTCCGGCGGCTCGAAGGGTCCGAGCGCGTGATGGCCGGCCTCGGGGTCGGCGGCCGGCCGGCCCAGGGGCAGGCCGCACACGTCGCACGAGCGGTTCGACGGATGATTCGGCGCGGTGCATCGGGCGCAGGGGATCAAGCTCTGGGGCATGCCGGTTCCCCTTCGGATGGACGATCGCGGGGACCGTGAATGATCCGGCTGCCCCGGCCCGCGGTCCCCGCGTTGAGCTTAGCACCGCCAGCTCGCGAGCGGAATCGGCCGGCACCCGGACCGGCCGATTCCTGCTCCGACGTCCGCGCTCAGCTCACTTCTCGGTCTGGAGGGTCTTGATCATCTGATCGAACTCGGGCGCCAGGGCCTTCATGGTCTTGTCGGGGCCGACCATCTTGAAGAAGTAGCCAGCGTTCTTGGTGACCACGATCGCCCCCAGCAGGCGATAGCCCTCGCGCGGGCCGCCGGGAGCGAACGGGTCCTTGTAGGTGCCGGCGACCTCGACCCGGGTGGCGTCGACGTTCGCACCCTTGACGGCCTTGGTCTCGGCCGCCGCCGCGTCGCCGTCGGCGTCGCTGAACTGCTTCCGCCAGCGCTCGATGTTCATCTCGACGGCCCCGCCGCCGCCGGCGGCGTTCGGGAACACGAACAGGACCAGCTCGGCGGGCTCACGGTCGCCGTCGACCGGGGCGACCTTCAGCTGGGCCTTGCGCATCTCGTTCGTCGGCTTGGCCGACTTCCACGAGGCCGGGACCTCGAAGCTGATGCCCTCGGCGCTGAGCTTCTGGGTCTTGCCGGCCGGCGCCGGGGCGGGGTCCTGGGCGCGGCCGCTGAGCGGGACCGCTGCGACCAGCGTGGCGGTGGCGAACAGGACGACGAGCGAACGGGGCAGGCGGCTCATGTGCGGGGTTCCCTGGGTGGATCGGGCCCAAGCCGCCGGGTCGGCCGGCGTGCTTGCTCGGAGCATTGTGCGACTTTAGGATGCGACAATTCAACCTCCACGGCCCGACTTCGGCTGGCTGTGGTCGTCTGACCGCCGCCCCTCCCCTCGATCGATGGAGTGTGACCCGTGGTCCGTCGCCGTTTCCTGCTCGGCACCGCCCTGGCCGTCGGCCTGCTGCTCGTCCCCGGCCGCGATGCCTTGGCCCAGAAGAAGAACCCCGAGGGCACGCCGGTCCTGCTGCTCTCCGGCGGCCAGCGGGAGCACCACGGCTACCGAGAGCAGGCCGCCGAGCTGGCCCGCACGCTCGAGGACACCGGCCGGTACCGCGTCACACTCGTCGAGGACGCCGCCATCCTCGAGACGCCCGCTCTCCAGAAGTACGCCTTGGTCATCGTGAACGCCGACCGCCGCGATCCCGAGTTCAAGTTCAGTGCCGACCAGCAGCGGGCCCTGCTCGCCTACGTCAAGGCCGGCCATGGCTACGTCTCGATCCATGGCGCCGACAACGCCCCCAACGACTGGCTGCCGGAGATGAAGGACCTGCTTGGCGGCATCTATTCGCACTTCGGCCTGCCCGACGGCAAGGCCATCGCCGGCACCTACGAGGTCAAGATCGCCGACCCCGCCCACCCCGCCACCGCCGGCCTCAAGGACTTCACCCTGCAGGACGAGCTCTATGCCTACATGCAGATGAAGCCCGACGTGAAGCCGCTGGCGACCATCACCTACAAAGGCGAGGCGTTCCCTGTGGCCTGGACCTATCGCTACGGCCGCGGCCCGGTGTTCCACACCTCGCTGGGGCACCGTGGCTTCGGGGCCGAGAAGCCCGATCCGCTCCGCGACCCGAACCTCGGTCGCCTGGTGCTCCAGGGCATCGACTGGGTGGCCGACCAGGTGAAGTCCACCGCCCCGGTGCGGGCAGCGACGCCCTGATCGGAACCAACCCGGAATAATCCCCGTCGCGCGGCGAATCACTCCCGAATCCCTCGTCGGGGGCCCGCATCGCACTCTGCGACGGGTGGATGAACTTCCGGGGAGCCGTGGATATGTTTGGTCCGTTCCTGATCCTCGCCCAGCAGATGGTGGTGGCGGATTCCGGGCCGTCGCTGGCCGTCCAGCTGCTGGCCCGCCTGCCCTGGTTCGCCTGGGTGGCGATCGTGGCCATCCTCTGCAGTTCGATCAGCGGGATCCTCGTCCAGGTGCACCGGCACCGCGAGCGGATGGCAATGATCCAGAACGGCCTGTATCCCGACGGCGAGCCGCCCGAGCCGGCCTACGGGGTCAAGCCGAACAGCCGGGCCACGCAGGAACTCTGAGCGGCACCGTTGCGGGGCCTGACGCGTTGAGACGCGCCGGGTGGAGTGGTATGTTCGCCAGGGCGGCGCCCCGGGTTCGCTGCCAGGCGGGCGGACCCAGGCCGGCGACTGCGGCCTCGCGCCCACCTCCCACTCCTGCCCCGGAGCCTCCCACCATGACTGGTCCCTCGCGTCGCGTCTTCCTCGGGACGACCCTGGGGGCCCTGGCCACCACGGGAATCACCAGGGCGGCCGCCCCCGCACCGGCCGATCGCATCCGGCTCGGGATCATCGGCGTCCGGGGCCGTGGCACCGACCTGGCGAAGGGGTTCGCCGCCGCTCCCGACACCGAGGTCGCGGCGGTTTGCGATATCGATGACGCCGCCTTCCCGGTCGTCCTGGGTGCTCTCGAGAAGGCAGGCCTGAAGGCCCCCCGGACCGAGAAGGATTTTCGTCGACTGCTCGACGACGCTTCGATCGACGCCGTCGTGATCGCCACCCCCGACCACTGGCACGCACCCATGACCGTGCTCGCCTGCCAGGCGGGCAAGGATGTGTACTGCGAGAAGCCGGCCAGCCACAACCTGGTCGAGGGCCGCCGCATGGTCCAGGCGGCGCGCAAGTACGATCGGGTCGTGCAGCTCGGCACCCAGCGCCGCAGCGCGACCCACATCCACGACGCCGTTGCGCACCTGCGTTCCGGCGGCATCGGCAAGGTGGGCCTGGCACGGGCCTGGATCCACCAGAAGCGGTCGCCGATCGGCCACGGCCAGCCGGGTGAGGTCCCCCCTGGTGTCGATTACGCGATGTGGCAGGGGCCGGCTCCCGACCGGCCGTTCTACCCGAACCGGTTCCACTACAACTGGCACTGGTTCTGGATCTGGGGCACCGGCGAGATCGGCAACAACGGCATCCACGGCGTCGACGTGGCGCGCTGGGGCCTGGGCGTCGACGACCCGATCCGCGTCAGCTCGGGCGGCGGCAAGTTCGTCTTCGACGACGACCAGGAGGTGCCCGATTCGCAGGTCGTCACCTGGGAGTTCCCCGGCTGCGGCCTGGTCTGGGAGCATCGGATGTGGTCAAAGCACGGCCTGGAGGGCGGCTCCGCCTTCGGGGTCGCGTTCTATGGCGCCGACGGCACG
>CAZUZD010000283.1:0-8292 GCA_964624465.1 uncultured Isosphaeraceae bacterium
GCGCTGACCTGCGACAGGCGTCACGTTGCAGCGCGTCAGCGGAATCGCGTTCTGGCCGTGCGCCTCATGCCAGGCGCTCACCGATGCCAGGTCGCTGTCCACGAACCGCCTCATCCGCCTACCCCTTCGTCCGCGAGTTCGGCACCTGGTGCGCCCAGCATGGCGTGAAGGGGAAGTACAGCATCGTGCCGCACCCGGCGGGGGTCGGCTGGGTCGATCGCGACCTGCCGGGCTGGACCCGCCGCGAGCTGGAGCGGAGCCTCGACCTGGTCCGCTCGCTCATGGTCCCGAACTGGGACATCCACCCCGAGATGGTCAGCCACACCTGGGCCGTCGACCCCCGCACCGGCCGCCCCTTCCCCGGGCGCACCGCCGATCAGATGGAGAACTGGGGCTTCTCCGTCGGCAAGTCGGCCGACTTCCTGGCCGAGTACCTCGCCTTCGCGCTCCGCATCCTCAAGAACGCCGGCCTGCCCTGTGAGGGAGTCACGACCCCCGGCGGCTTCGGCAACCGGGTGCTGCCCGAGCTGGCGCGGGCGACGCTGGAATCGGTCCAGGATGTCTATGGCGCCGAGATCCCGCACTACTTCCGGCACCTGTACACCGACGCCACCAGCGTGGCCCCGCGGGTCGAGCTGGCCAGCGGGCTGGACGGCCCGGCGCCTCGGTGCGTGGTCTCGATCATCGGCTGCACCGGCGACTGGTTCGGCGGCTGGGACGGCCTGGAGCTCGGCACGGCCGACCAGTTCCTCACCGCCGACGGCCGCGGCGGCCGGCTGCCCGAGGTGATCGCCCGGGGCGAGCCCGCGTTCCTGGTCGGGCACTGGCCGGGCTTCTACTGCAACGGCGAGTCGACCGGCCTGGCCATCTTCCAGGAGGTCGTCGGCCGGCTCGAGGCCCACTTCGACCACCTGATCTGGATGAAGCCCTCCGAGGTCGCCCGCTACTGGGCCGCCCGCGAGCTGACCCGGATCTCCCCCGCTCCCGATGGCTCCGCCGTGTCGCTGAACGCCCCCTTCGCGGCGCCCGCGTTCACCTTGCGGGTCGATGCCCCGGGCGCCGGCGTCCCCGCCCTGCACCATCGGGGGGAGTCGCAGCCCCTGCGTGAGGTCGCCGGCCCCTTGAAGCTGGAGCCTGGGAGCTGGACCCGCCAGGGAGCCGCGATCGTCGCCTGCTTCGACCTGCCCCGGGGCGAGTCCTCGCTCCGGTTCAGGCAGTTCTGATTCCGCCTGTAGAGGGCCTCAGCCGCGTCCGTTGGGCCGGGAGAGGGCGACGGGGGTGCGGCCGGGGACGGCGCGGACGGTGGTGGTGGGCCAGGGGTTCGCGGGGCCGGGAGGGGGGAACGGCGAACGACCCGGGGCGGGGGCGGTGGCGGACTGCTCGGTGCGGAAGGTCTCGACCAGGCCGTCGAGGGTGCGGGCGTCGGAGACGAGCGAGGCGGCGGTCGAGGCCAGCTCGACGCTCGACGAGGCGTAGATCTGCACGACCTCTTCGAGCTGGCGCAGGCCCGCATTGATCTCGTGGATCGCGGTCGTCTGCTGCTGCGAGGCGAACGCGATGCCCTGCATGAGCTGCGAGGTGCGTCGGATCGCGGGCACGACCTGCTCGAGCAGGCCGCCGGCGGTCTGCGCCACGGCGACGGAGCGGGCGGCCAGGTCGCCGATCTCGTGGGCCGCGGCCTGGCTGCGCTCGGCCAGCTTGCGGACCTCGCCGGCGACGACGGCGAACCCCTTGCCCTGGGCCCCGGCGCGGGCGGCCTCGATGGCGGCGTTCAGGGCCAGCAGGTTGGTCTGGTAGGCGAAGTCCTCGACGACGCGGATCTTCTCCGAGATCTGGACCATGGCGCGCACGGTCTCGGCGACGGTGCGGCCCCCCTCCTCGGCCATCTGGCTGGCGGTGGTGGCGGCCTCGGCCGTCTCCTGCGCGTCGCGGGCCGAGGAGCGCACGGCGGTGTCGACCGCCTCCAGGCTGGTGGAGATCTGCTGGAGCGAGGCGGCCTGCTCGGTGGCGCCCTGGGCCAGCGTCTGCGTGCTGGTGCTGAGCTGCTGGCTGGCGCCCGAGACCGACTCGGTGGCGCGGCTGATCTCGCGGACCGCCTCGCGCAGGCCGTGCACGGTGCGGCCGACGGTCTGGATCAGCTGGTCGACCTCGGTGTTCCCCGCCGGGATCGGCCGGGGGATCAGGTCGCGCTCGGCCAGGGCGTTCAGGTAGTCGACCCCGCGGTCCAGCCCGCGGGTGATCCGCAGCGCCACGATCACGAGCAACCCGATGGCCAGCGCCAGGGTCGCGGCGGTCAGCCCGAGCATCTGCCAGACCAGCTGACGCTGGCCGGCGATCCGGGCGCCGATGGCCGTGTCGAGGGCTCGCGACACCACGGCCCGCAGGTCGGCGGCCGTTCGCCACGGCGCCCTCGCCGTCGCGGGCCGCGCCCCGGCGGGCGCGGCCTCGACGGCCGCGAACCAGGTCGTCAGCGCCTGGTTGTAGCGCTCGCGGGCCTCCTGGATCGCCGGGACGTCGGCCAGCCAGGCACCCTCGGCGGCCTGCACGGCGGCGACCGCTTTCTGGATCGCCGCGCCGAGCTGGCGATCCCCCTCCTCGTGCATCAGGGTGATCAGCCGCACCACCTCAGCCGCGTCGGCCTTCGCGCCGAGCCGCCGCGATGCCTCGACCCAGCGCGATTCGGTCTCCGGGAGCAGCAGCACCGAGGCGGTCATGAGGTAATAGCTGTCGATGTCCGGGTCGAGCGTCAGGTTCGAGGCATCGGCCACACGGTCGATCTGCTCGGCGATCCGACGCAGCAAGGGCGCGATGTCGGCGCCCGGTGTCGTGGTGGCCAGCGCCCGACGGAGTGTCGGCAGCCCCGGCGGATCCGGGGCTAAGTCGGGGGCGACGGCCTGGAATTCGGCCTGGGCGGCCTCGATCCGGGTGAGTGCCGACTCGACGTCCGGCGGCGTGGCCCCGGCGGGGCCGGCGCCGTCCCGGACCTCGGGGGCCGGCTCGGCGAGCGTGTCGAGCAGCTGGGAGAGCTCGCCGATGATCTGGTTGCCGAGCTGCTCGCGGTGGGCGAATTCGGTGATCTTGGCCGACTCGCGCAGGATGAACGCGAGCATGATCAGGATCGGCAGCAAGAAGACCGCGCCGATCGAGAGCAGCTTGACCAGGAGCGAGACTCGGGAGCGGTTCGGCATCGCGGCACTCGTGCACGGAGGTGGGAGGGGCAACCGCGGGGCGATTCCGGAGCCGTGAGCGTCCTGGTTCGGAGTCGGGGCTCGGGTGGGCCGGGCGGGCCGGGACGGCTCAGAACGGGACCGGGGCGCCCTGGCTCGGCTTCGAGGCGGGCGGCTCCCGCCGCGGCATCGGGGCGGGGGCCTGAACTGGTGTCGTGGGCGGCGTCGCCGGGGCCTCGGCGGGCCGGGCGGCGGGCGCGGGCGTCGCCGGGCCGGTGCTGGGGGGCGGAACAGCGAGGACGGTCGGCGCAGCCTCGGGTCGCATGTCGGCGGCGGGCGGCTCGATCGGGTCGTCGCCCACCGGCAGGGCGCAGCGGAACCCGAGCTGCGGCAGCCGGGCGTCGGGCTTGAGTCCCTCGCGCCACGAGGCCTCGCCGCGGGGGGAGCCGCCCTTGATGGTGATCTCCGGGGTGCGGCCCCCCGGGCGCGCCGGGCCGAGCGGGTCGACGGCCGGTCCGGTGCGGGGCAGGCTCTGATAGTACCGGGCATCGTACCAGTCGCCGGTCCACTCGACGGCATTGCCCCCCAGGTCGAAGGCCGCCAGCGGCGAGAGGTCCTGCGGCCGCGAGAGCACCGGCGCCAGCGGCGCGGGCTTCTTCGAGCGATCAGGGCCGGGCTCGCCCCAGGGCGCCGGCCGGCCGTCGCCGGCGCGGACGGCGGCCTCCCACTGCGCCTCGGTGGGGAGGCGCTTGCCGGCCCACTGCGCGTACGACCAGGCCTCCTCGTGCGTCACGTTCACGGCCGGCAAATCGTCGGGCGGCGGGGTGCCGCGGGGGGCGAGCCGGCCGGTCGCCTTGCGGAAGCGGGCGAACTGGGCGTTGGTCACCTCGTGCTGGTCCAGGTAGTAGCTGCCGAGCTGCACCGTGTGCGCCGGCCGCTCGGAGAAGCGGCCGGTGTCGCTGCCAGCGGCGTAGAAGCCCGCCGGCACCAGCACCATCGAGGCGCCGTCGCGGTCGCAGGTGATCTCCAGCGGCCAGCCCGAGGCATGCACCCCCGCCTCGACCCGGGCGCGGAAGCCCGCCGGCAGCGGCCGGGGCGGGACGTCGGCCCGGGGAATGTCCAGGCCCGTCTCGCGCCTCGGCTCGGGCTCGACCTCGGGGGGTGGCGGGGGCGGTGGCGTGACGACCTCGGCCACCACGGGCGCGGGGGCCAGCTCGGGCTCGGGGGGCGGTGGGGCCGGCTTCGGGGGGGCGTTGGGGTCGGGGAACAGCGGCTCGCCGCGGTCCTTGCGGGCGAGTGCCTCGCGGGCCTCGGCGCCGGCCTTCGTGGTCGGGAAGTTCTGGACCAGCAGGGCCAGGCGGAGCCGGGCGGGCTCCTCGCGGCCGCGGCGGTCGAACTGCCGGGCCTCGCCCAGCAGCAGGTCGGCGTGCCGATCGGGCACGATCGCCGGCGCCCTCAGGCCCACGATCTCCACCGGCAGCGGGTCGTCGGCCGGCATCACCTCGTCCGAGCCCGTCAGCGCCCGCAGCAGCACGAACCCCGAGATGGCGATCAGCAGTCCGGCCACGCCGCCGACGATGAGTCGGCCCTTGCGGCGGGCCTCGACGGTGTCGAGCTCCGGCGTCTCCTCCTTGAGCACCCGGCGCGGCTCGGGCTCCTCCGTCGGCTGCGGCCCGGCTGCCGCCCCGGGGCCGGGCCGGGCGACGGGGGCCGGCTCGACGACCTGGTACGGGATCCGCGGCAAGTAGTCGCGCGGGCGACCCGGGCCGTCGGGCCGGGGCCGGGAGCCGGGGTCCTGGGAGGGGTCGCCCATGCCGTCACCTTGCGGCCAGGGGAATCGTCGCGGGGCCGCCCCGTTCCCGGTCAGTCCGGGCCCGGCCGCCGCCGGGCGACCCGTCCGGTCGGCGGCGACGAGTCACACATGCAATCAGCCTAGCGGGCGGCCCGGGGCGCCACAAGACGCCGGCCGGGGCCTCAGCGGCCGGTCCCGGGCGGGACCAGGCGGTCGAGGAAGGCGGCGTTGCTGGGCGAGGCGCCGAGCTGCTTGACCAGGGCCTCCATCGCCTCGACCGGCTTGAGGTCGGCGAGCGTGCGCCGCATCAGGGTGACCCGTCGCAGCACCTCGGGGTCGAGCAGACGCTCCTCCTTGCGGGTGCCCGACTGCGCCAGGTCGATGGCCGGCCAGACGCGGCGGTCGGCGAGCCGGCGGTCGAGCACCAGCTCCATGTTGCCGGTGCCCTTGAACTCCTGGAAGATCAGCTCGTCCATGCGGCTGCTGGTGTCGACCAGGCAGGTGGCCAGCACCGTGAGCGTGCCCCCCTCGTCGAAGGCCCTGGCCGCGCCGAAGAGCCGCTTGGGGCCGTCGAGCGCCTTGATGTCGACGCCGCCGGTCATGGTCCGGCCCGAGCTGGAGGTCTTGTTGAACGCCCGCGCCAGCCGCGTGAGGCTGTCGAGCAGGATCAGCGCATGCCCCCCCGACTCGGCGATCCGGCGGCCCCGCTCGAACCCGAGCTGCGCCAGCCGGATGTGCTGCTCGATCTCCTGGTCGTTCGACGAGGCGAAGACCTGCCCCTGGATCGTGCGGCGCATCTCGGTGACCTCCTCGGGCCGCTCGTCGATGAGCAGCACCAGGAGCTCGACCTCGGGATGGTTGCGCGTGACGGCATCGGCGATCTGCTGCAGCAGGATCGTCTTGCCCGAGCGCGGCGGGGCCACGATCAGCCCGCGCTGGCCCTTGCCGACCGGGGTGAACAGGTCCATCACCCGGGTGCCCAGCGGCTCAGCACCGGTCTCGAGCCGGAGCCGCTCGCGGGGGTCGATCGCCGTGAGGTCCTCGAACTCGGGCCTCGGGACCGACCCGACCGGCTGCCCCTCGATGGTGAGCACCTCGGCCAGCCGGTTCGGCGGCCCGCCCGGCTGGAGTCGCCCGGTGACCAGCGCTCCGGTCTGGAGCCGGTGGTGCGCCAGCAGCCTGGCGTCGAGCGTCGGATCGGTCGGCTGCACCCGGAGGTTCCGGCCGGGATCGCGGAGCACGCCGTGCCCCTTCGGGAGGATCTCGAGCAGGCCGCGGACGAGGGACGGGTCGCTGGTCATGAAGTTCGCTCGGGAGACGGCGGGCGAGCGGGTTCGGGGCCGTCGGTCAGGCCAGGCGTCCAACGCCCGGCCGGCGCGAACCGCATCCCGGGAACGAGCCCGCCGGTCGTCCCGGGGACCGGGGCCGGCGGCCATTCCAGGCTCGTTCATGCATAAATTTAACCCAGGCCCGCGACCGCGTCCATCGCGGTCCGGGGCCCCGCGGTCAGATCGGGCGGCGGGCCTCAGACCTTGCGGTACGACGCGGCCACCGCCTGGCCCCCCTCGGGCAGGTCGGTCAGGGTGTAGTCGCCGAAGAGGTTGGGGCTCTCGTCGCGGAGGACCTTCAGGACCGCCAGGGCCACCTTGCGGATCTCGGCGTCGGCGGCGGCGTCGCCTCGCATCTCGATGAAGTGCCGCAGGGCGCGGGCGTTGCCGGTCACGAAGATCTTGGTCTCGGTGGCGTTCGGCAGCACGGAGCGGGCCGCCTCGCGGGCCTTCTTGCGCCGCAGCGTCCGGTCGGGGATGTCGGCGAACTTCTCGGCCAGGCCGTCGGCCAGCCGCTGGTACGCCTGCTGGCAGGCGGCGATCGCCTCCAGCCAGATCGCATGCAGCGCCGGGTCGTCGGCGATCGGGTCGGGCTCGACGAACGCGGCCTCGGACTCGTCGACGAACCGCTGGCTGAGCTGCGAGTACCCGAAGCCGGCGCGATGGCGGACCAGCTCGTGGGTGAACGAGCGGCTCACGCCGGTGATGATCAGGTTGAAGACGGCGTGCTCGAGCACCGAGCCGTGGCCGACCTCGAGGATGTGGCCGATGTAGGCCGCGTTGCCGCCGGGCCTGGGCTTGGCGAACGACATGTAGCAGAGCCGGCCGGCGAACTCGGCGAGCTTCTCGCCGGCCTCCTCGGTGTCGGTCGACCAGCGCTGGACGTGCTCGTCGGCCAGGAACCGGGCGATCTCCGCCTCGTCGGCCTGCTGGCGGCCCACCAGGTAAACCCGGGGCTCGCGGTAGATCGTGGTGCCGGGGGCCTGGTCCATGGCCGACATGCGGAAATCTCCCTGCGAGGCGTCCCTGCCCCGTGGAGCAGGGACGGTCGCTGCGGCGCGAGGCCGCCCCCCAACCGGAGACGGTCCCGCCCCAAGACAATCTGGGTATACTCGATCGGCCGACGCCCGCCCGCGTCATGAATCCGTCCGCCCCGACCGACCCGAGGCCACGCCCGTCCCATGCGCCGCATCCGGATCCAGAAAGCGGGCAGCGACCGGCTCCGCGAGGCGTTCGCGCGCGAGCTCAACGAGCCGCAACTCCAGGCGGCCACGGCCCCCGACGGCGCCAACCTGATCCTGGCCGGCCCCGGGTCGGGCAAGACGCGGGTCATCACCTACCGGGTCGCCTACCTGATCGCATCGGGCGTGCCGGCCGACGCGATTCTCCTCGTCACCTTCACCCGCCGGGCCGCCCGCGAGATGGTCGGCCGGCTGGAGGGGCTCGTCGGTCCCGAGGCCGGCCGGGTCTGGGCGGGCACCTTTCACCACATCGGCAACCGCATCCTCCGGCGCGCCGCCGGGGCCCTGGGGTACGACCCGGATTTCACCATCCTCGACTCCGAGGACGCCCTGGACCTGATGCGGCTGGCCATGGCCGACGGCGGCCTGGTCAACACCGGCAAGCTCGCCCCCAAGCCGGCCGCCGTGGCGCACCTGATCAGCCACGCCTTCAACCTCGGCCTGCCCGTGCCGGCGCTCGTCGAGGCCAGGCACCCGGACCTCGTCGAGTGGCTGCCGCAGCTCGAGGCCACCGTCGCCGCCTACGCCAGCCGCAAGCGCGCGGCCAACTGCATGGACTACGACGACCTGCTCGGCCAGTGGTCCCGGCTCCTGACCGAGTTCCCCGAGCACCGCGACGAGCTCGCCCGGCGGTTCCGCCACATCCTCGTCGACGAGATGCAGGACACGAACCGGGTCCAGATCGAGCTGGTCGAGACCCTCGCCCGCGCCGGCCACGGCAACCTGACGGCCGTGGGCGACGACGCGCAGTCGATCTACAAGTT
>CAZUZD010000284.1:0-8213 GCA_964624465.1 uncultured Isosphaeraceae bacterium
CCCGGCCCCGGCCGATCCCCCGGCTCCCGGCGCCCAGGCGCCGGCCCCCGCAGGGTCGCTCGAGGAGCGGCTCCGGGCCCAGGACGAGATGATCCGTCAGCTCGCCGAGCAGAACCGCAAGCTCTCGGAGCAGCTCGAATCGATCTCCAAACGGCTCGACGCCGCCCCCGCCCCCGCCGCGGAGCAGGCCGGTGGCGCGAAGGCCGCCGGCGGTGGCGATGCCAGGGCCGGCAAGTCCGACAAGGCCCCCGAGCCGCCCGCCGCCAGCCTGCCGGCGGCCGCGCCGGCGGCGACCGGCTCGGGCGCGCTGGACGGCTACCACGTGCATCACAAGGGCCTGCTCGACTCGCTGCACACCCATGACAACTACGGGTTGAAGTCGACGTTCGACTCGCTCAACCCCAAGGATCGCAAGAGCACGCCCTGGTACGAGAAGGTCAGCCTCCGCGGCTACACCCAGGTCCGCTTCGGTCGCGGCCAGGAGGAGGACGAGATCAGCTCGGACCCGTACCTCTTCGGCGACCGGGTGGTCAACGGCGAGGCCGAGAACTTCTGGATTCGCCGGGCCCGCCTGATCCTCTTCGGCGACGTCAGCGACCACCTCTACATCTACTTCCAGACCGACTTCGCCAACGCGCCCCCGGGCACCACCGGGCCGACCTACTTCGCCCAGCTCCGCGACCTCTACGGCGATATCTACATCGACAAGACGAAGGTCAACCGCTTCCGCGTCGGTCTGTCCAAGATCCCCTATGGCTGGGAGAACATGCAGTCCAGCCAGAACCGGATCCCCCTGGACCGCACCGACGCCATCAACTCGGGCGCGGCGCCCAACGAGCGCGACCTGGGCGTCTTCTACTACTGGACCCCGGTCGAGAAGCAGAAGCTCCTGAAGGAGCTGGTCGACGGCGGCCTGAAGGGCTCGGGCAACTACGGCATCCTCGGGCTCGGCGTCTACAACGGTCAGGGTGGCTCGCAGCTCGAGCGGAACCTGAACCTGCACACGGTCGCCCGCGTCACCTGGCCGTGGCGGCTGCCCAGCGGTCAGGTCGTCGAGGCGGGCCTGCAGGGGTACACCGGCGACTACGTCGTGCCGGGCGCCCCGATCCGGCCCCTGGGCCAGGGCAACATCATCACGCCGGCGGGCACGGGCGGGAACAAGGGCCTGCGCGACCAGCGGATGGCCGCCTCGTTCATCTACTATCCGCAGCCGTTCGGGTTCCAGACCGAGTGGAACTTCGGCGAGGGCCCCGGCCTGAACGACGACCAGACGGCCGTGGTCGTGCGGCCCCTGCAGGGCGGCTACGCCATGGTCATGTACAAGTACGACACCGACAAGCGCGGCATCTTCACGCCTTACGTGCGGTACCAGACGTATCGCGGCGGCTACCGCTCGATCGCCAACGCCCCGTTCGGCAACCACAACCAGTGGGACCTGGGCCTGGAGTGGCAGATCCGCCGCGAGATCGAGCTGACCGCCGAGTACAGCTTCGTCGAGGGCGCCAACCTGCTCGGCAGCACCGCGAAGGATGTCATCCCCTACAGCACCTTCAGCGGCGACATCTTCCGGCTCCAGCTCCAGTTCAACTACTGAGCCGGGCCACGCCGCGGGAGCATCCGGGCGCGTCGGATTCCCGGCGGTTTCCGGATTCCTGTAGGGCGGATCAGCGCAGCGTCATCCGCCGGGACGGGTCGGATGCCAGCCGCGTGACCCGCCCCAGCGGCCAAGCGCGGGCCCTCCCCTGCGGGCCCGGCGGATGACGCTCCGCTGATCCGCCCTACGGGAGCGGGCGTCGCCGGGGTGCCCGGGTCCCGCGTGCGGGGCCCGGATCCGGGGGCCTCCGCATCGTCGGCGTGGCCACGGGGCGCTCAGGCCACGGCACACCGGATCACAGTCCGAGGCTGGCGGATCCGGGCTCCGCCGACGGGGACCCGGGCACCCCGGCATGGGCTCGGTGCTCGGGAGGATGACGCGATCCGCGCGACGCCCAAAGCGAGCGGGCGTCGCCCCCCGGGTCGGGGAGGGCGACGCCCGCGGCGTGCATCCGGATTGGCTGGAGCCAGAGGCTCAGCCCTTCAGGGCGGCGATCGTCTTCTCGGTGCGGGCGATCAGGTCGTCGATGTGCGCCGTCGACTCGAAGCCGATGACGAAGGCGTCGACGGTGCCGAGGCCGAGCACGAACTTCAGCGAGGCGTCGATCCGGTCGGGGGTGTTGATCCGCCCCTCGCCGAGGATCTTCATGCCCACGACGCCGACGCCGCGGTCGTGCATGATCTTGAGCTGCTCGGAGACCGGGCCGGGCTTGGCGTCGTCCATGATCAGCCCCTCGGGGTTGATCCGGGCCAGGTCGACCTCGACGAACGACTCCAGGGCCGCGGTGCGCAGCGGGTCCATGCCGTGGCAGCTGGTGCCGTGGGCGCGGACGAGCCCCTGCTCCTTGGCCTTGCGGAGGTACTCCATGGCCCCCTTGTTCTTCTCGGGCCAGTTCGCCTCGGTCATGCAGTGCAGGAGCACGATGTCGAGGTACTCGACGCCCAGCTCGAGGCAGTAGCGCTCGATGTGGCTGCGGCAGATGCGGGCGTCGTGCGCGTGGGTCTTGGTCTGGAGCACGTACTGGTCGCGCGGCACGCCCTTGAGCGCCTCGCGGAGGAACACGTGCGAGCCGTACTGGTCGGCGACGTCGAAGAACCGCACGCCGTGGTCGATGGCGTGCCGCACCACCCGGGTGAACTCCTTGACCCCGAGCCGCACCTGGTTGCTCGACTGGTCGTTGCCGATGCTGCCGGTGCCCATGCCGATCAGCGACACCTTCACGCCCGACTTGCCCAGCAGGCGGGTGTCGACCGGCGAGGCCGGCAGGGTCGCCCTCGGCTCGGCGGCGCCCGCGGCGCTGGTGGCGGTGCCGGCGGCGGCCAGGGCGGCGGTGGCGGCGCCCGCCTGGGCGAGGAAGTCGCGGCGATGCAACGGGTTCATGGCCAGGGCCCTCCGGGAGAGAACGGAGCGTGCGAACGGGATTCGAGACCAGGCGACGCGGTTCGATTCCGGACCGGGTCGCGACCGACTCCACTCGCGGGGGCCATCGCCGCGGGCCAGGGGGCACCGTCGGGGCAGACTCCCGCACTCTGAACGGCATTCTAGCGGGGCGGCCCGCGGGCCACTAGCCCGGAACCAGGCCCCCGCACCTCGACGCAAGTCGTGAACCGGCCGGGCCCCCGCCCGCCCGGGTCCGGGTGCCGGTCTGGCCGGGGTCGGCCCGGCGCGCTACGATGGCGCGCATGCTCTACTCGACCCTGCTGCGATCGGCGTACCGCCGGCTCTTCGGGCCGCTGCCCGATCCGCCGGCCGAGGCGGACGAGACCGGCCTGGTGCTGGTGGCCGACGGCGTCGGCGGCCTCGACCTCTGCGGCCTGGGGCTGACCTACGCCGTCGCCCGCGCCGGCCTGAAGCACCGGGTGCAGGTGCTCGCCTGGGGCCACGGCTTCGGGCGCTGGTACCGCGACCTCTCGAACGTCGCCAACCACGCCCGCCAGGCGGCGCTGCTGGCCGACCTCGTCCGGTCGTACCGCGAGGCGCACCCCGATCGCCCCGTGTTCCTGGTCGGCAAGTCGGGCGGCAGCGGGGTCGTGGTGCGGGCGCTGGAGCAACTCCCGGCCGACGCCGTCGAGGCCGCCGTGCTGCTGGCGCCGGCGCTCTCGCCGGGCTACGACCTGTCCCAGGCCCTGGCGGCGGTGCGGCGGGAGCTGTGCGTGTTCTGGTCGCCGCTGGACGTGATCATCCTGGGCGCCGGCACCCGGCTCTTCGGCACCATCGACCGCGTCCGCTGCCCGGCCGCCGGCCGCGCCAGCTTCCGCACTCCGGGCGGCCTGGACGGGGATCGCGCAACCCAGTACGGCAAGCTCCGCCAGGTGCGCTGGAGCCCCCGCATGGCCCCCACCGGCTACCTCGGCGGCCACGTCGGGCCCGATAGCCCGGCGTTCCTGGGGCGGTACGTGGTGCCCCTCTTCCGCGCGGCGCCCGCGGCAGGCGCGGGCTCGGTCCTCGGGACGCCGGGAGCGTGACCACCCGGTCGGGCTGCCGGTGAGCCGGGGATTCACGCCCGGTCGCCGGACAATGCCGGGCACGGCCGGCGCGATGAACCAGTCTGGAGCATTGGATCGCCGGAGTGCTTCTGCCATAATTTCCAGCTCGATCCGGCTGGTCCGCTCGCTCGGCCCTGAGACATCCTCCAAGGATACGCGGTCATGCAATGTCGCTTCTGTGATGCCAAATTGACGAATGTCTTGATCGACCTGGTGAACTCGCCGGCTTCGAACTCGTTCCTCAGCGCCGAGCAGCTCGACGAGCCCGAGGTGTTTTATCCGCTCAAGGTTTATGTCTGCGGCAGTTGCTTCCTGGTTCAGATTGCGGAGTACAAGAAGTCGAGCGAGATCTTCAACGGGGGGTATGTCTACTTCTCGTCGTATTCCAGGAGCTGGCTGGAGCACGCCCGCCGCTACACCGAGGCCATGATCGACCGGTTCGGGCTCGGTGCGCAGTCGCAGGTCATCGAACTGGCCTCGAACGACGGCTACCTCCTGCAGTTCTTCCAGGCCAGGGGGGTCCCGGTGCTGGGCGTGGAGCCGACCGCCAACACCGCCGCGGTGGCCCGCGAGAAGGGGATCGAGACCGTCGTGGATTTCTTTGGCGTCCGCCTCGCCACGGAGCTGCAGCATCGCAAGGCCAACCTCCTGCTGGGGAACAACGTCCTGGCCCACGTGCCCGACCTCGTGGATTTCGTGGCCGCCATGAAGCTGATGCTGGCCGAGGGGGGCGTCATCACCATGGAGTTCCCGCATCTCGTCCAGTTGATGAACAACAATCAGTTCGACACCATCTATCACGAGCACTTTTCTTACCTGTCGCTCTACTTCGCGACGCAGCTGTTCACGGCGCAGGGGCTCGAGATCTTCGACGTGGACGAGATCCCCACGCATGGGGGTTCGCTCCGGATCTACGCGAAGCACCAGGGGGATCCCACCCACCCCGTTTCCGGGAACGTGCAGGCCCTGCTCGACCAGGAACTGGCCGCCGGCATCGACGACCTCGCAACCTACGACGGCTTCCAGCAGAAGGCGCTGGGGGTGAAGCTGGCGTTCCTGCAGTTCCTCCTGGAGCAGCATGCCGCCGGGAAAACGGTCGTGGGCTATGGCGCGGCCGCCAAGGGCAACACGCTGCTGAACTACTGCGGCGTGAAGCACGACCTCGTGAAGTACGTGGTGGACGCCAATCCGCACAAGCAGAACATGTGGCTGCCCGGCAGTCACATCCCGGTGGTGGCGGAGTCGGTGCTGCGCGCGGATCGGCCCGACTTTGTCGTGATTTTCCCCTGGAACATCCGGGATGAGGTGATGCGGCAGCTCGACTACATCCGCGAGTGGGGCGGCCGCTTTGTCGTTCCCCTCCCGCACCTGTCGGTGCTGGAGCCGAGCGCGGTCCGCCAGGGTTGATCGCGGGACCGCCGGACGCCTGGGCCGGGACCAGCGTCGGGCGGTCCGCGGGCCATTACCGAGGTCGTCCCGGGGCCTGAGTGGTCACCCCGGCCGGCCGGGGTCGCCCGCGACGAGATCGTCCGAGGGGCCGGCGCTGTCGCCGGGCTCCGACCTGTCGCAGGCGCTGGCGGCGGTGCGGCGGGAGCTGTGCGTGTTCTGGTCGCCGCTGGACGTGATCCTCCTGGGCGCCGGCACCCGGCTCTTCGGCACCATCGACCGCGTCCGCTGCCCGGCCGCCGGCCGCGCCAGCTTCCGCACTCCGGGCGGCCTGGACGGGGATCGCGCGGCCCGGTACGGCAAGCTCCGCCAGGTGCGCTGGAGCCCCCGCATGGCCCCCACCGGCGACCTCGGCGACCTCGGCGACCTCGGCGGCCACGTCGGCCCGGATAGCCCGGCGTTCCTGGGTCGGTACGTGGTGCCGATGCTGCACGGGGCAAGCACGCCGCCGCAGGGCCGTCCGGCGGAGCCAGATTTGCGGCGATACCGAGATCAAATCCCAGAATCTGGTTGACGTGTTGCGCTGGCTGAATCAGAATTGCGGCAAGCGTGTCAGCCATCGCGATCGAAAGGCGATTTTCGAGCGATTGTGCTGGGGTTTCCTGGCGGCCGAGGACACAGGCATGGGTTTTTTTTGATCCGACCGCGGTGGGGCCTCCTGGGGCTCCTCGGGTTGCTGGGGAGCGTGCCGGCCACGCGGGTGGGGGCGCAGACGGCCCTCGACGCTGCGGCGGTGATTCGCGGCTGCGAGGCGGGACTGGCGGAACTGCGGCGGCCCAACGGCGGGGACGGCCGTTACGTCGTCGATCAGGAGATCCGCACCGCGAACGCAGATGGAACCGGCCGTTCCAGCTACCGGCAGCGCTACACCATCTGGATCAAGGGGGCGGACCGTCGGCTGGATCGTCAGACGTACGGGGTGTTTGACGACGATCCGAAGGAAGCCGAGAAGATGACGGGAATGGTCGGCACGGTCGGCACCGTCTTCGCCGACGGCCGCCTGTTCCTGGTCGGCCGGGCCGACGGTGCCGACAAATTCACGCTCAAAGAGATCAAGCGTGGTGTGCCCTTCGTCCTGAACCTCACGATCTCCGATCTGCTCGAATCGCCATACGTGTACCAGGGGGTGCCGGTGGCCTCCTTCTTGAAGGACGAGGCCCTGACGATCGATCGGGTCGAGTCGCAGCAGGAGGGCGATCGGGAACTGGTCCGGGTGGCGTACCATCGCATGGTCAAGGGCCGGCCGCCGAAGCCCGACAGCCCGGAGACCGGTGTACTCGTCTTCGAGCCCGCACGCCACTGGGCCATCGTGCACTCCGAGTTGCTGCGCCCCGAGTTCAAACACAGCACCGTCACCGACACCGCCTACGAAGGCGGAACAGCCCGCCAGAAAACGCTCAAGAACCGCTTCATCAACGGAAAGTACCGGATGGTCAGCGAGATCGACCGCACGTTCGAGGTCTTCGAGCCCGGCGCCCCGGACGCACGCGAGTTCACGCTGGAGGCGTTCGGGCTGAAGGAGCCAGCGGCCGGCAGCACCGCGCCGGCAGGGCCTTGAGGTCGCGGGCCGCGATCCCACCGCCGTGCCGCCGGCTGATCCGGGGCGAGCGGCGTCGCCGCCGCGGCGAACGCCCGTCGGTCGGTTGACGCCCCTGGCCAGGGTGCGGGATGCTAGGCCGCTGGGATCGGGGCAGGGCCGGGGCGGGAAGTCCCGGCTCATCCCGGGCGACGCCGTCGCCACCACGCGACCGCCACGACCGAGCGCCGCCGGGACCCGGCCCGCGCCGCCTGCCACGGGACCCGCTGTGCCGATGCGACACCTGGCCGGTCGACTGGTGGGACGGGCGCACCGCGAGGGGCGGAGCCTGCTGCGGCAGCTCCGGCCCAGGCGAGCGCACCTCTACGGGGTCGGCACGGCCAAGTCGGGCACGCACTCGGTGGCCGCCCTGTTCGGCAGGCGGCTGGTGGCGGCGCACGAGGCCGAGGCCGAGGCGCTCATCGCCCGGCTCCTGGCCGACCCGGTCGACGCCGACGAGCTGCGGCGCTATCTGGTGGCGCGCGACCGCCGCCTGCGGCTCGAGGTCGACGCCTCGCAGCTCAACGGCCTGGTGCTCGACCCGCTCCTGGAGCGGTTCCCCCACGCCCGGTTCCTGCTCACGATCCGGCACCCGTACGACTGGCTCGACTCGTTCCTGAACCACGAGCTGGCCCACCCGTCGCAGCCCGAGTGGCAGGCATTCCGCGACTGGCGGTTCGCGACCGGCCGGCCGCACCCTCCCGAGGAGTCGGCCCTGGCGGCGCGGGGGCGCTCCACGCTCGACGGCTACCTCGGGTACTGGGCCCGCCACAACCGGACGGTCCTGGAGCGGGTGCCTGCCGACCGGCTGCTGGTCGTCCGCACCGACGAGCTGGGCCGGCGGCTGCCCGAGCTGGCCGCGTTTGCCGGCGTGCCCGAGTCGTGGCTCGACCCCGCCGGGGCGCACGCGTTCCCGGCGGCGACCCGGTTCGGCGTGCTCGATGAGGTCGACCCGACCTACCTGGCCGACCGGATCCGCCACCACGGCGGCGACCTCGTGGCCCGGTTCTTCCCCGACTGCGAGCTCGTGCCGGGCCCCGCCGCCCGCCCGCCGGCGCCGGCCGGGCTCACCCCGGGGCGCTGAGACCGGCCGGGGCGGCCGGGGTCCCGA
>CAZUZD010000285.1:0-8184 GCA_964624465.1 uncultured Isosphaeraceae bacterium
GCCTGCATCAAGATCTGTGCCAGTGCTATACTCCATATGTTGTGTTAGGGGCTCTCAGGGACTGGTTGATCTCGGGCAGCAGCTCGGCGAAGGGCGGCATGGCGGCGACGTGGGCGTCGGTGATGCCGTGGATGGCGCTGGCCGCCGGCGGGATCGCGATCCCGGGGTGGACCAGGCGGCGGTAAGTTCGGGCCGGGCGATCGGGTTCGAGGCGAACAATGCCGATCTCGACGATCCGGTCCGTCTGGGTGTCCAGGCCGGTGGTCTCGGTGTCGAGCACGGCCAGGGGATGCTCCAGCTGCAGGTGGTCGAAGTAGGGCTTCAGGGACATGGTGGGCGAACTCCTGGGGCCCGGCCGGTCGGTGGGCCGCCGGCCGGCCGGGGGTGGTGGTGATGGCCTTCTCGACGATCGGGAAGGCGCGAGGCGGGAGCCGCGCGGGGCCCGGGCGGGCTCGCGATTCGTGGGCGTGGGGGGCTGGAACCAGATGAGGGCGGGGTCGCAAGGGGCGACGGTCGGTCGACCGTGCCAGGTGGGCTCTGCCGCTCGATCTCAGCTGCGACGGCGCCGGCCCGCGCGGCGGGCGTAGGTGACGCGGCCGGACTCGTGGCTGGCCTGACGCTGCTGCTGCAGGCCCCGAGCGACCTCGGCGGCCAGCAGGTCGATCAGTGCCAGCCAGTGCTGCCGCACCTCGGCGGCCGAACGGTAGGGCCGGTCGGGGGACGGTTCTGGGGTCGGTAGCGGTCGGTTGGGGCTGCGGTCCATCGGACTTCACCTCTGTCAGAAACGAAAAAAGGCCCCGCGCCATCGAGATGGCGTGGGGCCCAGGGGAAAGGTTGGGTTGGCGGACGTCGGCTCAGGCGGGGACCTGGGCCGGCACGTCCGTGGCGGTGTCGGGCCGGGGCGGCCAGTGGTGGCCGGGCAGCGGCTCGAACCGGTACCGCTGGTGCCGGTGGCGGCAGAGCTTGTCCGACTCGGTGGGCGGCTCGATCACCAGCTCGTAGGGATCGCTGAGGCCGCGAGCCTGGAGCTTGCGGCTCAGCGCGATGCTGTGCTGGACGGCGGGCTGCGTCAGGCCCAGCTCCTGGGCGACCTGACGCTCGGTCCGGGTGCCGTCCCGCAGCCCCTTCACCCGCTCCAGGAAGGCGATCCGCTGGGGCGGGTCGAACAGGTCGACGACCAGCTCGCGGCTGAGCAAACCCGATTCGCCCAGAGGCCGGGTCGTCAGGTCGAGGGCGGCCAGATCGAACCGCACATGAGCCCGGAGCACGACGTGGCCGCCATCGATCGGGCGGTAGGGCCGGACCTCCAGCCGGGTGATCAGCTGGTGCATCAGCCGGCCGAACTCGGGGGAGTCCTTGGCCAGGGTGCTGAAGGCGGCGTGGATGCGGCCCTTCAGCTCGGACATCGCGGGCAGCTCGACCGCGGGCGTCTGGTTGCGCTCCAGGTCGGCCCGCTGGAGCTCCAGGTCACTCTTCTCGGCCTGGAGCTGTTGCAACTTGTCCCGCAAAGGCTCGATCGGCAGGCCCGAGGCGATCGCGTCGGTGATCCGATCGACCTTCACGTCGACCTGGTGCAGTTGCTGAACCAGCTGCGCCAGCCGCTCGGCCTGGGCGACGCGGGCGATGTTGGCCTGGGCCTGGAGCCGCCCGCGGAAGAGGGTGTCGAACTCGGGGAGCCGGCTGATCTCCTCGAGAATGGCCCCGCTGACCCGCTCGGCGAGGAGCGGGCCGCTGGCCGTGGCGCCGTTCCAGCACCGGTACTCCCGGCTGCCGGAGCACATCAGGAACTCGTTGCGGCCGTGGCCGCCGTAGTAATAGAGCCGGCCGCAGACGCCGCAGGTCAGATGCTGGCCGGGCCAGACGGTCCGCTTGCGCGGCAAGCCCTTGCGGCGGTCCGGGCCCCTGGCCTGGCGACCCCGGGCGTACCGGGCGTTGCGCTCCCGCAGCTTGGCCGTGACGCGGTCGTAGTACTCGGCGTCGAAGAACGCCAGGTGCGGGACGGGCCGCACCAGCAGCTCCTCGGGCGGGGCCAGCACCGACTTGTGGCGGCCGGTCCTGTTGACCCGCACGCTGATCCGCTTGTTTCGGACCCGGATCCCCTTCAGGATCGGGTTCATGGTGGTCTCGCGGACCAGGGCGACGTCCCAGGTCGACTTGCGGGCGGACGGGCCCGGCCGGATGCCCTGGGCGTTCAGCCAGTCGGCGACCTCGCTGTACGGGGCGCCGGCGTCGAGCATCTCGAACCACTTCCGGTAGATGGGCTCGGCGGCCGGATCCTTGCTCAGCTGGCTGTCGTTGGTGGCGCCCGGCGGCTTGTCGTAGCCGTACAGCACAAACTGGATGACGCCGCCCTGCAGGAACCGGTTCCGCAGGGAGCGGCGGATCCGCTTGGCGGTGTCGCGGTTGAAGGACTGGTGGCGGAAGGAGTTGAGGAAGGCGTTGTTCTCCCAGCCATCCTGGCCGGTGTCGACGTTGTCGTTGATCGCGATCAGGCGCGAGCCCTGATCCTCGGCCGCCTCGCAGATGGTGAAGACCTGCGTCCGGCGGCTGATCCGGCCGAGGTCCTCGGTGATGATCACGTCGTGGATGCCGGCGTCGATCTGCTCGATGGCTTCGAGCAGCTCCTTGCGGTCGAGGCACTCGCCGGAGCCGACACTCTTGATGACGTGCCACTGGGTCGGGCCGTCGTAGTTGCGGGCGACGAAGCCGCGGAGGAGGTTCTCCTGGTCGTCGAGGCTACGCTCGTCCTGGTTCTCGGTGCTGATGCGGCAGATGGCCAGGATGCGGAGCACCGGGCCCTGGCGCGGGGCCAGGGGCGGGTTGAGGGTACCGGACATCAGGCACACTCCTTGCCGCGGTGGGCGGTAGGAGTCGCCTGGATCATGCCGATCGACCCAAGGTCACGGGGCGAGCGGCAAGAAGCCGCAGCGGAGTCGAGCCGCGGGTCGGGCGACCCGGCTTGCCGACTCGATCGATCGCGAACGAAGAACTCGGACACCAATCACCTCCGGGGACGGAGGTGCCGGTCCGGCCAGCCGCTTGACACAGTGTGCCAAAACGGCGGAAGATCCCTGAGAATTCTTGATCACTGGTGCGTAGGGTTGATCGAGTGCAAGGAATTGGTGGGATACGGGTTAGGTTCGGAAACGCCTTGGCTGATATAGCTTTAGGTTCTGCCGCTCCTCGAATCCCACCCCCTCCGCTGCTTGATGCAGGTCCCGACGATGCCGTCGCCCCGGTCCACCGGCGTCCTCCGGTGCAACCATGGCCGGGAGGTGGGAAAGGCCCGGCCAGCGATTGACCGTTCCCCGACCGGGTCACGAGCGGACCCGGACCGAGTTCAAGCGTCCGGAGGCGAGGAGATGAAGCGAATGGTGGCCGTGGGCCTGCTGGCCCTGATCGCGCTGGGGTGCGACGATGACACCAGGGCCACGCGGACGGTCGAGAACGAGTACGGCACCGATGTGCTCCGGGAGCCCGCGGGGCCGAACCCGCAGACCAAGGCACTGCAACAATCGAATTCCGCCCTCGGGATCTCGCGCTCCACCAGCGGGACGCGGATCGCGCCGCCCTCGACCCCCACCCCCTGATCCCCCTCGACGTCGCCCGCGTTTCGCTCCGACGGACCACCGACGAGGTTGCATGATCCCGTCGCGGCGTTGGTCAGCGGGCGCGGGCCAGTCGCCGCGAGCGACGTCGATGTTCGAGCAGGCCGGCCAGTGTGCCGGAGAGCAGACCCGCGAGCGTGCCGGGCTCGGGGGCGCTGGCCAGGCGGGCCCCGAGGATGACGCCGCTGCCGTTCACGAGGCCGGTCCCGGAACCCGAGCTCCGGGCGACCGTCAGGGACCGCAGCACGGCAGTGTCGGACAGGAAACCCACGAACGACTCGGGCCGATCCACCTTGTGAACGAGCGTGGTGAAGCCGTCGGTCGCGGTCACGCGAAAGGTCCCATTCCGGTCGGGCGTATCCAGGTCATAGGTCACCACCGAGAACCAGCCTCCCACAGCCTGAGCCGGGCCGGTGAAGCGATCGAGCACCAGGACGTCGGTCCCGGTCAGGGCGGCCAGCCCGATGTCCCCGTTCACGTCGGTCCGCCGCATACCGCCGAAGTCGCCGGCGATGGTGAACCCGAAGGTGTCGTCCTGAAAGTGGATGGGATTGGCCAGCGGCGGCTGCAGGGCCGCGACGCCGTCCAGGCCCTCGACGTACGCGGGACCCAGTGCCTTCCGGAACTCCACCGGGTCGGTGAAGATCATGATCCCCGCCTCCGTCCAGCTCCCTGCCGACCCGGACCCCAGCCCGGCCAGGAGTGCCAGGAGCCGGACCATCGGCTGTGTGCGCATGAAAACCCCCGGATGAAGCCGGTTCGAGCGTTTCGCCTTGAACTTCTGAAGGATCAATACCTCTCAGGAAAGAATGATCCTACGGGGTGATTCGGGCTTTCATCACGATGACGCTTTTCCGGGCTGTGACGACCCGGAGCCTTGCCCGACGGGACCGACTGAGCTCGAATTCAAAGTCCGGATCCGGGCGGCAGCCGCTGGGAACCGCCTCGGGCCGGGGCGTGAGGGATCGAACTCCAGGGTGGTCGACGTGAAGCGGCCCTCGGACCGTCGCGGTGACGACGTTCCGAGGGCCGGTCGGGGATGAATCCTGGAGGAGTGGAGCGGGCTGGCAACCGCCGGATCAGGCGGTCGGGACGGCGCGGGGGTGGGCCTTGAAGAGCCGATCGAGGAGGGGCTGCGAGGGCGGGGGCGTGAGCACGCTCACGATCAGGCCGGCCGCCAGCGAGGCCAGCAGGCCCCAGACGCACGGGTCGAAGCCGAGCAGGTAGTACGGTCGCAGCCCGCTCGGCGGGCCGATCGGCGGGTTGGGGGGCAGCAGGCCCCCGAAGATGGGCGACGCGGGGTCGAGCTGGCCGAGCCAGTACAGGATCAGCGTGACGGTGGGGCCGGCGACCATGGCCGCGATCGTGCCCGCGGCCGACGCCCGGCGCCAGAAGCAGGTGAACAGGCCGGGCACCAGGAATGCCGAGGCCAGACCGGTGCTGGCGAACACGACGATCAGCTGGAGGAACTTCGGCGGCTGCATCGCGATCAGGGCGACGGCGATCCCCACGCCGACCGTGGCGAAGTAGCTGGCCCGCGCCAGGTGCGACTCGCTGGCCGTGGGGTGGATCAGGCGCTGGTAGAGATCCCGGACCAGCCCCGAGGCGATGATCAGCAGCCAGCCGCTGACGGTGCTGAGCACGGCGCCATAGGGGGCGGCCATGAGGATACCGGCGACGTACGGGTTGGCGAGCGTGACGATCAGGGTCGGCATCGCGTAGTCGCTCGACTCCAGCGGCGGCAGGATGCTGCGGGAGGCGACGAAGATCAGGATCAGCGGGATGTAGATGATCGCGTTGTAGAGCGAGACGTAGAGGATGGCGTACCGCAGCGTCTTGGAGTCGCGGAAGGCCATCAGCCGGACCATTGTCGACGGCTGGCCCATCCCGGTGATTGCCCACATCACGAAGTAGGAGAAGGCCATCGTGATCGGGTGGAACTCGCGGCCCGCGCCTGGTCCGAAGCCGAACCCGGGGCCGGCCATCTCCATGCCCTTCTGGGTGGCGTTGACGAGCCCGCCCGAGTGCATGAGTGCCAGTGGCAGCAGGATCAGCACGCCGGCGGCCATCACCAGGCTCTGGAACACGTCGGTCCAGACGGCGGCGAGGAACCCGCCGTAGGCCGTGTAGGCGACGACCGTGATGGTGAAGATCGCCAGCCCGACCAGGTACGCCTGCGAGTCGGCGGCCTGCGCCGCGGCGGCCGCCTTGGCCACGGCAGGCGCCTCGGCGTCCGACTCGGCGGCGGCGATCTTCTGCAGCGCCTCGCCGGTCAGCACGACCTTCATGATCTTGGCGCCTGCGACGAACTGGGCCTCCATGAACACGGTCAGGAAGACCAGGATCACCAGGCTGGCCAGGAACCCGAGCGCGGGGCTGTGGAACCGCTCGCGGAACAGGTCGGGCAGGGTGATGGCGCCAGTCTCGCGCGAGATCTGGCCGATGCGCTTGCCCATCACGCCCAGGTAGGTCAGGGGCGCGATCATGTACGAGGCGATCCAGAGCCCGACGACCCAGCCGAAGCTGTAGACCAGCGAGGGGAATCCGGTGAACGTCCCGCCGCTCATGACGGCCGCCGTCAGGGCCACCGTCAGGGGGCCCATCTCGCGGTTGCCGAGGAAGTACTTCTTCAAGAACCCCGAGCGGCTGCGGCCGGCGTAGTTGGCCACCACGCCGATGCCCAGCGAGATCAGCGTGAACAGGACCAGGGCCAGCAGGGTCGGAAACTGTCGCTGGAGCGACTCGAGGCTAATCATCGCTGTCGGTCCCCTCGCGGATCTCGCGCTCCAGGTCGAGCGAATGGTCGGCGCCCAGGTCGTCGTCGGCCATGTAGAAGCCCGCGAACCAGGCGATGAAGGCGCCACAGGCCAGCCAGGGCAGGATCACGCCCAGGAAGAACCAGGCCGGGATGCCCAGGATCGGGTGCAGGTCGGCCAGCCCGAGCGGCCGGTCAGGCCGGCTGTACCCGAGGGCATAAGAGACCAGGCAGCTGACCAGGGTCGCGATCAGCCAGGCGAGCAGGATGTACGTCGCCTCGCGCCGCGAATTGCGGAGTACCGGATCGTCATCACCGGCCATCGATGAACTCCACGGGCCAGGAGGCGGAGGGGCGAGTGGCACGAGGGGACTGGAGCCGTCGGCGCCGCGAGGGCCCGACGGCATCAGGGAGAGGGGAGGGACCGGTGGCCCGGGGAGTGGCGGGCGGGCCCGGGAGCGGGCCGGTCACCGATTGGGCCATCGACAGCGATGGCGGATCGTACGACGGGGCCAGGACCGGTGCAAGGGCCTGGGACGGCGTTCCCCGGGACGTGGCTGGGCCCCGTCCGTTCGACCCGGAGTGCCGGGGGTTCTCTGCGCGAGGGCGACGCGGGACGAGGGCTGCCGGACGGCTCAGAGCCCCAGGCGTCGACGCGGTGTGGTGCCCCGTCGCATGCTCACGGGTGGCTGGATCAGCTCGTTCAGCAGGAAGGCTTCCCGGACGCGCTGGGGGTTGGTCAGCGAATCTCGGAGCTGGGTGAAGGGCATCGGGCCCTGGTCGCTGATCTTGCTGGGCAGGTCGCTCATCAGCGCCGTGGGCGTGACCGAGACATACGCCGGCGGGGCGGGTGGGGCCTTGCCCGCTCCGGCCGGATTGCGGCCGGCCTGCGATGAACCACGCCCCGACCGTGCGGGGTTCGTCGGCGGAGCCTGGGGTCGGGCCCCGCGCGGCTTGGCGGACTGGGCCGGAGTCGGACGACGCTCGTCGCGGATCACGAGCAGGTCGTCTGCCTGACGGCCGGAACCGGGGTTCGGCCGCCGGCCCAGCGCCGGAGCCTGCTCGTAGGTCACGTCGCGATACGGCGGCGACTGGGGCCGACCGCGCTCGCCGGGGCGAGGCGCCGGCGGCAGGCCACCGGGGCGGGGCCCGAAGATGGGCGAGACGGCGCCCCTGGCGGCCGCCTTCTCCTTGTTGAAGAGCTGGTTGACGGCCCACAGGATGAAGAAGATGGCCGGGACGACCAGCTTCAGCAGGGCTTCGGGATTGTTGTTCATCGCAGAGGCCCCTGGAATCTTGTGCTGCCCTGGTTCGTGGTCGCGTCAGGCTCGTGGTCCGGGATGACGGGGCGCGGCCGACTCGACGTCGGGTCGGCCGCGGCTGATCGTCAGGAGGCGGCCGTGGCGTCACGCCGAGTCGGGCTGCCGCCGGTGCCGGCGATCGAGGCGCGCATCTCGGTATCGGCCTGAACGTTCTTGAGGTTGTAGTACTCGTTGACGCCCAGGTGGCCCTGGCGGAACGCCTCGGCGATGGCCTGGGGCACCTCGGCCTCGGCCAGCACGAGCTTGGCGCGGTTCTCCTGGACGGCCGCGATCTGCTCCTGCTCGCGGGCGATGGCAAACGCCCGGCGCTCCTCGGCCTTGGCGCGGGCGATCCGAACGTCGGCCTCGGCCTGGTCGGCCTGCAGGCGGGCGCCGATGTTGTCGCCCACGTCGATGTCGGCGATGTCGATCGAGAGGATCTCGAACGCGGTGCCGGCGTCGAGGCCCTTCTCGAGCACCCGCTTGGAGATCATGTCCGGGTTCTCGAGCACGTTCTTGT
>CAZUZD010000286.1:0-6309 GCA_964624465.1 uncultured Isosphaeraceae bacterium
CGCTGGGCCTGGCCGGGCTGGCGCTGCGGCGTCGGCGCGTGCGGGCCTGAGCGGTGCGAGCGGCCGGGTGACGGCGGTGAGTCCCCCGCGCACCCCGCGGCGATCGCGGGGCGCAGGGGCTTGACCGTCGGTCCCGGGCCCGGTCTGTTCATTCCGTCGGGCGGTCGTGGTCGGGCGTTCCCGGGCCCGGGCGCTCCTGGATGCGAGGTGGTCGATTGCCGAACCGGGCGCGAGGCTGGGGCCGGAGGCTGGCGGTGCTGGCGCTGGCGGTGGTGCCGCTGCTGGGGGCGCTCCGGGTCCCCTGGTTCTGGGATGACGACCTGCTGCTCGTCCGGCGGCTGGCACCGCCGAACTGCCCCGACCTGGCGGCCGTCTGGACCCAGCCGTACTGGGGTCCGGTCGGCCCGGCCGACGTGTACCGGCCGCTGGGGCTGAGCCTGATCTACGCCGAGCGCCAGGTCTTCGGCGCGAGCGTGGCCGGCTACCACGCCGTCAGCCTGACGCTGCACGCGCTCAACAGCGTGCTGGTCATGCTCGTGCTGGGCCGGCTGGCGGGACCCACGGTCGGCTGGCTGGCGGCGCTGGTCTTCGCGGCGCACCCGGTGCACGTCGAGGCCGTGGCGATGGTCTACGGCCAGCTCGAGCTGCTCAGCACCCTGGGCGTGCTGGTCGCCGTGGGCCTGGCGCTGCGGGCGCATGCCCGCACCGGGCCGGCGGCGGTGGGGGCCTGGGCGAGCGTGATCGTCGTCGGCGGTCTGGCGAGCTTCGCCAAGGAGTCGGCCCTGATGCTGCCGGCCTTGCTGGCGCTGGTGCGGTATTGCGGGTTCACCGCGCCGGCGGATCGCGACCTCCGCCGCCCCGGCTTCTGGCGGAGCCTGGGGCCCGAGGCGCTCGTAGCGCTGGCGATGCTGCCGTACCTGGGGGCGCGGTGGGCCGTGCTGGGGACCCTGACCATCGACCCGGCGCTGACCGTCGCGGGCGGCTACTCGCCGCAGGGGCGCATCCACGCCGTGATCGTGGCCATCGCGCACGGCCTGCGACTCTGCACGCTGCCCACCGGCCAAACGCTGTATTACGGCCACCTCCGCGAGTCGATCTTCGGCCTGCCGATCCTGGAGGCGCTCTGGCTGGTGATGGCCGCCGCCTGCGTCTCGCTGCTGCGGCCGATCGTGGGCCGTCGCGTGCTGGCGTTCGGCCTGGGCTGGTTCCTGATCGCGCTGTTCCCGGTGGCCAACATCATCCCCTCGGGCGTGCTGGTGGCCGAGCGCACGCTCTACCTGCCCTCGGTGGGGATCGCCTTCGTGCTCGGCGCGCTGGCGGCCCGGTTGGCGGTGGCCGGCCTGATGCCCGAGCGCTGGGCCCCGGCGGTGATCGCCGCCGGCCTGCTGGTGGCCGCCGGCACCACGGCGGTCGTGACGGCCCGGCTCGCGTCGGCCGAGACCGAATGGCGGTACACGATCGGCCAGTACCCCCGCTCGCCGCTGGCGCACCACCTGCTGGGCGAGTCGATGCTCAAGCGCTGGCTCCGCACGCAGACGGTGCCCTCGGCCGCCGAGCGCGAGGAGGCCGATCGGGCGTTCCAGACCTGCCTGGATCTGAACCCGGCGAACACCGACAGCCTGGTCGGCCAGGGGTACATCGCCTTCTTCCAGGGGGACCGCGACCGGCTGGAGCGCCTGACGACGCAGTTCCAGGCCGCGCCCGGCGATCGCCTCAAGGCGCAGGCCCTCCGCCGCCTCCGCGATCAGATCGGCCGCACGCCGCTGCCCCTCGACCCCTCGCCCGGCCAGGCCCCCACCCTGGCCCCGGGGTCCTGACCGCCCGCTGGGGTTCGGGGACCGGCGCCCCGGCTCGGTCCCGGCGCGGCGGCGGTCGTCGGGTTGGAAACGGGGGGCCGGCTGGCATAGAGTGGACGCTCTTGCGGAGCGAGGGGCGATGGCGGCCGTGTCGGCGCGTGCCCCCGGTCCGCGCCGGGGACGTGCGACTTCATGGCGGCCATCCTGGGCCTCTCGGCCTACTATCACGACTCGGCGGCCGCGCTGGTCGTGGACGGACAGATCGTCGCCGCGGCGCAGGAGGAGCGGTTCAGCCGCCGGAAGCACGACGAGGGGTACCCGCGCCACGCCGTCGCGTTCTGCCTGACCCAGGCGGGCCTGACGGCGGCCGACCTCGACTGGGTGGTCTTCTACGACAAGCCCCTGCTCAAGTTCGAGCGGCTGCTGGAGACGTACCTGGGCTACGCCCCCGCCGGCCTGGCCAGCTTCAAGCGGGCGATGCCGCTGTGGCTCCGCACCAAGCTGTTCCTGCCGCGGATCCTGCGGCAGGAGCTGGGCGGGCAGTACACGAAGCGGTTGCTGTTCACCGAGCACCACGAGAGCCATGCCGCCAGCGCCTTCTTCCCGTCGCCGTACGAGGAAGCCGCCGTGCTGACGATCGACGGCGTGGGCGAGTGGGCGACGGCGAGCTTCGGGGTCGGGCGCGGCAACCGGCTGGAGCTGTCGCACCAGCTCGTGTTCCCGCACTCGCTGGGGCTGCTGTACTCGGCCTTCACGTACTACACCGGGTTCAAGGTCAACAGCGGCGAGTACAAGGTGATGGGGCTGGCCCCCTACGGCGAGCCGAGGTACATCGACCTGATCTACCGGCACCTGATCGACCTCAAGGCCGACGGCTCGTTCCGCATGGACATGGCGTACTTCCACTACGCCCAGGGCCTGACGATGACGTCGGCCAAATTTCACGAGCTGTTCGGCGGCCCGCCGCGCGCGGCCGAGAGCCCGCTCACCCAGCGCGAGATGGACCTGGCGGCGTCGGTGCAGGCGGTGGCCGAGGAGGTCATGCTCCGCATGGCGCGGCACGTTCACAAGGTGACGGGCCAGAAGAACCTGTGCCTGGCCGGCGGCGTGGCGCTGAACTGCGTGGCCAACGGCCGCATCCTCCGCGAGGGGCCGTTCGACGACGTCTGGATCCAGCCGGCCGCCGGCGATGCGGGCGGCGCGCTCGGGGCGGCGCTGTTCGTCGAGCACCAGCTCCTGAATCACCCCCGCACAGTGCAGCCGACGGATTCGCAGCAGGGCTCCCGGCTCGGTCCCGAGTACTCCGACGCGGCGATCGAGCGGTTCCTGAAATCGGTCGAGGCGCCCTACACGCGGTACGACTCCGACGAGGAACTCTGCGACGCCGTGGCCGGGGCGCTGGCCGAGGAGAAGGTCGTCGGCTGGTTCCAGGGCCGCGCCGAGTTCGGCCCCCGGGCCCTGGGCGGCCGCAGCATCCTGGGCGATCCGCGGAGCCCGTCGATGCAGTCGGTGATGAACCGGAAAATCAAGTTCCGCGAGAGCTTCCGGCCGTTCGCGCCGTCGGTGCTGCGCGAGCGTTGTGCCGAGTACTTCGAGCTCGACCCGCCGCACGAGAGCCCGTACATGCTGCTGGTCGCCGACGTGCGGCCCTCGCAGCGCCTGCCCGACGACGGCCGCACGGCCGGCCTCTGGGGCATCGAGCGGCTGAACGTGCCCCGCAGCACGATCCCGGCGGTGACGCACGTGGACGACTCGGCGCGGGTGCAGACCGTCGACGACGCCCGCAGCCCGCTCTATGCCATGCTGCTGCGGGCCTTCGAGCGCCGCACCGGCTGCCCGCTGCTCGTGAACACCAGCTTCAACGTCCGCGGCGAGCCGATCGTCGGCAGCCCGGCCGACGCCTATCGCTGCTTCCGCGCCACGCACATCGACGTGCTCGCCCTGGGGCGCTGCGTGCTCCGCAAGGAGGACCAGGCCGCCCTCTCCGAGGCCGAGCAGCAGGCGCACGTCGCCCAGTTCGGCCTCGACTGATCGGGCCCGGCTGCACTCCACTCCACATCCACTCCACGCCCGCAGGAAGTGTGATCTGCCATGGCGCTCGTCGAGATCAACTGGAGGCCCGACCGGAAGACGCTGGCGGAGTTCTCCGAGGCGTGGCTGTTCTTCCTGGGCATGGTGGCCACGCCGCTGGCGTACTTCCGGGGGCACCCGACCCTGGCCGCCGCGCTCTGGATCGCCGCCGTCGCCGGCCGCCTGCTGGGCCTGGCCCGACCCGAGTGGCTCAGGCCCGCGTTCCTGGGGCTCACGCTGCTGACGTTCCCGATCGGCTGGGTCGTCTCGAACGTGGTGCTGGCGCTGCTGTACTACGGCGTGTTCACCCCGATGGCCCTGGTCTTCCGCCTCATCGGCCGCGACGCCCTCCAGCGCCGGCTCGACCGCGACGCCCCCACCTACTGGGAGCCCTACCGCCCCGGAGAAGGCGGCATCGGCCGCTACCTGCGGCCGTTCTGAGCCGCCGCCAGCGCCCGACCGTTCGCCGTCATCCCGGCGCTCGTCCCCGGTTGCGGCCACGGAGCCTGGGTCCCCCGCTTCGGCACACGGTCGAAGACGACGACGCGACCTCCGTTCCCGTCGGTCGGATGAGCGGAGCGAAATCCGACGGCCTCGGCGGCGCTCGCCGGTCGGCCCGCCGATCCGGCTCCAGCGGTGGGTTTGCGGCCGTCCCTGGCCCCAGCCCGTCGGATTTCGCCGCGCTCATCCGACCGACGGGACCGGGAACCGCCGGGTGGCCCGGGTTCCGGCCTCGGAGCCCGGATCCAGACGACTCGGACTGAGTGGGGGCCGTCTCGACGCGGGGCGGCGGGTGGCTGTAGGCTGGAGGGGTCGGCGAGGCCAAGGCGGTCCATCGCCACGCCATCGCACGGGATCGAGCCTGCCATGACGACCGAGCCGAAACCGACGTCGACGCCAGCGCCGGGACGGGCCGATCACGAGGCCGAGAGCCTGGAGCAGCTGGCGCAGGCGCCGCAGCCGGGGCTGGTGGCCGAGCTGTTCGACTTCCTGAAGCACAACAAGAAGTGGTGGCTGCTGCCGATCCTGATCGTGCTCGGGCTCTTCGGGGTGCTGGCGCTGCTGGCCGGGTCGAGCGTGGCGCCGTTCATCTACACCCTGTTCTGAGCGCCGCCGCGCCGGGCGCGGGCGGCCAGGGTGGGGCGGGGGAGTGCGTGCCATCGACGCGGCGACGCTGGAGATCCTGCACGAGGACGCGCACCTGCTGGTCGTGAACAAGCCGGCGGGCGTGTCGACCCAGGCGCCGCCGATCGCCGGGCCGACGCTGGAGACGGCGGTGCGGGCGTACCTGAAGCCCGAGGACCCGGGGTCGGCGTACATCGGGCTGGTACACCGGCTCGACCGGCCGGTCTCGGGCGTGGTGCTGTTCGCCAAGACCAGCCGCGACGCGCGTCGGGTCTCGGGGCAGTTCGCCGCCAGGCGGGTGCAGAAGGAGTACTGGGCGGTCGTCGAGGGCACGCCGGTGGGCCCGTCGGCCGTCTGGGAGGACTGGCTCTGGCACGAGGGCCCTGGCGGCGGCGCCGTGCAGGTGGTGGCCGCCGGGGCGCCCGAGGCGCGTGAGGCCCGCACGCGGATGCAGTTCGTGGCCACCGCCGGCGGCCGGGTGCGGCTGCCCGAGGGCTGCTCGTGGCTGCGGCTCGACCCGGAGACCGGCCGGACGCACCAGCTCCGGGTGCAGTCGGCCCGCCGCGGGCTGCCGATCTTGGGCGACGCCCTCTACGGCGCCGCCGGCCGCGCGGGGTCCGATCCCTCGGCGCCGGCCATCGCGCTGCACGCCAGGCGGCTCACGGTGCAGCATCCGGCGCTGAACCGGCCGCTGACCCTGGTGGCGCCGACGCCCGCGGCGTGGGCCGACTGGGGCATCGGCCCGCTGGCCGATCCCGCCTGAGCGGCCCGACCGAACTGGGCCCGGGTCACGGCTCCCGAGGCCGCCACGGCCCGGCGGTCGGTGTGGGCCGGGCTTCCGGGGTCGGGCGGAGGGCGTGGCGTCGGCTCAGGCGACGCCGATGGCCTCGATGCGGAGCCGGAGGGTGCCGCGGGGCACGGCGATCTCGGTGGTCTCGCCGACCTTCTTGCCGAGCAGGCCCTGGCCGATCGGGCTGTTGCAGAGGATCTTGTTCTGGTCGTAGTCTTCCTCGCCGGGTCCCACCAGGATGAACTCCTCGGTGTCCTCGAAGTCGAGGTCGATGACGGTGACCTTGCAGCCGAAGACGACGCGGTCGGTGGCGACGGTACTCTTGTCGATGATGAAGGCGTGGGCGAGCTTGGTCTCGAGGTCGTTGATCCGGGCCTGGAGCATGCCCTGGGCCTCGCGGGCGGCGTCGTACTCGGCGTTCTCGGAGAGGTCGCCGTGGGCGCGCGCCTCTTGGATCTTCTGAATGACGTCGGCGCGGCCGTGGATCCGGAGTTCCTTCAACTCCTGCTCCAGCTCCGCCATTCGCTC
>CAZUZD010000286.1:6319-6849 GCA_964624465.1 uncultured Isosphaeraceae bacterium
CGTACTCGGCGTTCTCGGAGAGGTCGCCGAAGGCGCGGGCCTCGGCGATCTGCTCGGCGATCCGCGGCATGTCTTCGTTCTTCATCTTGTCGAGCTGGGCCGCGAGCTTCTCGTAGCCCTCCTTCGACATCGGGATGCGATCCGTGGACATGCGGTGTGGCTCCTGACGGCTGGCGGCCCGAGGCGCACGACTGGGCCTGGACGCGACGGCCCCGCGCGTGGCGAGTGTTGGGGGTCCGGGCCCGAGCTCTTCCGATGACGCTCGACGGCCTGGGCTGCGGTCGACTGACGGCTTGCGGGGAAAGGCGCCCACCCCGTCCGATCAATCGTCGGGGGCGAGCCGTGGGGGCCGGGTTCCGCGCCGGCCCAGGGGGTTCACCAAACGCTGACCGCGACGCCGGGGAGGGCCCCGGAGCCGCGGTCGCATGTCGGACAACAAACAGCCTAGTCTCCCGCACCGGGCCGTGCAAGTCCCGGCGGCGGCGGGAGGCGGGGCGGCGTCGTCGGCTCACTCGTGCCGCAGCGCCTCG
>CAZUZD010000286.1:6859-8147 GCA_964624465.1 uncultured Isosphaeraceae bacterium
GGGTCCATCATCGCGGCGCGGCGCGCCGGGTAGAGGCCGAAGAGGATGCCGACGCCCACCGAGATCCCGAACGAGAGGATCACCGAGCCGGGCGTGACGAACGCCTTCATCTCCTTGAAGAAGTAGACGATCAGGAACGGGATCGCGATCCCCACGCAGACGCCCAGCAGGCCGCCCACGCCCGAGAGCACGACCGACTCGATCAGGAACTGCTCGGTGATGTCGCGGCGCTTGGCGCCCAGGGCGCGGCGGATGCCGATCTCGCGGGTGCGCTCGGTGACCGTCGCCAGCATGATGTTCATGATGCCGATGCCGCCGACGATCAGCGAGATCGAGGCGATGGCCCCGAGCACCAGGCTCCACTGCTTGGCCGTGCGCTCGGCCTCCTCGATCAGCTCCAGGGGCACCGTCAGCACGACGTCCTTCTTGGCGTGCCAGGGCTGCACGGCCGCCTCGACGATCGGCGCCGTGGGGCGGACCTCGTTGACCGAGCCGACCTGCAGGGTGATCTGCGAGAGCTGCGTCTCCTCGGCCGAGAAGCTGCCCGAGCGGTTGTCGAGGATCCGCTCGCCGAACCGGAGCCGGCAGGTGTTCAGCGGGACGTAGACGTCCTTGTTGAAGTCCTGGCCGGCCAGGCTGCCGCCGATGGCCGCCGAGGCGGCCCGCTTCTTGGTCACGCCGATGACCGTGTAGTAGTCGCTGCCGAGCTTCACCGAGCGGCCCAGCGGGTCCTCGTACGGGTACAGCTTCTCGGCGACCTCGGCGCCCAGCACGGCGTAGTTCTCGTAGTGCTCGTTGTCGGCCTCGGTGAGGAACCGGCCCCACTCCATGACGATGTGGTTGAACTCGGCGTATTCGTGGGTGGTGCCGACGACGCGGCCCTCGAGGGTGCGGTTGCCGTTGCGGACCTCCTTGCGGATCTCGCGGATCGGCAGGGCCTTCTTGATCGTGGGCACGGTGGCGAGGATCCGGTCGTAGTCCTCGTACTTGAGGCCGTAGTTCAGGATGCGCGCCGGGCGGCCGCCGGCGGCCTGGGCCTCCTCGCTGGGCTTGACCGAGCGGTAGATCAGGTTGACGGCGCCCAGGGCCTGGAGCCGCTCCTGCTGGTCGCGGCTGGAGCCCTCGCCGACGGCGAGCATCGCGATCACCGCGGCGACGCCGAAGACGATGCCCAGCACGGTCAGGCCCGAGCGGAGCTTGTGGAGCAACAAGCTCTTCAGGCCGAGCTTGAGGCTACGCAGGATGCGTCCCATGAGTGCTGCACTCCGCGAGCGTGGCTCGCACGATT
>CAZUZD010000287.1:0-7981 GCA_964624465.1 uncultured Isosphaeraceae bacterium
GGTCTCTTGGGCCGCGCGCGGCCACCGTTCAATCGCGGCGGATGACGCTGCGCTGATCCGCCCTACGGGAATCTCGATCGTCAAGGCTCAGCGATGGCCGCGGCCACGTGGCGCACGATCGCGGGGCCGTCGCAGGCGTACAGGTCGGCGCCGCTGAAGGGGTTGAGCTCCAGCAGGCGCAAGACGCCATCCGCCTCGCAGACGTCCAGGACGTAGACGGGGTCGGGAGGCTCGATCGCGGCGGCGACCCTGGCGGCGAACTGCCAGGGTCGGCCACCCGGATCGGCCGGCGTGGCGGCGCGCCCCACGGCGGCGTAGCCGGTGCCGGCGATCACCGCGCGACCCGCGACGACGTAGCGCCATTCGGCCGTGAGCGCGCGGACCGGCGCGACCACCACGGCGATCTCGGGATCGTCGTGGTAGAAGCCGTGATCGAGCGCGGCCAGGCTGATCTGGCCCCGTCGCAGCACGCGGCCCGAGAACGGTTTCAGGGGGCTGTCCGGCCGCACGAAGACCGCGGCGTCGGCCCCTCCGAACCGCTCCAGGACCGCGTCGGCCTCGGCCACCAGCCGCGCCGCGGGAAGGAGCTCCCAGCGCTCGTGGACGAGCCAGCTCGCGGCCCCCGGATACCACGACGAGCAGCGGAACCGATCCGTCGAGCAGTACGCCCCCGGGCGCCAGCCCCCCTCGCGGGCGATCCGGTCGGCATTGCCAAGGCTGCCGTGGAACACGACCGGTTCCGGCAGCGCCGGCGGGCCGCCGCCACTCCACCACCGATCCGACCAGTCGACGACCCGGTGCCCGGCGGCGATCGCGGCCAGGCAGAGCACGTCCCCGTTCGGGAACACCTCCGGCTCCAGCACCCAGGTCATCCGCCCGGGCTCGGGCATCGTCGGACTCCTTGCAAAGGACCCGGCCTCAGGGCGCCAGCCGCTCGATGGTCCAGGCGCCGCCCTCGGCGCGCCGGAAGCCGAGACGGTCGTGCAGGCGGCTGGGGCGCCCTTGCCAGAACTCGATGCGGTCGGGCACGAGCCGGAATCCGCCCCAGTGCTCGGGTCGGGGGATGCTGGCGTCGTCGGGGTGCTGCTGGCGGAACCGGGCGAACAGCTCCTCCAGGTACGCCCGGCCGGGGATCACCCGGCTCTGCGGCGAACTCCAGGCGCCGATCCGCGAGGTGCTCGGCCGGCTGGCGAAGTACGCGTCCGACTCCGCCTCCGTCGTGCGCTCGACCCGGCCCTCGATCCGCACCTGGCGCTCCAGGGCGTGCCAGTAGAACGTCAGCGCCGCGAAGGGGTTGGCGGCCAGCTCGCGGCCCTTGTGGCTCTCGTAGTTGCTGAAGAAGCAGAACCCGCGCGCGTCGAAGCCGCGGAGCAGCACGATCCGCGCCGACGGCCGCCCCTCGGGCGTAGCCGTCGCGAGCGTCATCGCCTCGGGCTCGGGCACGCCGGCGGCCGTGGCGGCGTCGTACCAGGCGGCGAACTGCGCGATCGGGTCGCGATCCACCGACCCCTCGTCGAGGCGGCCGTGCTCGTATTCCTTGCGGGCGTGCGTGGCCCTGGACTCCATCGCGAGGCTCTCCACCATCGAGGGGCACAACGACCAGGGCTCTCGCCCGGATGCAACCGACCCGGAACGCCCTCGGCCCCCGTCATCGTAGGCGGTCCACGCCCCCGCGTCAGCCCCACCTGGGCCCAAGCCAACCCACCCCCACCCGACCTGACCTGATCCGATCCCACTCGCCCGAGCCGGCCACCACCACGGCGGCCACCGACACCCGCCGGATCTCCAGCGGCGGGGAAACTCCAGACTACACGCCCGCGCCATTTTTGATCGCTTTTGTTATTTTATGTCCAGATTGACCGCGATACGATTCCTGTTCACCGGGTCGATTGCACCGAGCGCTGGGGCCGGTGGAACGACCCCCGAGAGAGCCGCGAACGGCCGTTCCACCACGTGGGTGGTGCGGACGCTTCGACACTCCTCCGAATGCAGGAGACGAGACTCATGATCGGGTTCCTGAACCACCGCGCTCCGACTGCTGCGTCCGGGGGCCTCGCGCTGCGGGCCCGATCCCGGAGTCTGCTGGGCCTGGCGCTGGTGCTGGCCCTGGCGCTGATGGCCCCGGCCGCCGCCCAGGCCGGACAGCTGCTCTCCTACACCCTCAACGGTGGGAACATCACCGGCACACTCAACGGTGTGGCGTTCAGCAACGCCAGTTACACCCTCACCGCGGTGGCCGATACCGCCAACCTCACCACGGGGGTGTACGGGGGCATTTTTCCGTATTACTTCATCCCGGCAACGACGGTGACGATCACGGTGGGTGGATTGACGCCGGTCGATTTCACCACCCTCGTCTGGGGCCCAATCTCGATCGACTACAGTGCCATCCTGGGGGCGGGGGCCGGCGGAATCGGGTTCTACGACTCCGGATTCACCACGAGCGGCTTCGGGATGATCGCCGCCAGTGGCGGCCTTTACAACAACCTGAGCAGCCCGGGGAGCTTCACCGGGCTCTCGGGCACACCTGCCAATGCGATCTACAGCACCACCGGTGGCGATCTGATCATCACCGATGCGACCAACAATCAGCCGTCCACGTTCACGATCGCGCCGGTGCCCGAGCCGGCCACACTGGTGAGCGCTGGCCTGGGGGGGGGGTTGGCGCTGGGCCTGGCCCGCCGCCGCGCTCGTGCCGCCGCGGCCCGCGCCTGAGCGACCAGCCGACCCGACCTCCTCGACGCCCGTCACGTCCAGGCCCCACGGATCCCGTGGTCCTGGGCGCGGCGGGCGTCGCCGGTTCCGGACGTGCTGGAGGACGGCGACCGACGCGCGCCAGCGAGGTTCAGGAGGAGGGAGTGGCACCGCGTCGGGCGCCGGCGAGGAGTTCCTCGCTGAGCTGCCAGAGCCGGGCGGCGGCCGCGTCGTCCTGGGCGGCGGGGGTGGGAGCAACGGCGCGGCTCTTGTCGAAGTAGCCGCCGGTCACGCCGCCGACCTCGGGCGCGCTGGCCAGGTGGATGGTGGTGGCGGCGCCCTGCTCGGGGCTGATCGCCATCACGGCGGCCAGGCCACGCATGACCAGGCCCAGGCCGCCGTTGCCGGCGGTGAAGCGGGTGCGGACGAAGCCGGGGTGCAGGCAGTTGGCGGTCACGCCCGTGCCGGCCAGGCGGCGGGCCAGCTCGCGGGTGAACAGGATGTTGGCCAGCTTCGACTGGCAGTAGACCGGGAACCCCCGGTAGCGGCCGGTGTTCATCAGGTCGTCGAGGTTGAGGCCCTCGCGGATGGCGCGATGGGCGTCGCTGGCGACGTTCACGATCCGCGCCGGGGCCGTCGCCACCAGCCGGTCGCGCAGGCGGTCGGTGAGCTGGAAGTAGGCCAGGTGGTTGAGCGCGAAGGTGCGCTCGAAGCCGTCGACGGTCGTCTCGCGCCTGGCGAACATGGCGCCGGCGTTGTTGATCAGGACGTCGAGCCGGTCGTACTGCCCCAGGAACGCGTCGGCCAGGCGGTCGACGCCGGCGACGCTGGCCAGGTCGGCGACGAGCACCTCGGGCTGGGCGTAGGGGGTCGCCACGGCGGCCACCTGGGCGCGGGCGGACTCGCAACGCGCGGGGTCGCGGCCCACGAGCACGACCTTGGCGCCGCGGGCGGCGAGCTCGCGGGCGGCCACGGCGCCGATGCCGCTGGTGGCGCCGGTGATCAGCACCGTCCGGCCCTGCACGTTCCAGGTCTCGCTCGTCACGTCACGGTCCTCGCTCACTGCAGGGTGATCCGCACCGTCCGGCGGGCGCCGTCGCGGAGCACGATCAGGTCAACCGCATCGCCGGGCCGGCGCCGTTGCAGGGCGTGGGCCAGCACCTCCGATTCGGTCATCCGGCCGGACTGGCCGTCGTAGCCGACGATCACGTCGTCCTTGAGGATGCCGGCCCGCTTCGCGACGGCGTGGTCGCCGTACTCGCCGATGTGCTTGATCCGCAGCGCCATCGTGTCCGCCGGCAATCCGGCCGCGCGGCGGCGGTCGTCGGAGAGGTCCTCGACCCAGAGGCCGCCCAGGCCCATGCGCCGCAGGTCCCAGGTGGTGGCGCGCCACGAGAGGTCGCCCCGCCGCCGCCAGCCGTCGGGCAGGTCGAGGGTCAGGTCGAGGGTCTCTGTGCCCCGACGCACCCGCGCCGGCACCCGGGTCGCACCGCCGGCCGTGCCGTGCAGGGCCCACTGGACGTCGGCGATCGAGAGCAGCGGCTGGCCGGCCAGCGTCGTCACCTGGTCGCCGACCTGGAGGCCGGCGCGGGCGGCGACGCTCGCCGGCTCGACGCGCTCGACGGTGGCCGCTGCGGTCGGGTCGAGCTTCAGGCCGAGCACGGCCGGGTCGGGGTAGGGGAACAGGACGGCGTCGGGGATCGGCTCGCCGGCCGTGCGATGGACCAGCCGCTCGGCCTCGCGGACCTGGTGGCAGTGCAGGCAGCTCTGTGCGGTCTTGCCCTCGTAGTCGATGCGCTCGCCGTACTTGCCGGCCAGGGTGGGGTAGTCGCGGGGCGTCCGGAACCGCGACGGCGTCACCTGCTTGCCGGCCAGGCCGGGGCGGGCGGCGGGCCCCTGGCGGTGCAGCTCCAGGGCGCCTTCCATGGCGCGGCGGAGGCCGGCGAGGGTGATGTCCTCGGGCTCGGGGCGGGCCGAGCGGGTGCCGAACCGGCCGTAGACGGTCAGGTCGGGGGCCATGAGGTAGGCGGCGAACGACAGGTCGAAGTCGTTCTGGAAGTGCGCCAGGTCGAGGGTGTTGGCCTGGACGATCCGGACGCAGACGAACTGGTCGAGCAGGTCGCGGATGGCCGGGTCGCGGCGGGCGACGTCGTCGTCGAACTCCTGGCAGGCCTCGCAGGGGATGCAGCGGAGCACGACCAGCAGCGGCTTGCCGGCGGCCTCGGCGGCGCGACGGCCGGCGGCCAGATCGTTGTAGATCCAGGCGGTCGTCTCCGCGAACGTGGCGCGGTCGTTGCGGACCTTGGTGTCCCGGTCCTGGGCGGCGGCGGGCAGGGCGGCGGCGATCAGGACGAGTGGCAGGGTCCAGCGTACGGGGCGCATGGCGGACTCCGGGGTGGAGAGCGACGGGGGGCCACGACCACTGGCCCGCATCGTACCCCGCGGGTCAGGGCCGGGAAACGGTCGGGCGGCGGTGGCTCGGGGGCCGGCCAAGTTCCCTACTCGGAAGGTGGCGGTGGCGAGTAAGATGGGGCACTTGCTCCGCCAGGGGCGTCGGGGCCGGCCGCGACGGGCCGGGCGGCGTCGTGGCGGGACGGGTCCCCCTTCGCGTCCCATTCCCATCGCCCCAGGAGCTTCCGGAACGGAAGCCAGTTCATGAGCACCCCTTCGCCTGCGGTCGCCTCGCACCACAACCCGAACCCGATTCGCCGGGTGGCGATCCTGTTCGCGGGCGGCCCGGCGCCGGCCGCCAACGCGGTCATCAGCACGGCCGCCGTCTCGTTCCTGCGCAACGGCATCGAGGTGCTGGGCATCCTCAACGGCTACTCGAACCTCGTCGAGTTCGGCCCCGAGCGCCCGATGGTCGAGGGCCGCGACTACGTCACGATCACGCACAAGATGCTGAAGCGGACCCGCAACAGCCGCGGCATCATGATCGGCACGGCCCGCACCAACCCCGGCAAGTCGGTCTCGCAGCCGAGCGACCTGTCCGACGCCGCCAGGACGGCCCCGATGCGCACAGCGCACGCGGCGCTGGCGAGCCTGGGCGTCGACGCCCTGGTCTCGATCGGCGGCGACGACACGCTCAAGACGGCCAACAAGATGCTGCTGTTCCAGGAGCACCTGCCGGCCGACCAGAAGCGGATCGCCGTGGTGCACGTGCCCAAGACGATCGACAACGACTACTTCGGCATCGACTTCACCTTCGGCTACTTCACCGCGGTCGAGGGCCTCGCCAGCGAGATCCGCAACCTGCTGGCCGACGCCGAGGCGACCCAGAGCTACTACCTGGTCGAGGCCATGGGCCGCTCGGCCGGCTGGCTCGCCTATGGCGCGGCGATCGCGGGCGAGGCCAGCCTGGTGCTGAGCGTCGAGGACCTGACGCCCGAGCTCACCGAGCAGGTGCCGGCCAAGGACTCCAAGGGCGAGCTGCTCAAGGACGCCACCGGCGCCGGCAAGGTGCGCACGGTGATGAAGGTCGACCAGCTCGTGGGCCGGATCGTCAAGACGATGCAGGTGCGCGAGCAGGAGGGCAAGCCGTTCGGCGTGCTGGTGCTGGCCGAGGGCCTGGCCGAGTACCTGCCGGACGAGTACCTGACCGGCATCCCCCGCGACGACCACGGCCACATCGCGATCGCGCAGGTGCAGATGTACCGGCTGTTCGCGAAGCTGCTGGCCGAGCGGTTCAAGGCGGCCACCGGCAAGAGCCGGAAGGTCACGCCGTTGCAGTTCGGCTACGAGGTGCGCTGCGGCATGCCGAACGCCTACGACGTGATGCTGGGCAGCCAGCTCGGCGTGGGGGCCTATCGCGCGCTGGCCGAGCAGAAGCTCAGCGGCGTGATGGTCTCGGCCTCGGGCCAGCTCCAGCTGAACTTCGTGCCGTTCGAGAAGCTGGTCGACCCCGAGACCCTGGTGACCAAGGTCCGCCGGATCGAGCCGGGCTCGGACTTCCACCGGCTGGCGCGGTTCCTGGAGACGTACATCCACGGTTGAGCCGGCCCCCCGGCGCTGGCCGGGCGGGAGCGCGATGCTCAGCGGCCGCGGCGGCGGGCCTCCGGGCCCTGCCGCCGCGGCCGCGGCGTTCGAAGGGGTGCGGTCGGGAGGACGAGGGCCGGCGCCGGCGGCGGGAGCCCGCTTGTGGCCGGTTTTGGCGCGGCCCTAGAATAGTCCACCCAGCTCGCCAGGACTGGGCCCGGCGCCACCAGGCCGGGCTCCGTGTGGAACCGGCGGCCGGGCCTGAGGTGGGGAGCAGGCGTCGGGCCGCGCGGTCCGGGGCGACGGCGCGGCACCTGGGATCGGCCATGATGGACCCGCGGTCCTCGATGTTCTGGCAGGCGGCCGTGAAGCTCGGCCTCATCGAGGAGCGCGCGCTCGAGCAGTGCTGGGAGGCGATCCCGGCCGACAAGCGCACGGCCGACGCCGTCGACCGCCGGCTGGCGCGCCAGGCCGTCAACGCCGGGCACCTGAGCCTCTGGCAGGCGCAGCAGATCCTCGCCGGCCGCCAGGCGGGGCTCAAGATCGACCGCTACCTGCTCCAGGACCTGCTGGGGCAGGGGGGCATGGGCCGGGTGTACCTGGCCCGCGACACCCGCCTGAACCGACTGGTGGCGATCAAGATCATCGCGCGGGAGCGGCTGAGCAACCCCCGCGCCCTGACCCGGTTCCGCCGCGAGGCCCGGGTGGGGGCCCAGCTCCAGCACGAGAACCTGATCCGGGTCTACGACGAGGGCCGCGCCCAGAACATCCCCTACCTGGTCATGGAGTTCATCAGCGGCCGCACCGTCGGGCAGATGATCAGCGACCAGGGCAAGCTGCCGTTCCCGCTGGCGGCCGACCTGGCCCGCCAGGTGGCCCTGGGGCTGGAGCACCTGCACCAGAAGGGGCTCCTGCACCGCGACGTCAATCCGATGAACATCCTGGTCGACCGCGAGGGCACGGCCAAGCTCACCGACCTGGGCCTGGCCATCGACCTGGGCGACCTCGACGAGGCGGTCACCCGCGACGGTGCCACCGTCGGCACGTTCGACTACATCTCGCCCGAGCAGGCCCGCTACTCGCGCGGGGTCGACCTCCGCAGCGACATCTACTCGCTGGGCTGCACCCTCTACCAGATGATCGCCGGCCGGCCGCCGTTCCCCGCGCCCAGCCTGCCCGAGAAGCTGATCGCGCACCAGTCGGCCCAGGCCGACCCGCTGACCGAGGTCGTCCCCGGCGTGCCCGAGGGGCTCGACCTGGTGGTGCGGACGATGATGGCCAAGCAGGCCGACGACCGGTACCCCCGCGCCCT
>CAZUZD010000288.1:0-4088 GCA_964624465.1 uncultured Isosphaeraceae bacterium
GCCAGCGACACCCTCCGCAAGGCCGCGGCCACCCTGAGCCGGATCGAGACCGCCCTGGCCGATCAGGACGGACCCGACGAGCAGCTCGACGCGATCCGCCGCAGCGTCGACCGCACCAACCAGGCCATCGAGGGCCTCTCGGGCCAGTGGGCCAGCGCCTTCGAGAAGTCGAGCCGCACTACCCAGGAGCAGCTCGCTCGCACCCTGGGCAGCCTCAAGGACGCCCTCGACATGCTCAACGTCAGCATGGAGCAGGGCAACGCGCTGTACCGCAGCATCGTCAAGAAGATGCTCCCCAGCACAGTCGCCTACCCGACCGTCAGCGACGAGCAGGCCGCCTGAGCCCAGGCGGTTGCCAGCCCAGCCGACTGCCGACGATCCGAGGGCGGGTCGATCCACCGTGGGGTGCGATCGATCCGCCCTCCGTCGTCGGTGCCCCGCGGGCCAGGCGGTGAGTTCGACGCCGTGCGGCCGTCAACGGCCAGAGCGCTGCCGACGCTGGCGGACCACCCGCCGGACGCCCCAGACCAGTCCGCCGATCGCCGCCAGCACGGCCGTGCCGGGCTCCGGCATCTGCTGGACGGCCTGAAACTCCGAGAACGTCAGGTTCAGCGGGCCCGTCGCCGCGATCTCCAGGTTCATGAACATGCTGAACGGTACCGACCCAGGAGGAAACGCCACGAAACCCGAGTCGTACTGGAACAATTTGGGGGTCGTCGTCGCCGTCTCAGTCCCGAAGGGAAGGTGCAGGCCACCGGTCCCGTATTCCGTGTTGGCCGGATCGAAGTAGCCATCGCCGGTCACGGATCCCTGGGTGATGGACCCGATCCACGACACCTTGTCCATTCGGGCACTCGTTGCGGGGAAGTCGGTATCCGTGAGACGAAGCGTCAACGGCGCGGCGACCGCCCCCGTGGTCGTGATGCTCAGCGACGAGAAACGCATCACGCTCAAGGTGTCGCTCCCCACCGAGGGCTTCGATTGAGCGGTGCCGACCACGGAGTAGGCGCCCACGTTGCCATTGAAGTTGATCACACCGGACCCATCCGTGAGCTCGATCGAATTGCCGGCGTTGTCATCCATGGACCACTTGAACCCAGCCTGGGCGTTTCCGGCGCCGACCAGGGCCGCGGCCAGGACGAGCGCCACCGCTGCCAGTCGTCGAAGATTCATGAGCTCATTCCTCCTCAAGAGTCGTCCCCTGTCCTCCGGGGCCACGACGCCGTACGACCCGCCGACCTCCGACCCCAAGCCACACGAAGTCAACTTAACCAGAACAATCCGACTCCGAATAATATCAAATTCCAAAACCAATCAGGCCGCTTAATACAACGGAAGGCCTGCCATATTTAAGAGCTGTCGAGACGGGTGAGAGCGCTGCAATCTCCTGGCGCGGGCAGGGTCGGCCCGTGCCTGCTCCCCGCGAGTCCCTGCGGTGCCGGCGAGTCCAGCGTGGCCGGGGTCGCCGAGTTGCACGACGGCCGGTCCGGGGTTACCGTCGGGCCGGGGCAGTGATGGGCGGGGTGCGGTGCCAGCGGTCCAAGGACCAGGGGCGAGCCATGCGGTTTCCAGTCTCGCGGCGAGGGTTCCTGGGCACGACGGCGGCGGCGGGCCTGTTCCGCCAGGGCGCCGGGTCGGCCCGGGCGGCCGACGATGCCGGCACGCCGGCGTTGCTCGGCGGCAAGCCGGTGCACCCCGGCGGCTGGCCGGGCTGGCCGGTGGTCGCCGATGACGACCTGCCGTCGTGGATCGAGGTCCTCCGCTCGGGCGCCTGGGGGCGGCTGGGGGGCGGCCGCACGGCCCGGTTCGAGCAGGCGTGGGCCGACGCCACCGGCAGCCAGCACGCGCTGGCGACGACCAGCGGCACCACGGCCCTGTTCACCGCGCTCAATGCGCTGAGGGTCGGGCCGGGGGACGAGGTGATCGTGCCGCCGTACACGTTCGCGGCCACGGTCAACGCCGTGTTCCTGCAGTACGCGCTGCCGATCTTCGTCGACACCGACCCCGAGACGTTCCAGATCGACGCCACGAAGGTCGAGGCCGCGATCACCGGGCGCACGGCGTGCGTGATGCCGGTGCACATCGGCGGCGGCCCGGCCGACCTGGACACGATCCTGGAGGTCACGAAGCGCCACAAGGTGCCGGTGATCGAGGACGCCAGCCAGCCGCACCTGGCGGCCTGGCGGGGTCGCGCGGTGGGCACCCACGGCGACCTGGGCTGCTTCAGCTTCCAGGCGTCGAAGAACCTCAACTGCGGCGAGGGGGGCGCGGTCCTCACGCAGTCGGAGGAACTGCTGGAGGCGTGCCGCTCGTTCCACAACAACGGTCGCGGCGCCGGCGGGTTCGTGCGCAACGGCTGCAACCTGCGGCTCACCGAGTTCCAGGCCGCCGTGCTGCTGCGGCAGCTCACCCGGCTCGACGCCCAGGCCCGCACCCGCGAGGCGAACGCGGCGTACCTGACCTCGCTCCTGAAGGAGATCCCCGGCATCACGCCGGCGAAGTCGTACGAGGGCACGACCCGCAACGCGTACCACCTCTACATGCTCCGCTACGACGCCGAGGCGTTCGCTGGCCTGCCCCGCGCCGGGTTCCTCAAGGCGCTGGCGGCCGAGGGGGTGCCGGCCTCAGGCGGCTACACGCCGCTGACCAACGAGCCGTTCCTGCGGGCGACGTTGCAGTCGAAGGGGTACCGGGCGATCTACGCCCCGGAGCGGATCGAGGCGTGCCTGGCGCGGTTCGAGTGCCCGGCCAACGAGCGGGTCTGCCGCGAGGCGGTCTGGTTCAGCCAGACGATGCTGCTGGGGCCGCGCGGCGCCATGGACCAGATCGCCGAGGCGATCCGCAAGGTGCGGGCCCACGCGGCGAAGCTGGCGAAGGCCTGAGCTTTGCCGCTGACGGTCGGGAATGACCACACGGCAACCCGACCCCAGCGACCTGAGCGACCGTGAGTGGTCACAGGTCTGCCGCTTCAGACCGGCCCCCAAGCCGGGGCGTCTGGCCGGGAAATTGTGGACGGCGATCGCCGGCTCAGGGCCCGGAGAAGGAGCACCGATGGGCGAGAGGCCGATCATCGAGGTCGAGGCGACCTTCCTCGCCAGCGAACAAGGGGGGCGTCAGCTGATGCCCGACCTCGGGGCGGGTCGCTACATGCCCCACCTGGTGGTCCAGCCACCCGGGGTACGTACTGCCGTCGTGGAGGGGAACCACGGCGTTGAGGACTACCTCGGCATCGCCTTCGTCGCGGGTCCCGAGCCGGTAATCGCAGGGCGATCGGGTCATTTCACCATCGAGTTGCTGTACCACCCCAGCGTGAACTACGAGCCGCTCCAGGAAGGGACCACCTTCACGATTCGAGAAGGGGGCCATGTCGTCGGGTACGGCACGGTCGTCCGGAAAACCTAGCCTTCTCAACAAGCCCTGAGCCAACCGATCGAGAATCGCCGGTGCGAGGATGGACCCGGCCCGCGGGGCGGGATAGGCTACCTGGCGACGCTGGCCCTCGCTCCCGGGGGCCCGTCGCTCCCCCAACTCCCGCCTGTCTGGAGGGTCGTCGAATGTCGCGCCTGGTTCTCTGCGGATTCGCCCTGTGCCTGCTCGGCCTGCTCGCCCCGGCCACCCACGCCGCCGCCCCGGCGGACGCCACCGGCTCCTGGAAGTGGACGGTCGAGCGCAACGGCCAGTCCTGGGACGTGGTCCTGAAGCTCAAGCAGGAGGGCGACAAGCTCACCGGCACGATGAGCGGCCGTCAGGGCAACGACACGGCCATCGAGGACGGTAAGGTCACCGGCGACGAGGTCAGCTTCCGCGTCGTCCGCACCTTCAACGACCAGAAGATGGTCCAGAACTTCAAGGGCAAGGTCGAGGGCGACACGATCACCGGCAAGATCGAGGGCGAGCGCAACGGCGAGAAGACCAGCCGCGACTGGACCGCCAAGCGCGGCGGCTGAGCCCCACTGCGAGCGTCATCGGGTTTCGACCACTCCCGGGGTGGGGCGGCGCCCTGTGGGCCCCCCCCCCGGCGGTTAAGCACGGCCCGCGCGCCCCGCGCGGCACCGAACGCGACGGCGTCGACTACCTGTTTCTCGACC
>CAZUZD010000288.1:4098-7904 GCA_964624465.1 uncultured Isosphaeraceae bacterium
CGCGCCTTGGGTTTCCCCCCACGCCGGGGGGGGGCCCCCCCAGTGTCGGCCCACCCCGCGTCGTTTCAGCAGGCCCGGCGCGCCTCGAGCGTCACGGGCAGGCCCTCGGCGGGGCGGAGCGTCATCGTGGGCAGCGGCGTGACGACCGTCTCGGGCGCCACCACCACGCGGAACCGGCGGGCGAGGGTGGCCAGCAGGAGCACGGCCTCCATCATGGCGAACTGGGCGCCGATGCAGATCCTGGGGCCGCCGCCGAAGGGGAAGTAGGCGTAGCGGGGCAGACGCTTCGCCAGGCCGTCGGCCCAGCGCTCCGGGCGGTAGGCGGTCGGGTCGTCGAACCAGCGCGGGTCGCGGTGGATCACCCACTGCGGCATCCAGAGGTTCAGGCCCTTCGGCACCCGGTAGCCGCCGATGACCGTGTCCTGGATCGGCTCGCGGCCCAGGAGCCAGGCGGTGGGGTAGAGTCGCAGGGTCTCGGTGATGACGTGCTCGGTGTACGGCAGCCGCGGCAGGTCGGCCACCGCGGGCGGGCGGTCGCCGAGCACGGTGTCGAGCTCGGCGTGCAACTGCGCCTCGGCCTCGGGGTGGCGGGCGAGCATCAGCCAGGTCCAGGCCAGGGTGTTGGCGGTCGTCTCGTGGCCGGCCAGGAACAGGGTGATCGCCTCGTCGCGGAGCTGGGCGTCGGTCATGCCGGTGCCGTCCCCCTCGACGTCGGTGGCCTGCAGGAGCATCGAGAGCAGGTCGCCGTGCTCCTCGCGGCTGGCCCGGCGCTCGGCGATGATGCCGTCGAGCACCCCGTCGACGGCCTGCATGGCCCGGCGGAACCGCCGGTTGGCCGCCGTCGGCAGCCAGGCCGGCACCGGCACCATGCGGTTGACCCGCTGGGTGAAGTTGACCATCAGGTCGTCCATGGCGCGGGTCAGGCCGGCGGTGCGGCTGGCGATGTCGGCGCCGAAGAGGGTCAGCGCCACGATGTCCAGCGTCAGCTCGGTCATGTCCGCCTGGATGTCGCGCCGCTGGCCGTGGGCCCAGGTCGCCCCATGCCGCTCGGCGGCCTCGACCATGACGGCCCCCGCGGCGGCGACCCGCTCGCGGTGGAACGCCGGCTGCGCCAGCCGCCGCTGCCGCCGCCAGAACTCCCCCTCGCTGGTGAGCAGGCCCTCGCCGAGCGTCGGCTTGGCCGCGCGCAGGGCGAAGTGCTTGTGCATGATCCGGTTCTGGTGGACGAGCACCTCCTCGACCAGATCCGGGTGGTTCAGGATCCAGATCGGCCGGGGCCCGAGCCGCACGGCGACCATGTCGCCGTACTCGCGGGCGCAGGCGTCGAAGAACCCGAGCCGGTCGCGGCGGAAGGCGTCGAGGTTGCCGCGGAGCCAGCGCGGCCGGGGACCGGGCGGGCGATCGGGCCGCGAGGCGTCGGGCGCGGTACGGGCGGCGGTCGCCATCGGGCGGGACTCCTGGCGGGCTCGGTTTCCGGCGAACTCGGCGGGCGGGGCCGGATCGGGGCCACGGGGTGACGCCCGGCCGGGCCGCATCGCGATCCTCGGATTGTAGCCCCGCGCCTCGGGGGCCGACGAGGCGGCCCCCGGGGCTTCCCAGCGCGGGGCGCGGGGCCTTACGATCAGACCGGGGACCGTGGCCGCCGCCTGCGCGACGGTGGTCCCCCTGGTCGCAGTTGTCGAGCGGAGTGCGAGGCATGAGCGGTGTGCTGGGACGGGTGACCCTGAACGCGGACGGCCAGCCGGCGCTGGGACCGGACGGGCCGACGATCGCCGAGCTGGAGCGCCGGCTCGCCGCCGGGGCCGCCCCCGCCACCCTGGCGAAGCTGCCGGGCCTGGGCCCGATCGACGTGGTGGCCGCGATCGGCTTCCTGGGGCTGGGCCCCGACGGCTCCGAGGGCCTGCCCCTCGAACAGGGGCCGCCCCACCGCCCCTGGGTGCACGAGGCGCTCACCGAGCCGGCCCTGGCCAGGCTCCTGCCGGCCGCCCCGCGTGAGCAATTGCTAGCGTTGCTGGCCGGGCTGCTCCAGGTGCACGACTTCTGGGAACAGAGCCACGACGCCGCGCAGCAGGCCGACGACCTGGGCGAGCAGCCGTACGCCGCCTACTGGCACGGCATCGCGCACCGGCGCGAGCCCGACCCGGGCAACGCCGCCTACTGGTTCCGGCGCGTCGGCCGCAGCCCGATCGCCGAGTCCCTGGGCGCCGAGGCCACCCTGCTGATCGCCGCCGCCGGCGCCGAGGGCTCGGTGCCCGACTGGGCGAGCCGGGTGGTCGCCGCCGGAGCCTGGGACCCGTTCGTGTTCGTCGACGGCTGCGGCTCCGCCAGGCGCCGCGGGGGGGCCGAGTCGCGGCTGGCGCGCCGGCTCCAGCGGCTCGAGATGGACCTGCTCCTGGCCGCGAGCTTCGCGGCGGTCGCAGGCTGAGAGCGACCGCCGCGATCGGCCGAACCGGCGCGACCCGGATCGAGCCGCCCCCGCGCACGCCATTTCCCGAGGCCCGCCGCCCGACCGGCGCGCATGCTCTCTCCGGGCCCACTGCCGCAATGAGGTGGCGGTGGCCCGGAGGCCGCACGCGCCATGGACCGGCCCGCGAACGCTCCCCCCGCGCCCAGCCGTGACCCCCGGATCGCCTGGGCGCTGCTGGCCGTCGCCCTGCCCCTGGGCGGCTGGCTGGTGTGGGAGATCCACCGCACGATCGGCCTGGAGGCGCCCCACTTCTGGGAGCTGCTCAGGATCGACCGCGTCTTCGACCTGGCGATGCTCGACTTATTCCTCACCGCGGCCTGGGCCTTGCTCGCGCTCACCGAGCGGGCCGGGCCGAGGCGCTGGGGCTTCTGGGTATCGCTCGTCGTCTTCTGCGCCATCCCCAGCGTCGGCATCGCCCTGTTCCTGCTGCTCGATCGCCCCGGGCGACCGGCCGTCGTCGCGGACTGACCCCGCGCGAGGCTGAACCCCGGCAACCGCTCCAATCGTCGGATCACGAATCGTGTACCCCGCGATTCGCTCCGGCCGCCCGGCCCCACGCTCCTGGGCGTGCTAGAAACCCAATTGCGGGGCGGATGCCCCGATCGGAAGCGCTGATCGCCGCCCGGATGCGGCCCAGCTCGCCAGCAGCCGCCGTCCTGCCCGCACGGCCGGGATGGTGGACTCGAACGCCCGCTCTGCCAGGACCCCAAACACGGACCGTCGCACCACGGAGGAAGCGACCATGAAGAGGACGGATCGACCATGGCCCCACCCCACCGCTCCCGAACGGCACGACCGTCGATCCAGCTTCTGGACGACCGTCGCCTGCTCAGCGGCCTGACGGCGACCTGGATCGGACAGGACGGCCGCGACCTGGTCGGCCCGTACCCGACCGAGATGCCCGACGGCGTGCAGGACGTGCACATCGGCCTGACGGGCCTGCCCACCGATCGCACGATCCAGGCCATCGACCTGAACGGCCTGGGCGGCGGGCGCTGGCTCTTCGGCCCCGACTACGGCCCGTGGCGGGCCGCGGTGGTGCGACCGGCCGGGTCGGTCACCGCCGACGTCTACATCGAGCCCGACCGCGTCGAGTCGGGGCGGCCGTTCAACATGGTGGTGCGGTTCGACGACGGCAGCACCGCCGACCTCTGGTTCGACGGCGGCACCGCCGACCCCAACCTGCGGATGCCGACGGCGGCGCTGCAGGTGGCGTGGGTCGGCCAGGACGGCTCCGACCGCACCGGCCTGGGCGCCGGCGTCGGCCCCGATGGCCTCCAGGACGTGCGGCTGAACCTCGCCGGCCTGGCGGCGAACTCGCGCATCGAGTCGGTGCGGG
>CAZUZD010000289.1:0-7876 GCA_964624465.1 uncultured Isosphaeraceae bacterium
CGACCGCGGCGGCGACGTCGAGGTCGCCGTCGCCGGCTACCGCATCGACGCCGTCGGGCCCGACGGCGAGCTGATCGAGGTGCAGACCGCCGCCCTGGGCCCCCTGCGCGCCAAGCTCGTCCGGCTGCTCGGCGACGGCCACCGGGTCCGCGTGGTCAAGCCGGTGCTGCACCGCCGCCGGATCATCCGCCGCCAGCGCCCCGACGGGCCCGACCGCTCCAACCGTCTGAGCCCCCGCCGGGGCGCGGCGCTCGACGTGTTCGAGGACCTCGTCGGGATCGCCCCCCTGCTGGCCGAGCCCGAGCTACGGTTCGACATCCTGGAGCTGGAGGCCTGCGAGTGGCGGCTCGACGGCCGCCGGGCCCAGATCGTGCTCGACCGCGCCCTGCTGGGCGTCGACCGCCGGCTCGCGATCGAGACCCCCGACGACCTCTGGTCGCTGATCCCCGGCGCCGACGCCCTGCCCGAGCGGTTCACCACCCGCGAGCTGGCCCTGGCCGCCGACCGCCCCGCGTGGTTCGCCCAGAAGGTCGCCTACTGCCTCCGCCACTCCGGCGCCGCCCGGCCGGTGGGCAAGGCGCGGCAGCATCAGCTCTACGAGCGCGTCGCGCTCGGCTCGCCCCTGCCCTGAGCCGGCCCGCGCCGGGGCCACGGTCTCCCTGCACCGCCCCCAGGCCCACCAGCGGCGGATCCGTCGACCGCCCGGCGCCCGGATGGGCCGAACTCCCGTCGGAGCGAACTCCGCCGCGCCAGGTCGGCGGCCTCCGAATCGTCGTCGTGGCCACGCGGACGCTCAGGCCACGCCACACGGACGGGCTGTACTCCCGTAGGGCGGATCAGCGAAGCGTCATCCGCCGCAATGGGTCGGTGGCCTCCGAATCGTCGTCGTGGCCACGCGGACGCTCAGGCCACGGCACACGGAAGGTCAGTCCAGAGGCGGCTGGAACCGGGCTCCGATCCCGGAGCCCGGGCAGCGGGATCGGTGGTGCTCGGAGGGCGGATCCGCGACAGACTCCTCGGCCAGGTCGGAGCGGAGGAGGGGCGGATCCGCCCGGCGAGCATTCGAGGGTCAACGGGTCCGGGGTTGCGGGGCGCCTGGCAGGAGCTTGGCCTGGGGATCGCCGGGCGGGCGGTCGAGGGCGAGGTAGGCGAAGAGGTCGGCGAGCTCCTGGGGGGTGAGCTGGGCCTCGACGCCCTCGGGCATGAGGGACAGGGGGGCGGTGGTCTGCTCCTCGACGTCGGCGCGCGGGACGGTCTCGGCCTTGCCGCCCTGGACGCGGAGCACGACCCGCTCGGGGGTATCCTCGGCCAGCAGGCCGGTCAGGACCCGGCCGTCCTTCGTGGCGACGGTGGTGGCCTGGTAGCCCTGGCCGATGACGAGGCTCGGGTCGAAGACGTTCGAGACGAGCTGGTCAAAGTCGTTGCGGCCGTTGAGCGTGATCTCGGGGCCGACCTCCTGGCCCTCGCCGTAGATCTTGTGGCACTGGGCGCAGAGCTTCTGGAAGACGGCCACGCCCGCGAACGGGTCGCCGGGGGTGCGGCGGAGAAAGTTGCGCATCTGGCCGACGACCAGCTCGCGCTGCTCGTTGCGGCCGGGGCGCACCTGGCCCCAGAGCTTCTCGACCCGCGCGATCAGCGCCGCGTCCTTGCTCGCCTGGAGCCGCCGCAGGGCGTTCACGCCGACGACCCGCTTCGGGATCCGGTCGGCCTCGATGGCGGCGACCAGAGCCCCGCCCCAGGCGGGCCGCTGGCAGAGCAGCTCGATGGCGCGGCCCTGCTGGGCGGGGCTCAGGCGGTCGTAGACGCCGAGCACGACCGCGGCAACCTCGGGGCCATCCAGCGGCCCGAGCGCGGCCAGGGCCCGCTCGCGGAGCTCGACCGGCGCGTCGGCGTCGGCGAGCACCTGGCCGACGATCGGCAGGGTGGCCGGGTCGCGGAGCGCGGCCAGCACGTCGAGGGCCTCGGCGCGATGGCCGGGGTGCGCCTGGGCGTCGCCCAGGGTCTCTCGCAGGGCCGCCACGCCCTCGGGCACGGCCAGGGCGCCGGCCAGCTCGCGGTAATCGGCGCGGTTCGGGCCCCGGGAGTCGGCCATGCCGGCCCGGAGGGCGGGGAGCAGGCCGGCGAGGAACGCCGCGCGGCGGTCGCCGGCGAGCCGGCCCTCGCGGAGGTCGCGGGTCAGGCCGTCGAGCACCTTCTGGCTCAGGCCGGCGTCGGCCTTCGTCTCGGCGAGCACCGTCGTGACGGCGCCGGCCAGGTCGGCGCCGGAGACGCCCTCGGCGGTCGCCAGCCGGCCGACGACCCGCGGCCAGAGCGCCGCCACGGCCTTCGAGCGGGCGCCCCGCTCCGGGTCGAGCGCCGCCAGGTGCCAGCGGGCGAAGCCCTCGAAACTGGTGAGCGTCGGGTGCAAGTTCTGCCAGGCGAGGTGGGCGATCAGGGCATCGTCGGGGGCCAGGGCCAGGGCCCTGGCGAGCGTGCCGGGGTCGTTGCGGCGGCCGGCGGCGATGGCGAGCTGCCGGAGCACGATCGGGTCGGTCTCGGCCTGCAGCAGCGGCTCGATGGCCGCCCCCTGCGCCGGCTCGACCGGCCGCGGGGCGATCACCCGCACGGCCCAGGCGCGGAAGGTCGCGTCGGGGTCGCGCAGCAGGGCGGTGTACAGGTCGGGCGAGCCGACCGCGCCGCGGAGCGTGTCGACGCCGGCGACCACCCAGAGCGACTCCAGACGCCGGGTACGGTCGGCCTTGCGGTCGAGGATCGTGGCGCGGAGCCGCTCCGGGTCGAACCGGTCCGTCGGCCGGTCGCCGGCGGCGCCGTCGCGGAGGGCCCGCTCGACGAGCAGCCGCCGCGCGGTCGATCGCAGGAAGTCGTTGCCGGCGCCCAGGCGCTCGACGAGCTGCGTGCTGGTTTCCCCGCCCAGGTGGATGCGGGCGCGGGGCGTTTCTTTGTACCGGATGCGGTAGAGGCGGCCCTTGAGGCGGTCGATGCCGGCGGGGTCGCGGTTGGCGTCCTGATAGCAGTGGTAGCGGTCGTACCAGTCGAGCACGTACAGGCAGCCGTCCGGGCCGGTCTTCTGGACCACGGGCATGAACCAGGCGTCGTTGGCGCTCAGGAAGTCGGGCTCGCCCTCGGCCTTGTAGGTGGAGCCCGCGCGCTGGAGGGCGTCGACATTGAGGCAGTTGCCGTGGATGTTCCCCATGTACAGCCGCTTGCGGTAGGGCTCGGGGTAGGCGTCGCTGTCGAAGTAGTGGATGCCGCAGTACGCGGCCTTCTGGTGCTGGTGGTCAACGATCGACCGCATGGGCGCGGTGTGCGGCGGGTACGGGCCGCCCTGGCGGATGTAGTAGCCGCCCTCGACGAGGTGCCAGAGGTGGTCGATCACGCAGGCGCTGGCGAAGCACTCACCGTCGTCGTTGAAGGCGATGCCCCAGGGGTTGCTCACGCCCTCGCAGTACAGGTCGAAGTCGCGGGTCTTCGGGTTCAGGCGGAAGATGGCGCAAGTGAAGTCGTACGTCTTGCCGCGATACTCGATGTGGCTGGGGTTGAACACGCCGTTCCAGCCGTAGAGCCGGCCGTCGGGGCCCCAGGTCAGGCTGTTGGGCAGCTCGTGGGTGTCGTCGCGCCCGAAGCCGCTGACGATCACCTCGGGCGGCCCGTCGGGCGTCAGGTCGCCGTCGGCGTTGGGATAGAACAGCAGGTCGGGCGAGTTCGCGACCCAGACGCCGCCGTGGCCCACGGCGATGCCCGAGGGGATGTTCAGGCCCTCGGCGAAGATCGTCGTCCTGTCGACCGCGCCGTCGCCGTCGGTGTCCTCGAGGACCTTGATCCGGTCGCGGCCGACGCCGGGCTCGCGGCGCGGGTACTCGAGGCTCTCGGTGACCCAGAACCGGCCCCGGTCGTCGATGGTCATGCTCACCGGATTGATCAGGTCGGGCTCGGCGGCGACGACCTCGACGGTGAACCCCTCGGGCACGGTCATGGCCGCGACGGCCTCGGCGGGCGACTTCGCCGGGTTGGGCGGTCGGTCCTGGGCGTGGGGGATCAGCCCCTCCTGCGCCCCGGCCGGGGCGGCCAGCCGCAGGGCGAGGGCCAGCCACACGAGCGGCGCGAGGACTCGGGATCGGCGCATGGGAGAGGACTCCGCGGGGTGCGTGGGCAGGCACGAGGGCCGGGGCCCGGAGCGGCCACCCCGCCGGGGCGGGACGGGAAACGTCTCGGGACGCCGGCGCGGGGGTTCGTTCGAGGGAGGGGGTGCGGGCGGGCCTGGGCACCGGCGGCACGACGGCGCCGGCCTGGCCCCGAGTATTCCTCCCCCGGGCGCCCGACGCAAGCCGACCCGACCCGCCGGGTGCCGGAGGCTTCCCAGGGCGCCGACCGCCGATTACGCTGCGAACGCGTTCTGTCCCTGCCGTGCCAGGCCCATCGATGCCGACGAATCCGAGGCTCCGCCCCCGAGCCCTCCTCGCCGCCACGGCGCTGATCGCCGCCGCGTGGTGGCTGTGCGCGCTGGCCCCGAGTCCGCCGGCGCCGGCCCCAGGACTGGTGGCCCGGGTCCTGAGGCTGCGGCCCGACCACGGGGCCGCGTTCGCCCGGGTCGTCCTGGCCGGCATCGGCCTCGCGGGCATCGCGCTGGCCCTGCTGGCCCGACCCGGGGTCGAGTCGTGGCTGGCCGCGCGCTGGCCAGCGCCGACGCTGGCGGCGGACGCGCCCACCCTCGGCCGGGCCCGACAGTTGACCGTGCTGGCCCTGATCGTGGCGGTGGTTGGCGGCCACGCCCTCTGCGTGCTGCTCCAGCGCTCGCTCTGGCCCTGGTCCCATTACAGCCTGTATTCGAAGGTGTACCCCGATCACGAGGCCGCCATGCGGGTGCTGGGCGTGACGCCCGACGGCCGGACCGTCGCGTTGCGGTCGGGCGAGCTGGCCCCGTTCAGCCTCGGCCGCCTGCACACCGCCCTGGATCGGATGAGCCAGGACCACCGCGACCTGACGCGGCCCCTGGGGTCGCTGCTGCCGCTCTACGAGGCCAACCGCGGGCTCGGCCTGCACCGCGGCCCCGCGCTGCGGGCCGTCCGGCTCTGCGACGAGCTCTGGGACCTGCGTGCCACCGTCATCGACCGCGACCACCCGGCCCGCGCCCGGATCGTCGCCGAGGTCGAGCGACCCGGGACGGCGGGTTCCCCGGGCGCCGCCGCCCCCCACGCGCCCTAGACTCCGGACAGCGAACTGGCCTCCCGGGTGCTCCGCCCGCGGTGGCCCCTCGTGGCCAGCCAGGACCGTCGCCCGTGCCGCCGTTCGTCTACATCCTCACCGGCGATTCCCCGACCGCCGCGCACCGGTATCTGACGGGGGCCGGCCTGTCGATCCTCTCGCTGCGGCGGTATCACCCCGCGGCGACCGTCGTCTGCCTGTGTGATGCGCCCCTGGCGCGGGCCTGCCGGGATGGCGGCCTCCCGCTGGCGAGGCTCGTCGACCGCTGGATCGATTGCGAGGTCCCCGGCGGGCCGGTGCATCGGAGCCGCTTCCTCAAGACCACGCTGCGCGGCCGCCTTGACGGCCCGTTCGTGTACCTCGACGCCGACTCGGTGGTGGCCGGCCCGCTCGATGCGCTGATGGCCTGCGACGCCGAGCTGGGGATCTGCCCCGACAGCTTCTTCGCCGAGGCGACGGGCGTCTCCCCCGCCTGGCTCGGGCCGTACCACCGAAGGCTGGGCTGGTCCCCGTCGCCACGGTACTTCGCGGGCGGTGTGTTCGCGGCGGCCGACACCCCGCGGGTCCACGCCCTGTTCGCGGCCTGGCACGCGCGCTGGCGCGAGTCGCTGGCGATCGGGCTGGTGGTCGATCAGCCGGCCCTGAATCGGGCGATTGCGGAGATCGAGCCCGAGATCCGGACGTATCCCACGGCGTACAATTACCAGTCGACGCCCCAGGAGCCGGTCCTGCCCGATGACGTGCGGATCCTCTCGTTCCTGGCCTCGCTCGACGGGCCGCTGCCGGTCGCCTACGAGGCCGCCCTGGCGGCGCTGGCCCGCCACGGCACGATCGCGGCGGACGCCCTGGAGGGCCTGACCCGGCCTGGCACGCGGCTGAGCCGGCGGTCCGCGGGACGCCTGACGCGCTGGGCCGGCGGGTTCCGCGCCCGGCTGATCCGGACCACGACCCGGCTGGGCCTGCGCGACGTCCGCCAGCACTGACCCGAGCGGTCGCGGGGCGCCCCCGAACCCGAGCACGACCGCCGGCCGAATCGTCTCCAGGAGCACCCGCACCGATGCAGTGGCTGGCCGCCTGGTTCCGATGGTCCTGGTTCCGCCCGACGACGGCCGTCAACCTGGCCGTCAGCCGGATCGTCGTCTGCGGCGGGCTCCTGGGCATCGCGCTGTTCGACCACCCCGAGCGCTGGGCGGCCGTGGACCCGAGCTTCTGGCTGCCGATCCCCCTGTTCCGGCTCCTGCACTGGTCGGTGGCGCCGGCCGGGGTGCTCGAGCTGCTGAGCTGGGCGTTCCGGCTGGCGCTGCTGCTGGCGTGCCTGGGGCTGGGCACCCGGCTGGCCACGGCGGCGGCGTTCGGGCTGGGGCTGTACCTGCTCGGGCTGCCGCAGAACTTCGGCAAGGTGGATCATTCGGAGACGGTCCCCGTGCTGGTCCTCGGGATCCTGGCCGTGTCGCGCTGCGGCGAGGCGCTGTCGCTGGACCGCTGGCGGCGGAACCGGGCCACGGGCGCGACCGGGGCCCTGCCGCCCCCCTCGCCGGAGTTCACCTGGCCGATCCGGCTGGCCTGGCTGCTGATGGTGACCGTCTTCGCCGCGGCCGGCTTCGGCAAGCTCCGGGGCTCGGGGCTGGAGTGGGTCACCTCGGACACGATGCGGAACCTGCTCGTCCGGCACCACTACACCCACGTCCCGCCGCTCGACCTGGGCCTGAGGCTCGCGGAGTGGCCCGGCGTCTGCCACGCGCTGGCCGCCGCGACGCTCGTGCTGGAGGTCCTCTGCCCGCTGGCGCTGATCAGCCGACGGCTCCGGCTGCCGCTGATGTTCGGCCTGCTGGGCATGCAGGTCGGCATCCTGCTGCTGATGGGCATCGACTTCCGCCCGTATTTCCCGTGCTACGCCGTCTGGGTCCCCTGGGACCGCCTGGCGGAGCGGCTCGGGTTCGCCACGACGGCCGCCGCCCCGGCCGCCCTCAGCGCAACGCCCGGGACGCCTGGAGAAACGCCGCCAGGGTCTCGTCAGGCTGGCGATCGCTGAGGCGGAGGAACACGTCGGCGGCGCGCCGGGTGCGGCCGGAGAGGTACAGCTCGGCGCCCAGCACGAGCCAGGCGTCGCGGTCGTTGGGCTCGGCCTGCAGGTGCGACTCCAGGTCGGCCAGCACGGCGGCGAACTGGCGGGGGTCGCCGAAGAGGTTCTGGACATCGGGGGCGTTGCGCATCCAGGTCGGGTCGGCCACCTGGGCCTCGCGGAGCCGGCGGGCGGCCGCCTCGTAGTCCTTGCGGGCCACGGCCACCTGCGCCAGCCGCACATAGGCGGCCGCCGAGGTCGGATCGGCCTGGATCGACTGCCCGTAGCGCTCGGAGGCGCGGGCGAACTCCCGGGCGCGGAACAGCCGGTCGCCGACCTTGAGCCGCTCGGCGGCCCGCTCGCGGTCGCGGCGCGAGGCGCGGCCGTTCGGCGGCGGTGGCGGGCCGTTGGGCCGGAGCCGGGAGCGGTCGAAGGCGTCGGCGCCGCCGGCCAGGTCGGCGACGGCGGCGGTGTCGAGCGGGTCCATGGCGACGCCGGCGAAGGGGGTCCGGATCAGGCCGTCGCTGTTCGAGTAACCGGCGCCGGGGCCCGGCGGCGGAGCGTAGGCGTTGAGGTTCGGGTACATCGTGCCGGGCGCCCAGAGCGGCTGGC
>CAZUZD010000290.1:0-6632 GCA_964624465.1 uncultured Isosphaeraceae bacterium
GCCGGTAGTTCGCGCGCTTCTGCCACTCGTCGCCCGGCATCTTGTCGAGCAGCGAACCCTTGCCGTGCACGACCTCGTCGTGGGACAGCGGCAGCACGAAGTTCTCGGTGAAGGCGTAGATCAGGCTGAACGTCAGGGCGCCATGCTCGTACTTGCGGAAGACCGGATCCTTCGCGAAGTAGCGGAGGGTGTCGTTCATCCAGCCCATGTTCCACTTCAGGCTGAACCCCAGGCCGCCCAGGTAGGTCGGGCGGGAGACGCTGGGCCAGGCCGTCGATTCCTCGGCAATCGTGAGGATGCCGGGGTGGTAGTGGTGCGTGACCTCGTTGAGCTTCTTGAGGAAGTCGATCGCCTCCAGGTTCTCGTTGCCGCCGAAGGCGTTCGGCAGCCACTCGCCGTCCTTGCTGGAGTTGTCGAGGTAGAGCATGGAGGCGACGGCGTCGACCCGCAGGCCGTCGATGTGGTAACGGTCGAGCCAGAACAGGGCGTTGCCGAGGAGGAAGTTGCGGACCTCGGTCCGGCCATAGTTGAAGATCTTCGTGCCCCAGTCCCGGTGCTCGCCGAGGCGGGGGTCCTCGTGCTCGTAGAGGTGCGTGCCGTCGAAGAAGCCCAGGCCGTGCACGTCGCGCGGGAAGTGGGCGGGGACCCAGTCCAGAATCACCCCGTAACCGTGCTGGTGCAGGGTGTCGACGAACGCCGCGAAGTCGTCGGGCGTGCCGTGCCGGGAGGTGGGGGCGAAGTAGCCCACCGGCTGGTAGCCCCAGCTCCCGTCGAAGGGGTGCTCGTTGATCGGCAGCAGCTCGACGTGGGTGAAGTTCGTCTGGTTGAGGTAGGCAACCAGATCCTCGGCGAGCTCACCGTAGGTCAGGAACCGGCCCCCCTCCTCGACCTTCCGGCGCCACGAGCCCAGGTGCAGCTCATACACCGAGACCGGGGCATCGAGCGCCTGCGCCTGGGCCCGTCGCGACATCCAGGCGTCGTCCGACCACTCGAACTTCGTGATGTCCCAGACGATCGACGCCGTGTCCGGACGCTTCTCGGCGTAGAAGCCGTAGGGATCGGTCTTGGTCACCTGGTAGCCGTTGACGCGACTCTTGATCTCGTACTTGTAGACCTCGCCCTGGGCCAGGTCGGGGATGAACAGCTCCCAGATCCCGCCAGGGCCGCAGTTGCGCATCGGGTGCCGGCGGCCGTCCCAGTGGTTGAAATTGCCGACGACGCTGACCCGCTGTGCGTTCGGGGCCCAGACGGCGAAGTGCACGCCGCGGATGCCCTCGTGGGTGACCAGGTGGGCGCCCAGCTTCTCGTAGTTGCGGTAGTGCGTCCCCTCGCCCATCAGGTGCAGGTCGTAGTCGGTGAGCACCGGAGCGAAGCGGTACGGGTCCTCGAACTCCCAGCTGTACCCCTCATGGCTCTCGATGGCGATGCGGTACGGGAACCGCGCGGTCCGATCGGGGAAGGTGGCCAGGTACATGCCACCGACGTGGATCCGCTGCATCGGGACCCGGACGCCTGGGCCCCCCTTGCTGAGGTCGATCAGCCAGGCCGCCCGCGCCTCGGGCAGGAAGGCCCGGACGAGCAGCCCGTCGGGCTTGCCACCGGTGCCCGGCAGGCGATGCTGGCCCAGCACGCCGAACGGATCGCCGTGGCAGGCCTGCAGCAGGGCGTCGATGTCCTGCGGGCTCGTGTAGTAGACCGGCACGGACTGGGACGGCGAGCTGGTCGACATCGGCGACACCCGTCGGAGGAGAAGAGAGGATGGCCGTATGGCCCGAGGCTACCTGCCCCGGCGGCGCGCATCAAGGCGGGGCGCCCCACCCGGCCGCAATTCGGACCGCAAACTCGGGACCATCGGTGCGCAGGGGACACCAGGCCTTCCGTGAGTAGCGGAATCCAGGACTCCTGACCGCCAGCCAGCACCCAGACCGACCACAAGCGTGGTCCATTTGCCTCATCGGCACGGGCAACCCTGTCGTCCGCATGCGCAGCCGCGGGCAGCCTGCGCACGGCTGCGAAGCCACGACGAGAGGGTCTGCGCCCGTGCTGGTCCAGCCCGGGGGCGGGGGGTCAGTGGATTTCGAGCATTCGCTGCAGGGCGACCCGGGCCCAGTGGGCGGTGGCCTCGGGCACCCGGACGATGTTCGTCGGGGTCCCCTGCCGCAGGTTCTCGAGCGCCCAGGCCAGGTGCGGCAGGTCGATCCGGTACATGGTCGAGCACATGCAGACCATCGGCGACAGGAACATGACCGTCTTGTCCGGGTGCTCCTTGGCGAGCCGGTTGACCAGGTGCAGCTCGGTGCCCACCGCCCAGGTGGAGCCGGGGGGGGAGTCGGCGACCGTCTTGAGGATGAACTCGGTCGATCCGACGAGGTCGGCCTTGTCGACGACCGTCATCATGCACTCCGGGTGCACCAGGATCCGGATGCCCGGGTAACGGTCGCGGAACTGGTCGATGTGGGCCGGGCGGAACATCTGGTGCACCGAGCAGTGCCCGCGCCAGAGGATCACCCGGCTCTGCCGCAGGGCCGCCTCGGTGTTGCCGCCCATCGGCAGCCGGGGGTCCCACATCGGCATCTCCTCGAGCGGCACCCCCATGGCGCGGGCGGTGTTCCGGCCGAGGTGCTGGTCGGGGAAGAAGAGCACCCGGCGGCGGCGAGCAAAGGCCCACTCCAGGGCGGCCCTGGCGTTCGAGCTGGTGCAGACCAGGCCGCCGTGTCGGCCACAGAATGCCTTGAGGTCGGCCGCGGAGTTGATGTACGTGACCGGCATCACGTCGTCCAGGTCGATCACCTCGCCCAGGTCGCTCCAGGCGGCCTCGACGCTGGTGATGTCGGCCATGTCGGCCATGCTGCACCCGGCGGTGGCGTCGGGCAGGATCACCGAGACGTCGGGCTCGGTGAGGATGTCGGCCGTCTCGGCCATGAAGTGCACGCCGCAGAAGACGATCCAGCGGGCCTCCCGCGTGTCGGCCGCCATCCGGGCCAGCTTGTAGCTGTCGCCACGCAGGTCGGCGAACTGGATCACCTCGTCCTGCTGGTAGTGGTGGCCCAGGATCAGCAGGCTCCGACCCAGGTCGGACTTGGCCGATCGGATCCTGGCCTCCAGCTCGGCGGGCTCGATCGCCCGGTACGGCTCGAAGGCAAGCGGCTGAATTCCTGCATCGCTGACGGCCGTAGCCATGGCTCGGGCACCTATCGGAGAGGGCCGGACGGGTCGCGTTCCGGCATCGAATCGGGCGACGGCGGCGGACCGGGACAGGGGCCCCCGGGCCGGCCGCTCGCCGGGAAGGACGATCCAAGGAGATTCTACGCGACCGGGCCAGAACGGAAAACGATTCCAGGGCGAACCGCGGCGGTCCCCGGGGACCGGGTGGGTGCTTGCGGCCTCCTCCGGGCGTGGCTAGAGTTCAGAAAAGAGACAACGAGGTCGACATTCCGCGGCGGTCCGCAGGCTCACTTTCATGCAAGTCATCCCGGCGATCGATCTCCGCGGCGGCCAGTGCGTGCGGTTGCGTCAGGGCGACTACGGCCGCGAGACCGTCTTCGGGACCGACCCGGTGGCCATGGCCGCCCGCTGGGCCGCCGACGGCGCCACCCGGCTGCACCTGGTGGACCTCGACGGGGCCAAGTCCGGCCAGCCGGTCAACCGCGACGTGGTCCGCCGGATCCTGGACACGGTCGGCATCCCCTGCCAGCTCGGCGGCGGCATCCGCAGCGACGCGACGGCGGAGGACTGGATCACCGCGGGCCTGGACCGTGTCATCGTGGGCACCCAGGCGCTCAAGGACCCGGATTGGTTCGCCAGGCTGGCCGAGCGGCACCCTGGGCGGATCGTGCTGGGCCTCGACGCCCGTGACGGCAAGGTCGCCACCGAGGGCTGGCTCGAGGTCTCCTCGGTCGATGCGGGCGTCCTGGCCGCGCAGTATGACGCCCTGCCCCTGGCCGCCGTGATCTACACCGATATCGCCCGGGACGGGATGATGGCCGGGCCGAATGTGGCGGCGACGGCCGCCCTGGCTCGCCGGCTGAGGACCCCGGTGATCGCCTCCGGCGGCATCAGCACCCTGGACGACCTGACGGCGCTGGCGGCGATCCCGGTCCCGGCGTGCATCGCCGGCCGATCGCTCTACGAAGGCGCCTTCACGCTTCCCGAGGCGATCGCCCGCCTGTCCGCCCGCGGCTGACCCGCGCCGCCGACGGCCGGACGCCCGATCGTCCGCCCCGCAATCCGAGGAGGTGACACTCCCCTGCTCCGCCACAGGTCACTGACCGAGGGCTGTTGTGGCCGCGCGCCCGGAGCGGGCGCCGCCGAGCCCGCGACGCCCCTGCCCCCCGAACTCTGGAGGTTGCGATGACCACGTCCTATCACGTTGCCGACATCAGGAACCTGGCCCTGGCTGGACATGGGGCGTCGGGCAAGACCAGCCTGGCCGACGCCCTGCTCTTCGCCGGTGGAGTCGCCAGCCGCAAGGGGTCGCCCGACGAGGGCACCAGCCTGCTCGACGTCGACGAGGAGGAGAAGCGCCGGCACTTCTCGATCGACAGCCACCTGGGCCATCTGGCCTGGCGCGGCCGGCAGATCCACCTGATCGACACCCCCGGCTACCCCGACTTCATCGCCAACGCCCTCAGCAGCCTCGCGGCCGTCGAGAACGTGCTGATCTCCGTCAGCGGCCCCTCCGGCGTCGAGACCAACACCCGCCGGATCTTCCAGGAGGCCGGCCGCCTGAAGCTCGGCCGGTTCCTGGCCATCACCAAGATGGACGCCGACAACGTCGACTTCCGCGCCGACCTGGAGGCGATCCGCACCACCTTCGGCACCCAGTGCGTGCCGTTCAACGTCCCGATCGGCGAGGGGCCCGCCTTCAGCGGCCTCGTCAACGTGCTGAGCCCGCCGGCCGAGGTCCCCGCCGGCTGCCCGATGGACCCGTCGGAAGCGTATCAGATGCTCGTCGAGCAGATCGTCGAGACCGACGAGGGGCTCATGACCCGCTACCTCGACGGCGAGACCATCCCCGCCGACGAGCTGAAAGGGGCTGCCTGCCGGGCCATCGGCCTGGGCCAGCTCGTGCCGATCGTCTGCGTCTCGACCCGGAAGGACGTGGGCGTCCCCGAGCTGCTCGACCTGGTCGCCGAGTGCGGTCTGAACCCCGATGCGCTGCACCGGGTCGGGACCCGTACCCTCACCGACGGCGCCGACGGCGAGGAGGTCGAGATCACCCCGGCCGAGGATGGCACCCTGGTCGCCCAGGTGTTCAAGACGGCCAACGACCCGTTCATGGGCAAGCTCGCCCACCTGCGGATCCTCACCGGCCGGCTCACCGCCGAGACGACCCTGGTGAACCTGCGCAGCGGCAAGTCGGCCAAGGCCGGCCACGTGTACGTGATGCAGGGCAAGCAGCAGGAGGAGGTCGCCGAGGCGATCGCCGGCGACCTCGTGGCGATCGCCAAGTTCGACGACCTACACGTCTCCGACACCGTCTCGAATGTCGGCGGCAACACGGCGGTGCCCGGCCTGAAGCTGCGACCCATCGGGTTCCCCACGCCGATGGTGCCGCGGGCCGTCGAGCCCAAGGCCCGCGAGGATGAGGCCAAGATCAGCGCCGGCCTGGCCAAGATCGCCGACGAGGACCCGACCTTCTCGTTCCGCCGTGACGCCCAGACGCACGAGCTGATCATCAGCGGCATGAGCGACCTGCACCTGGACGTGATCCAGCAGCGGCTCAAGAACCGCTACAAGCTCGACGTGAACACCCACGTCCCGCACGTGCCCTACCTGGAGACGATCACCACCGACGCCGACGACAGTCACCGGCACAAGAAGCAGACCGGCGGCCGGGGCCAGTTCGCCGAGGTCCACCTGCGCATCCGGCCCCGCGAGCGCGGTGAGGGGTTCGCGTTCGTCGACGCCGTGAAGGGGGGCGTGATCCCGAACCAGTTCATCCCGGCCGTCGAGAAGGGCATCCGCGAGCAGCTCGACCGCGGCGTGATCGCGGGAAACCACGTCGTCGACATCGAGGCCGAGGTTTACTTCGGCAAGCACCACGACGTCGACAGCTCGGAGCAGGCGTTCAAGACGGCCGGCGCCTCGGCCTTCCGCAAGGCGTTCGCGAAGGCAAGGCCCGTGCTGCTCGAGCCGATCGTCGAGCTGGAGATCACCGTCCCCGGCGACAAGTTCGGCGACATCACCGCCGACCTGTCGACCCGTCGCGGGCACATCACCGGGATGGACGCTCAGCCCGACGGCCAGCAGACCGTTCGGGCCCAGGCGCCCCTGAGCGAGGTGCTGACCTACGCCACCCACCTCAAGAGCATGACCGGTGGCCTGGGCTCCTATGTCATGGAGTTCAAGGCCTACGAGCCGGTGCCGCCGAACCTGCAGCAGCAGATCGTCGAGAAGTATCAGAAGACCCGCGGGCATGTCGAGGAAGATTGACCGCGACGGATTTGCCAGCCTGAAGAACGCATCGCCCCCGTCTGACTTCGTGCTAGGTCAGGCGGGGGCGATCGTTCTGGATTCGGAGGCGGTCCGGACCGGCCCGCTCAGCGCGGCTCGTAGGCCAGGTTGGGGCTGAGCCACCGCTCGACTTCGTCGAGCGGCTTTCCCGTCCGGGCGGCATACGACTCGACTTG
>CAZUZD010000290.1:6642-7850 GCA_964624465.1 uncultured Isosphaeraceae bacterium
GACGGCGAAGTACCGGGCCTGGGGGTGACCGAAGTAGTAGCCACTCACGGCGGCGGCCGGGACCATGGCGAGGCTCTCGGTGAGCCACATGTCCGTCTGGGCCTTCACGTCAAGCAGGTCCCAGAGCGGCAGCTTGAGCGTGTGGTCGGGGCACGCCGGGTAGCCCGGGGCCGGGCGGATCCCGCGATACTCCTCCTCGATGAGCTGCTCGGGCGTGAGCTGCTCCTGCTCGCCGTAGCGCCAGTCGCGGCGGGCACGGGCGTGGAGCATCTCGGCGAAGGCCTCGGCCAGGCGGTCGGCCAGGGCCTTGGCCATGATCGCCGAGTAGTCGTCGTGGTCGGCCTCGAACGCCTTCACCAGCTCGTCGACCCCGTGGCCGGTCGTGACGGCGAAGGCCCCCAGGTAATCGGCCCGGCCCGAGCCGACCGGCGCGATGTAGTCAGCCAGGCTCCGGAAGTCCTTCTGCCCCACCCGCTCCCACTGCTGCCGGAGCATCGGTAGCCGCTCGCGGACGGTCTGGCGCGACTCGTCGGTGAAGACGATCACATCGTCGCCGTCGGAGTTCGCTGGGAAGAACCCGTAGACGGCGTGCGCCTGGAACTTGTTGCCGGCGACGATCTGATCGAGGAGCTTGAGCGCATCGGCGTGGAGCCGGCGGGCCTCCTCGCCGACGACCTCATCCTTGAGGATGTTCGGGTACTTTCCGCGCAGCTCCCAGGCCGAGAAGAAGGGCGACCAGTCGATGAACGGCACGATCTCGGCCAGCGGGATGTCCCGCAACGTCCGGGGGCCCAGGAACGCCGGGGTGTCGATCGGGGTCGTCGCCCAGTCGATCCGGAACCGCTGGTTCAGGGCCTCAGCGTAGGGGACCAGCTTGCGCTGGACCTTGCGACCGAAGGCGATCCGCTCCTGCTCCTGCATTGCCCGGTTGGCGGCGTCGAAGCCGACGCGCTCCTCGGGGCGGATCAGCCGATCGACCACGCCGACGCAGCGGGAGGCGTCCTTGACGTGGACGACCATGCCCTCGTAGTGGGGGGCGATCTTGACGGCAGTGTGCTTGGGGCTGGTGGTGGCGCCGCCGATCAGGAGCGGCATCGTGAAGCCCTCGCGCTTCATCTCCTTGGCGACATGGACCATCTCGTCGAGCGAGGGTGTGATCAGGCCCGAGAGCCCGATGATGTCGGCCCCTTCGGTCTTGGCCCGTGCCA
>CAZUZD010000291.1:0-2737 GCA_964624465.1 uncultured Isosphaeraceae bacterium
GTTAAGCGTGCGCGGGTTGCTCGGGCAGCCGGTCCGCGAGCTGTCGCTGGGCGAGCGGATGAAGATGGAGCTGATCGCCGCGCTGCTGCACCAGCCGCAGGTGCTCCTGCTCGACGAGCCGACGATCGGCCTCGACGTGGTGGCGCAGGTGGCGATCCAGAAGTGCCTACGGGCCTATCACACCCGCCGCGGCATCACGATGATGCTCACCAGCCACTACATGCGCGACATCGAGGCCCTCTGCAACCGGGTGCTCGTGATCAACCACGGCCGGCTGGTCTACGACGGCGACCTGGTCGGCCTCTCCGAGCGGTTCGGCGCCACCAAGCTGGTCAAGCTGGAGTTCGCCGAGGGCCAGACGCCCACCGGCCTGGAGCGGTACGGCGAGGTGACCCGCACCCAGGGCCCGGTGGTCGACCTGAAGGTCGATCGCGCCCGGGTCAGCGAGGTGCTGGGCGCGCTGCTGGATCAGTACGAGGTCGCGGACATCAGCGTGCAGGACCCGCCGCTGGAGCAGGTCATCACGCGGGTGTTCCAGGAGGATCGGGCGGGCCCCGACGCCGCCTGACGTGACGTTGCCGGACGGAGCCCGAGGCCGCGAGCCCGCCATCCCCATGAACGTCCCGACGACCCCGAGCGGTTCCCTCCTCGGCCAGGTGCCGCCCCCGGTCCCTGACCTCGACGGTCCGGCGCCGCCCGGCCGGGTGGCGGGGTTCCGCAAGTACGCCAAGATCTTCCGCGTCACGCTCGTCGAGCGGATGACCTACCGCGCCGACTTCCTGTTCTCGACCTTCCTGCGGTTCCTGCCCATCCTCACGACGATCCTGCTCTGGCAGGCCGTCTACGACGGCGCCGGCGCCCGCGAGGGGACCTCGGCCGGCGACACGACCCTCTCGGGCTTCAGCTTCAACGAGATGATCGCCTACCTGCTGCTGGTGAACATCACCCGCATGTTCTCCAGCATGCCGGGCCTGGCCGGCGGCATCGCCCGCGACATCCGCGAGGGCACGCTCAAGAAGTACCTGCTCCAGCCGATCGACATGATCGACTACCTGGTCGCCTACCGGCTGGCCCACAAGGCGACCTACATCGTCTCGGCCGCCCTGCCTTATGGCGTCCTGTTCTACATCTGCCGGGGCTACTTCGCCGGCGTGGTCCCGACCGACCTGACCACCTGGCTGGCCTACGCGGTGTCGCTCGTGCTCGCCTTCTTCGTCGGCTTCTACTTCGAGGTCGCCGTCGGCATGATCGGGTTCTGGTTCCTGGAGGTGACGTCGATGCTCTGGGTCGTCATGACCCTGAACTTCTTCATCTCCGGGCACATGTTCCCGCTCGACCTGCTGCCGCCGTTCTGGGCCACGGTCCTGCGGTGCCTGCCGTTCCAGTACATGGCGTATTTCCCGGCGATCGTCTTCCTGGGCAAGCTCCAGGGCTGGGACCTGGTCTACGGCCTGCTGCTCCAGGCCGCCTGGGCCGTCGGGTTCGCCCTGCTCGCCCGCTGGCTCTACCGCCGCGGCCTGCGGCACTACGGCGCCTTCGGCGGCTGACCGGTCCCCGTCCCGATCCTGGCCCGCACTCCTGAGGCTCGCGCTCGCATGATCGCCGCCACGCTCCGCTACGGCCGGCTCCTGGGCGGCTTCGCCCGCTACACCCTGGCGCGCGAGATGGCCTTCCGCGGCAACTTCCTGGTCAAGGTCTCGGTGGAAGTCCTCTGGCTCGGCATCCTGCTGCTGTTCTATCGCACGGTGTTCGCGCGCACGAGCGCCGTCGCCGGCTGGAGCGAGCCGCAGTACCTGTTCTTCGTCGGCTGCTACTTCGCGCTCAACGGCCTGATCGAGACCCTGTTCCTCGAGAACTGCAACGAGTTCGGCGAGCTGATCCGCAACGGCGACCTCGACTTCCTGCTCCTGAAGCCGATCGACGAGCAGTTCCTGGTCACCTGCCGCCGCATCGACTGGTCGACGGCGCCCAACATCGTCATGGGCGTCGGCGTCATGATCCTGTCGCTCGTCCAGATGGGGTGGACGTTCGACCCCGGCAAGCTCCTCGGCTTCCTGGCCCTGTTCACCTGCGGCGTGATGCTCGCCTACAGCTTCATGCTGATGCTCACCTCGGTCTCGGTGTGGATGGTGCGCAACCAGAGCATGATGGAGATGTGGTGGCTCTTCTCCAGCCTGGCGCGCTACCCCAAGGAGATCTTCAACCAGAGCTGGGCCGAGCCGATCGGGCGGTTCTTCACGTACATCCTGCCGATCCTGCTCGTCGTCAACGTGCCCGCCCAGCTCATGGTCAAGGCCATCGAGCCCCGCCTGATCGTCTTCATGATCGTGGCCACGATCGCCAGCCTGCTGTTCAGCCGCTGGTTCTTCTACAAGGCCCTCCGCTCCTACCGCAGCGCCAGCAGCTGAGTCCGACTGGCCTCCGCCGCTGCGTGAGTCCCGCCTCCCTGGTTCGTGGGGCCAGAACGCGGTCCTCCAAGGGTGGCTGGGGTCTCGGGACGAGACCCCGGCGCTCGGGCATCCAGCGCTCGACAACCCCGCAACAAGGGGCGGATCGGCCACCGGAGCGGCCAAGCCTCCGGGGTCTCGTCCCGAGACCCCAGCCACCCGCCCGATCCAGATGGGCAGGCGCGAGGCCCTCCCTCCGGGCCCGGGGGGGGGGGCCCCCCCGGTACGCCCCCCCCCCCCCGGGCCGGGGCCCCCGCCGGGGGGGGCCCGCCCCCGCCCCCCCCCCCCCC
>CAZUZD010000291.1:2747-7822 GCA_964624465.1 uncultured Isosphaeraceae bacterium
GCTGATCCGCCCTACCTCCGAGGGCCGGTCTCCCCGTAGGGCGGATCAGCGCAGCGTCATCCGCCGCGACGGGTCGGTGGCCCACTTCGGACCGGCGGCATGGGGTGGCCCTACACCCCATGTGAGCAAATCAGGGCTTCGGGGCGACGGCCTCGAACGAGAGGTTGAGCAAGGGGTACTTCGGCCAGTCGGCAAAGTCGAAGTGCCACCACTCCACGACGTTGACGGTGAACCCCTCGCGCTCCAGCGTCCTTCGCAGTAGCTCGCGATGCCAGCGCTGGCGGCCGGTGCCGCCGGGGTAGTTGGGGGCCGATCGCGGCGAGAACTCGTCGTAGGCGCCGACCATCTCGACGGGCTCGCCCGTCTTGAGGTCGCACAGGGTCAGGTCGACGGCGCAGCCCCGGTTGTGCTTCGAGCCCTCGGCCGGGTTGGCGACGAACCCGCGATCGGGGCCGCGGGTCGCCTCCCAGAACATGCGGGTGACGTACCAGGGTCGGTAGGCGTCGTGGATCAAGAGCCCGTAGCCGGCGGCGGCGAGCGCCTTCTGCGCCCGCACCAGGGCCTCGGCGGCGGGGCGCTGGAGGAAGGCGCGCGGGGCGTCGTAGAACGGCGTGCCCAGGAAGTTGTCGGTGCCGGCGTAGCGGATGTCGAGCCGGATCGTGGGGTCCAGGGTCGTCAGCTCCACCAGCTCGGGGGCGCGGAGGCCCTCGGGCGGCACGGGCGGTGTGGCCTTGAGGGACTCCTGCCGCAGCTCGGCCACCGACCGCGCCGGCGTGACGCGGAACGGCCGGCCGGTCTCGACCCCGGGCGCCGGCGCATGCCGCTCGAACGTGACGTCGGCGGCCACCACCCGGGTGGCCCGGCCGTCGGGGCCGCGCTGGAACCGCAGCAGCTCGCCGTCATAGAGCCCCGAGGCGGGGAACCGGAAGACGTCGGGCTCGACCTCCGTGATCGGGTACAGGAAGAACCACTCGATGAGCGCCTGGAGCTGGCCGTCCTGCTCCAGGATGTACAGCACGTCGTGGTCCCAGCCGTACTCGCCGATCAGGCCCCGCCACCGCTCCGGCGGCGTGGGTGGGACCTCGGATTGGTCGGCGAGCTCCGGCAGGTGCCGGCCTCCGAGCGTCAGGCCGTCGGCGTCGCGCGCGACCTCGACGCCGAAGCTCAGCACGTCGTCGATGACCAGCTTCTCGCCCAGCCGCCGCACCCGGCCCTCGGCCGCGCCCGGGGCCGGGCTCACGATCAGCTCACCGTCGCGGACCCGGAGCGTGACCGGGTTCGAGGGCTCACCGTAGCGACCGACGAGCGCCCGGGCCTCGGCCGCCGGCACGGGCTCGCTGTTCGCGGGCGTCGGCAGCGGCTCGCCGCGGCGGACGGCCCGCATCATCCGCAGGGCCTGGTCGGCGATCCGGCGGCTGACGGCGTTGGCGCAGTCGCGGGTCGAGACGACGACCACGCCCAGCTTCTCCTCGGGCAGCGCCCCCACCTCGGTCGCGAAGCCGTAGACGGCCCCGCCGTGGCCCACCCGCTTCGCGCCGTCGAGCGACCCGACCATGAACCCCAGCCCGAACCCCGCGCCTCCGAGCTGGGGCTCGAACATGCTCTGCAGGGTCTCGGGCTTGAGGATCGCCCCATCCGGTCCCTTCCCCCCGGCGAACAGCATGGCGAGGAACTTGCCCAGGTCGTCGACCGTGCTGTACAGGCTCGCCGCGGGCGCGATGCCCCAGTCGAAGCCGGGGGCGGGAAAGGTGCGGCCGTCGAGCGTCCACATCTCGCCATAGGCCAGGTCGGCCTTGAGCGCCGGCGTGAGCCGGAAGCTGGATCGGGTCATGCCGAGCGGCTCGAGCACGGCGGCGGCGATCGCCGCGTCGTATGACTGACCCGTCGCCCGCTCCAGCGCCCGGCCGACGGCGGCGATGCCGGCGTTCGAGTACTTCGTCCGCGTGCCGGGCTCGTAGACCAGCTTCGTGCGGGCCAGGCTCGCCAGCGTGGCCGCCAGGGTCGGCTCGGTCGGGTCAAAGTAGTTGCCCACGGGTGGCTCGCGCACCAGGCCGGCGCGGTGGGCCATCAGGTGGCGGAGCGTCACGACCTTGTCGAACGGGTTCTCGAACGTCAGCTCGGGGAGCGACTTCGCCAGGGGCGCATCCAGGTCCACGGTGCCCCGCTCGACCTGCCGCATCAGGGCCAGGTCGGTGAAGAGCTTCGAGACCGAGCCGACCCGCACGACCGTGTCGGGCGTGGCCGGTCGCTTCGTCGCCGGGTCGGCCAGGCCGAAGCCGGCGGACCAGACGACGGTGTGGTCGTCGACCAGCGCGATCATGATGGCCGGCACGCCCTTGTCGCGCCGCTCGGCCTCGATCCAGGTCGACAGCGCCCGCGCCACGGCCTCGTAACGCGCCTCGGCCGGCCGGCCGGCCTCCTGGGCCCGGAGCCGGGGGGCCGCGTGGGACACGATCAGGCCGAGCGCGGTGAACGCCAGGGCCGACGGCAGCAATCGCAGCGCCATGCAGGGAGCCTCGCCAGGGTCTGCGGGGACCGTTCGGGTCGGGGACGCGGAGAGGTGGCGGCGATCGTAGCCCGACGGTGAGCGGCCGGGCAACCACGCGGGTCGGCCCCGGGGCCGGAAACCGTCGACACGGCCCCCGCGATGGGCTAAACTTCGAGCGGCCCGGTTGTTGAGCAGAGTTCCAACAAATCGCGGCCCGGCCGCGAGCGACCGGGCGGGAGTCGACGCGAATGGCGGAAACCCCCACGGGCTGCAACGACTTCCGGCAGACCGCCCCCAGCCGGCGCCAGGTGCTCCGCGCCGGCCTGCACGGCCTGACCGGGCTGGGCCTGACGGGCCTCTATGGCGCCCGGGCGGCCCGCGCGGCGACGACCACCCCGACGGCCGCCCTGCCCCGGCGGGCGAAGTCGTGCATCCTGATCTTCCAGTGGGGCGGTCCCAGCCAGCTCGACACCTGGGACCCCAAGCCCGAGGCGCCGGCGGAGATCCGCGGGCCGTTCCAGCCCATCGGGACCAGCGTGCCTGGCGTCTTCGTCAGCGAGCACTTCCCGAAGCTCGCGCAGCAGATGCACCGGCTGGCGGTGATCCGCTCGATGTCGCACGACGACCCGGCGCACCTCTCGACGGCGCACCGGGTGCTGACCGGTCACCTGGCCCCGACGCCGAAGTCGGACGCCGCCGGCCCCTCGCCGCGCGACTGGCCGCACCTGGGGGCGATCCTGGCGAAGGTCCGCCCCTCGGGCCGCTCGCTGCCGCAGGCGGTGACCATGCCCTGGACGGTCGCCCACCCGGCGGCCCCCGGCGGCAAGGCCCCGGGGCAGAACGCCGGCTGGCTGGGCAAGGCGTACGAGCCGTTCCGCGTCGAGGGCGACCCCAATGCGCCCGAGTTCCGCGTGCCCGGCTTCGACCTGCCCGACGGCATCGGCCTCGACCGACTGGCCGGCCGCCGACACCTGCTCGACGACCTGGCCCGCTCGCTCGACTCGGCCAGCGCCCCCGCGCACCCGTGGGACACCTTCCGGTCGCGGGCGCTCGACACCCTGACCACGGCCGAGGCCCGGGGCGCCTTCGACCTCTCGGCCGAGGACCCGAAGCTCCGCGACCGCTATGGCCGGCACATCCACGGCCAGTGCCTGCTGCTGGCCCGCCGGCTGGTCGAGGCGGGCGTCGAGCTGGTGACCGTGAACTGGCACAACGACGGCCAGAACTTCTGGGACACTCACGGCGACAACTTCAACCACCTCAAGAATCGCCTCATGCCCCCCGCCGACCAGGGCTTCGCCGCCCTGCTCGACGACCTGAGCGACCGCGGCCTGCTCGACGAGACGCTGATCGTGTGGGTCGGCGAGTTCGGCCGCACGCCGAGGATCACCGCCGCCAACGCCGGCCGCGAGCACTGGCCGCGCTGCTACTCGGCCGCCCTGGCCGGCGGCGGCGTCCGCGGCGGCCAGATCTACGGCGCCAGCGACCGCTGGGCGGCGCACCCGGCGCGCGACCTGGTTGGCCCCGACGACCTGGGCGCCACCATCCTCGCCGCGCTCGGCGTCGACCCCGGTTTCCAGGTGCTCGACGCCCTGGGCCGGCCGCTCCAGGTCAACGACGGCCGCGCCGTCGAGGCCCTGTTCGCCTGAGCCGGCCGCCGCTGGGCGCAGGTGCAGTGAAGCCCCGGGCGCCCATCGGCCGATAACTCGAGAGTCTGGGCGGATCGCCGCTCGCGCCGCGGATTCGCGGCCGATGCAAGATTCCGCCCGCCCAGCGATGGGAGAGGTCCGGCGATGGATCGCGCACTCAATGCCGCCCCCTGGGCACCGGCCGTGGCTCGCCTGGCCGCCGCCGATGCCCTCATCTTGCCCAGTCGCGCCCAGATTCTGGAGTCGCTCGCCGCCGGCCTGGAACAGCCGACCGGACCCTGGCTGCTCACCGGCGAGCCGGGCGCGGGCAAGACCTGGCTGGTCGAGCGGCTGCGGACGGGGGATCGATCGACCCGCTGGGTCTCGGTCGATCTCTCGGTCAGCACCACGCCCGCCGGCCTGCTGAGTGCCCTCGCCTTCGAGCTGGGTCTGGACCAGGCCGGCCACGCCTCGATCGAGGCCATCCGGCAGGCCCTGACCGGCTACTGGGCCGACGAGGCCCACGACGGTCGGCGCTGGGGCGTGGTGCTCGATGAGGCGCACCTGGCGAGCGTCGAGGTGCTGGAGGAGATCCGGCTGCTCGCGAACCGCCTCGGGCGCCGCGACGGCGTGGCCGGCCTGATCCTGGTGGCCCAGACCGGCCTGACCCGCCGCCTGATGGGCCAGCGGGCGCTTCGGCCGCTGGCGTCCCGGCTCGCCGGCCACCTGCACCTGCCCGCGATCGACGCCGACGAGGCCCAGCTGCTGCTGTCGGCGGTCGAGCCCGCCCGCGCCCGGGGCCTCTCGGCGTCCGCGCTCGAGGCCCTGCACCGCGACTCCGGCGGCAATCCCGGCCACCTGATCCGCGCCCTGCGGCTCCGCCCGCTGTCGGATCCGACTTCCAACCCGACCAACGCCCGGCCGACCCCCGCGCTGGCGCCGGCCCCGGCCGGGAAGCC
>CAZUZD010000292.1:0-7820 GCA_964624465.1 uncultured Isosphaeraceae bacterium
TGGCGAGGCCGCGTGACACAGCCCAACAGACAGTCGGGTTCAGCGAGAAGTCTCCTTTTCTTAGATGGGTCGCTTGGATCGAACGACTACCGCGACGGTTTAGGCCTCGAAGCGGCCCAAGGCTTACGCGCCGCATGGAGGCGGCACGGGCCCAAGATTGACGAACGAGGCGATGTTCGCTCTTACCTTCGCGTTGCCTTCTTCGAAAATGTCCACCGCAAGATGTACGAGAGCCGGCCGATCCACTGGCCGCTCTCCTCCGAGAAGAAGACCTTCGTCGCCTGGATCACGATCCACCGCTGGAACGCGAACACCCTCCGCGTGCTGCTCGCCGACCACCTTAGCGAGGCTCTGAAGCGGCTCGACGGCGAGGTCGATGACCTGCGAGCCGTCCGGGACGGGGCCGACAAGAAGGCGGCCCGCGAGGCGGAGAAGCGGTACGCAAAAGTCCAGAAGTGGCGTGAGGAACTGATCGCGTTCATGACGCTGGTCGAGCAGTGCGCCGAGCAGGGTCCTCCGCCGACCGATGCCGCGTGCCCCGCCCGTGAGGCCGACGCCCGCTACGTCCCGGACCTCGACGACGGCGTGATGATCAACAGCGCCGCCCTCTGGCCACTCCTGCTCCCGCAGTGGAAGGAGCCCAAGAAGTGGTGGAAGGAGCTGGCCAGCGCCAAGGGGAAGAAGGACTACGACTGGTCGCACCTCGCGATGCGCTACTGGCCGACCCGCGTCGACGCCAAGTGCCAGGCCGATCCGTCCCTTGGCGTCGCCCACGGCTGCTTCTGGAAATACCACCCGGCCCGCGCCTGGGCCTGGGAGCTGCGGCTCCAGGACGAGATCGGGCCCGAGTTCCGGATCGAGGAGGCGTCCTACCTCGGTGACGGCGGGCACGCGGCCCATCGCGCGGCCTACCTTGCCGAGCATCCCGAGGACACCCTGGCCGCGATCGAGAAGGAGGCCCTGCGGCGCCGCAAGAAGCGGAAGGCGCCTCAGGCTGAGCTGCGCATCCTCGAGCCCGGGCTCTGGGCCCGCGTCCCCGGGCTCTGCGGTGCGCTCGAGCTCCGCATGATCGAGAAGCAGGGCAGCGACTTCCGGCTCGTCGCCCCCGACGAGGCCGAGGCGCGGGCCGCCTACGAGGCCGCGAACCCGGAGTACGTCGTTCGGCGCCGGCACCTGCTCAGCAGCGTGGTCGTGGCCGAGCTGTTCCCGGCCGACGAGGACGACGAACCCGGAGACGAGCCGCCCGAGGAGGACGACGTCCTCGACGATGTGGGCGAAGCCGAGGTCGAGGCATGAAGAGCACCGACCTCGGGCCCGTCTCGTTGACCCTGGAAGCCGATCTCCGCGACTGGATCCGGCGCCGGGGCATCGTGCTCTGGCTGGACCTCGACAACCACTACAGCGGCTTCGTGGACCGGCTCATGGAGCTGCGGCGGGTCGGGGAGCTGCCCTACGACGTCCACGCCTTTCGCGGCAGCCATCTGGAACTCCTCTTCGCCCTCGAATCGCTCGAAGCCGGGGTCGAGCGGACGCCGCTCCTGATCCACCTGCCCGGCTTCAACGAGGACCTGGTCTGCGAGACGCCGCTGCTGGAGCTGTACTGCGCCGGGGCCCGCTACCGGAAGCTGCCCGAGACGCTGCTGAACGAGGCCGCGGGCGCCCGGGTCCGGCCCGAGCAGATCAAGGCGTTCCGCGAGCGCGGCCCGTTCACCCTCCAGCAGGCCGACGACTGGCTTGCCGCGTTGCTTGCCGATAGCGATGGCGGCCTGGGTGCATACCTCAAGACCAAGACGCCCCCGGCCGTGCTTGATGACCTCCTGCGCGTAAGCGAAGTCTACGTCGCGGACCGGATCGACTCGGCAGAAAACCTCGAAGCCGTCTGGGAGCGGTTCGCGGCGTGGACCGGCCTTCCGGAGGCCTGGCGAGCCGACGTCCTGCCGCCGGGGGCGCCCCGGCCCGAGGACGTGGCCTTCGTGGCCGCCAGCTGGGCGCTGGCCGTGGAGTACGTCGAGGACCTGAAGCGCCCGCCCGTCTCACCTCGCCTGCAAGCCGCCCGCGACCTGCCCGGCCCCTTCGTCGAGTCGTGCCGGACCCTGGCCCGACATCTCAGGGATCGGCACCGGCTGTTTTACCGGCGGACTGCCGACGAGACCGAGGCCCTGCTCCCCGACGAGGTCGACATCGCCCGCGCCGAGGACCTGGGGAAGGTCGATACGTTCCGGTTCGAGGAGGACAAGGTCCTCGCCGCGGCGATCGAGGCGATCAAGCTCGGCGAATGGCGACCGGCCTCGGAGTGGGCGGCCGCCCGTGACGAGGGCACCTCCTTCTGGCTCCGTGACGACCCGTCGCGGCGATCGGCCTGGCTGCTCGTCTCCGACGCCGCCCGCCTTGGGCTGGCGATCGCCGCCGCCGGGCCCTCCCTCAATGCCAGCGGCGACCTGGAACAGGCGGTCGACCGCTACACCCGGCTGGGTGCGGCCGTCGACCGGGCCCATCGCCACTTGGAACAGCGCCGGGCATCGCTGCTCTATCCGCCACTGCCCGAATTCGAGTCCCTCCGGGCCGGTCTCGACCGGGCCCGCATGCTCTGGAGGGACTGGGCCGACGCCTGGGCCGTCGACTTCAACCGCCTCTGCAAGTCCAAGGGCTTCCTGCCGTCCCCCGCGTTCCAGCAGCGTTACCTCTTCGACGAGGTGGTGAAGCCGCTCACCCAGGAGACCGGCCCCACGGCGCTGTTCCTGGTGGACGCCTTGCGGTTCGAGATGGGCCAGGAGCTGTACGAGACCCTCGCCGACACACCGGCCACGACGGTGCACCTGAAGGCCCGGCTCGCCGAGCTGCCCACTGCGACCGAGGTGGGGATGAACGTGCTCGCCCCGGTCGCGGATCGCGGCAAACTCAGGCTGACGATCACGGACGGCGTGGTGAAGGGGTTCTCGACGGGCGAGTATCGCGTCGAGAATCCCGAGAGCCGCAAACGGGCCATGCACGACCGGGTCGGCGGGACGAACTGCCCCCTGCTCACGCTCGAGGAGGCCGTTTCGCGGGACTCGACCAGCCTGAAACAAACCGTGGCCCGCGCCCGCCTGCTCGTCATCCACAGCGACGAGGTGGACCGGGCTGGGGAGCGTGGCCTGGGGCCCGCGGTCTTCGACCAGGTCATGCAGAAGCTCCGGGCCGCCTGGCGACTCCTGCGCGAGGCGGGCGTCCGCCGCTTCGTCTTCACGGCGGACCACGGCTTCCTGCTGATCGACGAGGGCGCCCGGCAGACCGTGACCCACGGGCGGAAGATCGACCCGAAGCGCCGGCACGTCTTCTCCAGCGTCGCCGCCGATCACCCGGGCGAGGTCCGGGTCCCGCTCTCCGAGCTCGGGTACGACAGCCCCGATCAGCTGATGTTCCCCGAGACGACGGCCCTGTTCGACACCGGCCGCCGGCCGACCGGGTTCGTCCATGGCGGCAACAGCCTCCAGGAACGCGTCATCCCGGTCCTGACGCTGGCGCACCGCACTTCGCTGGGCGGGAGCAACACCCGCTACGTCGTCCGTGCCGACGCTCGGGAGGGCGTCGGCGGGATGCACTGCGTCGAGGTGAAGGTCGTCATCCCTCAGCAGGGCAACTTCGATTTCGGCGGGCTCGATGAGGTCGAGCTCTCGCTCCGGGCGCCCGAGGTGCCCGAGGTCCAGATCGAGTTGTGCCAGACCCGGGGCGGCGCCAGGATCGTCGCCGGTTCCGTGGTCGCGAACGTCGGGGACGCTTTTGAGCTATTCTTCCGATTGACCGGTCCGGGCGACGAGAAGGTGCTGGTCGAGATCTACCACCAGGGCGCCGAGGCCGCAGTGGCCCCCTGCGTCGTGAACGGCCGGTTCGCCGTGGCCGCCCAGCGGGTGACCCCGGATGTTCAGAACCGGCCTCCTCGAGCCGAGCCCAGCCTGGAATGGCTCAACGCCCTGCCCGAAGGTGGCGTCCGCCAGCTGTTTGCCCACCTGGCCGCCCACGGGGCCGTGACCGAAACCGAGGCCGCTGTGATGCTGGGGGGCCCCCGAGAGCTTCGGCGGTTCGCCGGCCGGTTTGAACAGTATGCCGCGCTGGCGCCCTTCACGGCCCGAATCGACGTGATCGGCGGCACCAAGCGCTACGTCCGGGAAGGGACCGCCTCATGAGCACGCTCACAGCCCGCGACGTCGAGCACATCTTCGAGTCGCTCCGGAAGGGCCTCGTCCCCGAACGGGGCATGGACGCCTTCGCCGTCGGGATCGAGCCGCAACGCGGCGAGGTCCAGAGGCAGCTGGAGCTCGCCGAGAGCGGCGAGGGGACGATCAAGTTCCTCCGCGGCGGGTACGGCTGCGGCAAGACCTTCATGGCCAAGCTCGCTATCCTGGACGCTCAATCGCGTGGATTCGCGACCAGCTTCGTGGTCGTGTCCGACAACGACCTCAGGTTTCACCGGTTCGACGACGTGTACCGGAAGGTCATGACCGAGCTGGGCACCGCCTCGTGCCCGAGAGGGGCCATCGGCGACATCCTCGACCGCTGGATCGGCCAGGTCGAGGAGACGCTGATCGCCGCCGGCGAGGACGAGGATGCGCCCGACTTCGACGACAAGGTGCAGCGGCGGCTGGACGAGGACCTGGCGTCCCTGACCGGCGGCCGGGCCCCCCAGGACTTCGTCCGCGTCATCCAGGCCATCTTCGCGTGCAAGCAGCGCGGAGAGCTCTCGGAAGCCGGAGCGCTGATCTCGTGGCTCTGCGGCAGTGGAAACGTCGCGGCGTCGGCCAAGAGCGTGGCGGGCATCAAGGGCGAGATCACGAGCCGTGACGCCCTGGATTACCTCCGCGGGGTGGTCGAGATCGTCAAGGCCGCCGGCTACAAGGGTTTGCTGATCGTCATCGACGAGGCGGAGACGATCCTCCGCATGCGGAGCGACTCGCGGCACAAATCCCTGAACGGCATCCGTCAGATCGCCGATGCCGCCGGGTCCTACCCCGGCCTGCTCTGGCTGTTCACGGGGACCCCGGACTTCTTCGACTCGCGTCACGGGGTCGGCGGGCTGACGCCCCTGCACGACCGCATCCGGTTCCTGAAGCAGGGCCGTTTCGCCAGCCCGAGGCAGGCGCAGCTGGAACTCACCCCGTTCGACAACGATCGCCTGCGTGCCGTGGCGCTCCGCCTGCGCGAGATCTACCCCGCACGCGATCGGGGACGACTCGAATCCCGGATCACCGCCGAGTACATCAACCGGCTCGTGGCCGAGGTCACGAAGGGCTTCAAGGGAGACGTGGGCGTGGTGCCCCGCCAGTTCCTCCGCGAGTTCGTGATGCAACTGGACCTGGTGGACGAGCACGCCGAGTATGACCCGATGGTCGAGTACGGGTTCTCGCCCGCCGAATTGAGCCCGGAGGAGCAGCACGTCATGACGGGCTCGCTTCCGGCCGTCGTGGATGGCGATGAGGGCCCGGTCCCGTCCGAGGACGTCTGGTGAGCGCCTTCGCTCGCTTCGCCCCGAGGCTCCAGGAGGCGATCGTCGCCCGGCTGGGCTGGACCAGCCTTCGGCCCGTCCAGGACCTGGCCGCCCACGCCCTGCTCGACGGCAAGAACGCCGTGGTCCTGGCACCCACGGCGGGCGGGAAGACCGAGGCGGCGATTTTCCCGACGCTCTCAATGTTCGTCGAGGACCAGCCGCAGGGCGTTGGGGCGATCTACATCGCGCCGATCAAGGCCCTGCTCAACAACCAGAAGGATCGTCTGGGCCTCTACACCGAGATGGTGGGCCTGGGCCGGTTCGTCTGGCACGGCGATACAGCCGACATCGAGCGCCGGAAGTTCCTGCGAGAGCCGATCGAGCTCCTGATGACGACCCCCGAGTCGCTGGAGGTCATGCTCGTCTCGCAACGGGTCGACGCCGCCCGGCTCTTCGCCGACCTCCGGATCATCCTCGTCGACGAGGTCCACGCCCTGGCCGGGACGGATCGTGGCGCCCACCTGATGAGCGTGCTCGAGCGGATCGCCCGGTACTCGAAGCACGACCTTCAGCGTGTGGGCCTGAGCGCCACCGTCGGGAACCCACACGACATCCTCGGCTGGCTTCAGGGAACGTCACGGCGTGAGGGCTGTGTCGTCGACCCGCCCAGGGTGCCGACCCGCAGGGTCCTCCAGATCGTGCACCGCCCCGACTTGCCCGAACTGGCCGAGGAGGCCTCGCGCCTGGCGAAGGGCACGAAGAGCCTGCTCTTCTGCCAGTCGCGTGCGACAACCGAGGCCGTCGCCGGGCACATGAGGCAGGCGGGGACCGAGGTCTTCGTCCACCACAGCGCCGTCTCGCGCGAGGAGCGTGAGCTCGCCGAGGAGCGGTTCCACAGCGGCACCGACGTGTGCATCGTCTGCACCTCGACCCTCGAGCTGGGCATCGACGTCGGCGACCTGGATCGGGTCTTTCAGGTCGAGGCCCCCGACACCGTCAGCTCGTTCCTCCAGCGCATGGGCCGAACCGGTCGCCGGGCGGGCCAGGCCGCCAACACGACGTTCCTGTGCGAGTCCGAGGAGGGGGTGCTCCAGGCGCTGGCGCTCATCGAGCTGGCGAGGTCGGGCTGGGTCGAGTCGGTCGAGGTCAACGACCGGTGCTGGCCCGTGCTGATCCACCAGCTGCTCGCCATGGCCCTGGCCTCGGACGGCGTCCCGGTGGAAGCCGCGTGGGAGCAGCTGGCCCGGGTCCCCGACTTCCGCGGCATCACCCGTCCCGAGTTTGACCGGCTGCTCGATTGGATGGTCAGCGACGGCTCATTCGTGCTGACCGCCGGCCGCCTGGTCCTGGGCCCTAAAGCCGAGCGGCGCTTTGGTCGCCGCAACTTCATGGAGCTCTTCGCCGTCTTCACCAGCCCGCAGAGCTACACGGTGCAGACCGGCTCGGGCCAGGCCCTGGGTTCGCTCGGCCAGGCCTTCGTCGACCGCCTGGTGGACGGGGTCAGCTGCTTCTTGCTGGGCGGGCGCGCCTGGGCGGTGCTCCAGATCCGCCACAACGATCGGCGTGTAATCGTCGAACGAGCCTCGCGGGGCCGCCAGCCGACCTGGGGAGGCTACCTTCCGCAATTCGTGGGTGAGACCGTCTGCCGGAAGATCCGGACTATCCTCGCCACAGAGGCCTCCTACGCCACCCTCTCGGTGGAGGCGGCACAGATCCTGGCCGAAAGACGCGAGACATTCCGTCGAATCGTGAACCCGGGTGGTCGTGGGCTAGAGATCGACGATGGCGAGATCCGCTGGTGGACGTTCGCCGGAGGCCGAATCAACTCCACGCTCCGCTACGGACTCTGGGCGATTCTCAGCGACGCGAACATCATCGCCGACAATTTTCTGATCAGGGTCCGCGGCGATTCTCTGAAACTCGAACAAATTGAGGCGGCAATTGTCCAGTTGAAGGATCGGTCCCACTGGGAGGATGAACGTCGATTTCGCCACATCCTCGGTTCGCTCCCAGGCTATCGCTTGAGCAAATTCCAACCATTAATGCCCCTGTGGGTCGAGGCAGAAGTTGTGGGCGCGTATCTACTCGACATAAAGGCCACGGTTTGCTGGCTTAGTTCGTCCTCCATCTGAAAATCGCCCTGTTCCGGCCAGTTCTGGCACCGTGGCGGAACGGCTGAGCCCCTGGGTCTGGGCAAGCCGTACAGAGTGTTCGCGGAGTGCCGGTGGGAGTCACTGTCCCGACTGCTGGTAGACGCGACAGGCTTGGGTGCTTGCTCAAGCCCGCCGCAGCTCTGGCGGGAGCGGTGCGGGGGGGGGGGGGGGGGGGGGGGGGGGGGGGGGGGGGGGGGGGGGGGGGG
>CAZUZD010000293.1:0-6151 GCA_964624465.1 uncultured Isosphaeraceae bacterium
CTCGTCGACGGCGCGGCGGGCCCGATTCGCGGCGGTCCGGGGGGCCGGCTTGGTCCGCGGGGCCGGCGGGTCGGCCACCGCGTCAGGCTCGTCCGGGTCCGCGGCGTCGGCGTCGTCGAGCGACTCAAGCCGCTCCCCCTCGGGGGCGATCAGGTTGCGGACCCACGACAGACCGGGGCCGTTGACCGCGGCGCCCCCGGCGAACGATGCGCCGATCAATGCGACGACCAGGATCGCCTTGCGCACTGTGAGCCGCCTCCGTGCCTGCCCCGCCCCTGGCTGTGCTCTGTCCGACCCGCCGCGTCCGTTCGGGGGCAAGATCGGCGGGCGGCCGACGAACCCCTCTCCAGGCGGGCCCGGATCCCGGGCGGTCGGGGATTGGACCTCAGGCCGCCGGATCGGGCAAGCCCAGTTCCCCCCGGCCGGCCGCCGCCGCCGGGCGGGGCCTCCATTCCCGCCCCGGCGGCCGTCGTGCTAGGCTGGTGCCCATGATCGTGTTGCAGTGGCTGGGCCGCCTGTTCGCCGTCGCCTGGTGGCTGCTGACGCTCCCGTTCCGGCTGGTCGGCCTGCTGGTCGCCCTGCTCGGCCGGATGCTCGGGCTCGGCCTCGGCTTCGCGCTCATGGTCCTGGGCGTCGCCCTGGGGGCCGGCTCGCTGTACATCGTCGGCATCCCGGTCTTCATCGTCGGCCTGATCCTCACCGTCCGCAGCGTGGGCTAGGCCGGGGCTGCCGGGAGATCGAACCCGTTCGCACCGGTCTGGTAGGGTCCGCTGTGCGGACCGATCCGAACGGAAGCCGGTCCGCACAGCGGACCTTACCAGACCGGTGCGGACCGATCTGGATGGAGGACGGTCCGCACGGTCGTCCTTCCGGACCCACGGCCCCGACCTCGGGTCCGATCGAACCGAGGGGCCCTGGCCGTCGAATGACACGGGACCCGTTCGTGGGGCGTGCCGAACCGGTCGCCGGCCGGTCGGGTCTGGAGAGAGCGTCGCCGGGGACGGTACCGATCCCGGATGGGAATGGCCCGCGCTGGCGGGCCTGGGGGGATCGCCGATGCTGACCATCAACGACCGGATCGCGATCCCGCTGGGCGAGTTCCAGTTCGACTTCGCGCGCTCGGGCGGGCCCGGGGGCCAGAACGTCAACAAGGTCGCCTCCAAGGCGATCCTGCGCTGGAGCCCGGCGGCGAGCCCGAGCCTGCCGCCGGCGGTCAAGGCGCGGCTGCTGGCGGCGGTGGCCAACAAGCTGACCGTCGAGGGGGAGCTCGTCATCACCTCGCAGCTGACCCGCGACCAGGGCCGGAACGTCGACGACTGCCTGGAGAAGGTGCGGCAGCTCGTGCTGGCCGTCGCCGTGCCCCCCAAGGTGCGCCGGCCCACGAAGCCGACGTACGGCTCGCAGACCCGACGGCTGGCGAGCAAGGCGAAGCGCTCGGCCGCCAAGCAGCTCCGCCGCGGCCCGGTCGGCGACTGACCCGAATCGAACCGCCCCGCGACGTCCCCGTGTTCCCCGGCGCGGCCCTCGCCGCGCCGGGCCCTCGGATCCGGATCCCGCGCCCGATGGACCCGATCGACCTCGACCAGAACGCGACCACGCCGCTCGACCCCGCCGTGCTGGAGGCGATGCGGCCGCACTGGCTGGCCGGCGGCAACCCCGAGAGCCGCCACGCCGCCGGCCGCGCCGCCGGGCGCGCCTGGGACGCCGCCCGCGAGCAGGTCGCCGCCCTCCTGGGCGCCGAGGCCCGCTCGGTCGTCTTCACCGCCGGCGGCACCGAGGCGAACAACCTCGCCCTGTTCGGACTCGCCGGCGATGGCCACGGCCCCGGCCACGGCGTCACCAGCCCGATCGAGCACCCGGCGGTCGCTGGACCGATCGCGCGGCTGGAGGCGCGCGGGCTGGCCGTCGACCGCGCCGGCGTGAGCGCCGAGGGCGTGGCCGACGCGGCGGCGATGGCGAGCCTCCTGCGTCCAGGCGCCACCCGGTTCGCGGCCCTGATGCTGGCCAGCAACGAGACCGGGGCGATCCAGCCGGTGGCCGAGCTGGCGGCCCTGGCGGCTGAGCGGGGCGTGCCGGTGCACACCGACGCGGCGCAGGCCGTGGGGCGGATCGCGGTCGACTTCCGGGCCCTGGGGGTGGCGACCCTGGCCGCCAGCGCCCACAAGTTCCACGGGCCGGTCGGTGTGGGTCTGCTGCTGGTGCGACCGGGGGTGACCCTGGCCCCGCTGCTCGTCGGCGGCGGCCAGCAGGGGAACCTCAGGCCCGGCACGCCGCCGGTGGCGCTGGCGGTGGGCCTGGCCGCCGCGCTGGGGCGCTGGCAGGCCGAGTCCGACGCGCGGATCGCCCGCTGGCGCGTCCTGCGCAACCGCCTCGAATCGGGCCTGGTCGCCGCCCTGGGCGCCGACCGCGTGGTGCGCCACGGGCCCGCCGACGAGGCCCGGCGGCTGCCGCAGACGTTGAACCTGGGGTTCCCCGGGCTCGACGCCGATGCGCTGCTGATCGGGCTCGACCAGGCCGGCGTGGCGGTCTCGCTGGGCTCGGCCTGCGCCAGCGGCTCGACCCGGCCGTCGCCGACGCTGGTGGCCATGGGCGTGCCGGCCGACCACCTGCGCTCGGCGGTGCGGTTCAGCCTGGGGGCGACGACGACCGCCGCCGACATCGACGCCGCCGTGGCCCGGCTGGCGGCCATCGCCGGCCGGCTCGCGCCGCGCTGAGCCCGGCCGCCGGGTCGCCCCGGGGCCGCTGCGCCCTTGTCGCGGCCGCCGGGTTGTTCGATCTTCGGGGGCATCGCGTTCCGGGGCCGCCCGTGCCCCGCCCCCCTGGACGAGCTGACTGGAGCCGCCCGTGTTCATCGACGATGACCTGATCGACCGCATCCGGGTCCGGCCGGGGTCGAGCGTCGCGCTCAAGGACTACAACACCGACTGGGCCGTGACGAAGCGGCTCCGCGCCGCGGGCAAGGAGGCGGTCAAGGCGCGGGCGCTGGAGGTGCTCGACGAGGGCCGCACCGCCCTGGCCCGGGAGCAGGAGCGGCTCTACGCCGACGACCATCGCGCCGTGCTGGCGATCTTCCAGGCGATGGACGCCGCCGGCAAGGACAGCGCCATCAAGCACGTCATGTCGGGCATCAACCCGCAGGGCTGCCAGGTCTTCAGCTTCAAGCAGCCCTCCAGCGAGGAGCTCGACCACGACTTCCTCTGGCGGTGCGTGAAGTGCCTGCCCGAGCGCGGCCGCATCGGCATCTTCAACCGCTCGTACTACGAGGAGGTGCTCGTCGCCCGCGTGCACCCCGAGATCCTGGAGCGCCAGAACCTGCCCCCCGGCAAGCGCGGCAAGGAGTTCTGGCGGCAGCGGTACGAGAGCATCAACGACCTGGAGCGGCACCTGACCCGCAACGGCACCCTGGTCGTGAAGTTCTTCCTGCACGTCTCGAAGGAGGAGCAGCGCCAGCGGTTCCTCGACCGCCTGAAGCAGGACGACAAGACCTGGAAGTTCGCCCTCGGCGACGTCGCCGAGCGGGCGCACTGGGACGCGTACATGGAGGCCTACGAGGCGATGCTCTCGGCCACCAGCACCGAGTGGGCGCCCTGGTACGTCGTGCCCGCCGACCAGAAGTGGGCCACCCGCGCCATCGTCGCCGACGTGCTCGCCACCGCCATGCACGGCCTGAAGCTCGAGTTCCCCGAGTCCCCCGAGTCCGAGCGCACCGCCCTCGCCGAGGCCCGCCGCCACCTCGAAGCCGAGGGGGACGGCAAGTCGGACGATTGATCCCGCGCCCCCCGCGGGCCCCACGACCGACGGGACGACGGAGTCGCCAGGGTGCCCGGGTTCCGGCCACGGAGCCCGGATCCAGCAGCCTCGGACTGACTTGCTGTGTGCCGGGGCCTGAGCGGAGCGTGGCCCCGCCGACGATTCGAGAGGCCCCCGGGTCCGGGTCTCGCCCGCGGGACCCGGCACCCCGGAGCGGACGATGCGGCGGCCCCCGCCCCTGCTTCTCGTAGGGCGGATCAGCGCAGCGTCATCCGCCGGGCCCGCAGGGGACACCCTGCGATCGGCCCATTGGCCGGGTCACGCGGCCCGCATCGGGCCCGCAGGGGAAGCCGCACGATGCGCCCCTCGGGCGGGTCACGCGGCAGCTCACCGACCCGTCGCGGCGGATGACGCTGCGCGGATCCGCCCTACGAAATCGAGGAAAACCTGGGGAGCCGGGATCGGTGGCCCAACGGCTCACCAGGCGGGGGGATGGACGCCCTCGCGGAGGCCGCGGGTGACCTCGGTATCGCGCCAGTCCCAGAGGCGGGCGTGGTCGCGGTCGGCGTTGGTGGGGCTGCGGTGCCAGGAGCTCGGGTAGCAGCAGAAGCCGATGAGCCCCAGGACGACCGACCAGGCGGCGGCCGCGGCCAGGGCGAGCTGCCAGCCGCGTCGACGGCCGGCGCGGGCCCACTCCAGGCCCAGGCCCAGGAGCATGGCGAACACGGGCACGGCGTCGATCCAGAACCGGGGGCCGTAGCAGTGGCCGCCCCACCAGCACGAGTACGTGGCCAGCAGGAGGAAGTTGGGGATCAGGGCCAGCGTGAGCCAGAGGCCCAGCGAGTCGGCCCGCAGCCGCGCCCGCACGGGCGCGGCGGCCAGGGTCGCCAGCGCCAGCGGCACCCAGGGCCAGTAGACGAACAGGCCGTGGCTGGGGCTCACCAGCGTGCCCAGGCCGCCGCCGACGAGCGAGCCGGTGAACGTCCCTCGGGTGCCGTGGGCCCAGGGGTGCATCCGCTCGATGTCGGCGTAGCCGCCGGTGAGCGTGCCAAAGAAGTGCACGTTGTACGCCGCCAGCGCGATCCCCCCGGCCAGCGCCGGCAGGGCGAAGGCCCAGCGCGCCGGGCGGTCGTGATGCCGCAGCACCCACAGGCCGATCGCCCCGGCGAACACCGCGTCGATCGGCCGGCACGCGACGAGCAGCGCGCACAGGAACCCCGCTCCGGCCAGCGCCACGGTGCCGGGCCGCCCGGGGCGCAGCAGCCGCCAGGCGGCCGTCAGGCAGAGCACCGCCGGGCCGTGCTGCCAGAGCGCCTGGCTGGCCGTGGGCAGGTACCCCGACCCGACCGCCGCGATCAGCGCCGCGGGCACGGCCACGCGGCCCAGGCCCAGCGACCGCAGCAGGCCAATGAGCAGCACGGCGGCGATCGCGGTGATCCCCGCCGCCGCGTGCTTGCCCATCCGCGTCGCCTCGGCGCGGGCGATGATCCGATCGCGCTCCCAGCCGGGGAGCCGGCGGTCGAGCCACCAGAGCTGGGGGGCGATCAGCGGCACGGCGACGATCGCGGGCCCGACCGGGTAGCGCGAGACGGCGTGCCCGCGCTCGTCGGCGGCGTAGCCCGGCAGCCGGCCATCGGGCGTGCGGAGCACCGGCGCGAAGCGGTCGAGCACCAGGCCATCGCCCCGCACCAGCGCCACCGCCTGGAACGCCGCCGGCACCACGTCGCCCCCCCCGATCGACCCCCCCATGGCCGAGTAGAGCCCGAACAGCCCCAGCCCGACGAGCAGGTCGAGGCCGAGCGTCCGCGCGGGGCTCGGGCGTCGGGTCGGTTCCGGATCGGTGGCGATGGCGGCCATGCGGGTCAGCGGGCCATCAGGGCGGCGAGCCGGCCGGCGGCGTCGTCCCAGGCGCCCCGGTGGGAGTTCGGCTCGGTGGTGGTCACCGGGAACGAGCGGGCGACGACCTCGCGCACCTCGGCCAGGCCGGCGAGCCGGCCCAGGCCGACGGCCTGCATGAGCACGTTGCCGATGGCCGTGGCCTCGACCGGGCCGGCGACCACCGGGCGCCCGCAGGCGTCGGCGGTGAACCGATTGAGAAGGCCGTTCTTCGAGCCGCCGCCGACGACGTGCACCGTGCGGATCGGCCCGCCCGTGATCTCCTCGGCGCGCTCGACGACCCAGCGGTACTTCAGCGCCAGGCTCTCCAGGCAGCAGCGCACGATCGCCCCCGGCCCCTCGGGCGCGGGCTGGCCGGTCTGGCGGCAGTAGGCGGCGATCCGGGCGGGCATGTCGCCGGGGGCGAAGAAGGTCGGGTCGTCGGGGTCGACAATCGCGGCGAACGCCGGCGCGGCCTCGGCGAGCTTCACCAGCTCCTCGTACGAGTGCTCCTGTCCCGCCTTCG
>CAZUZD010000293.1:6161-7726 GCA_964624465.1 uncultured Isosphaeraceae bacterium
ACTCCTGCACCAGCCACAGGCCCATGATGTTCTTGAGCAGGCGGGTGGTGCCGGCGACGCCGCCCTCGTTGGTGAAGTTGTAGCGGTAGGTCACGTCGTTGATCACCGGCCGAGCCGTCTCGACCCCCATCAGGCTCCAGGTGCCCGAGCTCAGGTAGCACCAGTCGGGCCGGTCGGGGGTCGAGCCCGGTCCTGGCCGAGCTGGCACGGCGGCGACGGCGGCGGCCGTGTCGTGGCCGGCGGTGGCGATCACCCGGGGCGCGACGATGCCGAGCTCCTCGGCCAGCGCCGACCGGATCGGGCCCAGGTCGGTGCCGGCGTCGATCAGCTCGGGCAGGATGCCGCGCGGAAGGTCGAGGCCGCGGCAGAGCTCGTAGGACCACTGCCCGGTGCGCGGGTTGTAGAGCTGCGTCGTCGAGACGTCGGTGCGCTCGGCCTTCCGCACCCCGGTGAACAGCCAGGCGAGCAGGTCGGGCATCATCAGGAGCGTCTCGGCGCAGTCGAGCAGCGGCGAGCCGGCCTTCCGCAGCGCCAGGAGCTGGTACACCGTGTTGATCGAGAGGAACTGCTGGCCGGTCTGCTCGTAGATCTCGCGGCGGGGCACGAGGGCGCAGGCGGCGTCGATCATGCCCTCGGTGCGGGCGTCGCGGTAGTGGACCGGCAGGCCGAGCAGGGTGTCGCCCTTGCCGATCAGGCCGAAGTCGACGCCCCAGGTGTCGAGGCCCACGCCGTCGAGCGTGCGGCCGGCGCCGGCCTTGCCGAGCGCGGCCTTGCAGTCGCTGTAGAGCCGGGGCAGGTCCCAGACCAGGGTGTCGAGCAGCCGGATCGGGGTGTTGGGGAAGCGGTGCACCTCCTCGAGTGCGAGGTGCTGGCCGTCGAACCGCCCCAGCAGCCCGCGGCCGCTCTCGGCGCCCAGGTCGAGGGCCAGATAGTCGCTGGTGCTCGTGCCGGCCATCGCATGCGGCTCCCTTCGCCTGAGCGCGTCTTCGGTCGTGCCGCGTGCGGTCGCGGCCCGTCCCGGTCGTCTCGTTCCCCACCTCGCTGGGCCCGCGCCGATGCGCCCGGGCCCGACCCGGCCGCCATGATACGGCCGCCCCCCGGACCCGGCAACCGACCCGCCGGGCTCCCCACGCTCGCGCGATCGCGCTGGCGGGGCGCGCGGGGCCGGGCCATCATGACGACTGCGGAATCCATGCTCCGCACTCCCGACGATCCGACCGACCTGACAGTGGGGTAGCCCGGACAACTTGTGGTCCGGGCTACCCGGCTCAGGCCACGGCACACCGATGACGGTCGAAGTCGGATGCCGCTGGCCTCCTCGTGTGGCGTGGCCTGAGCGTGAGCGTGGCCACGTGGCGGGGGCCTCCGACCTGGCGACCGGGCGGGGGGCGTCGCCGGGACATCCGCCGGCGCGGACGGTCGTGGGATCGGGCCGGTATACTGGGGATCTGGCCGGCGGCTGACCGACCGATCAAACGCGACCCGACGGACGAGCCGATGCCCCCGCGACGACGCCCGCCACCGCCGAGCCCCCGCCCCGCCCGCGGCGGTCGCGCGGCGACGGC
>CAZUZD010000294.1:0-7702 GCA_964624465.1 uncultured Isosphaeraceae bacterium
TTGATCGCCTCGGTCTTGTTGATCTTGGAGATGCCGGCGCGGCGGTTCTCGAACAGGATCGGGGTCTCGCCGAAGCTGCACCCGACCTGCCGGCACCAGAACAGGATCTCCTCCATGAAGGAGTAGCCCCGCGACCGCACCTGCGACAGGTCGATCTGGGCGAGCTTGCTCACCCGGTAGCAGCGGAACGAGCCGCTGTTGTCCTTCGTCTTGAGCCCCAGCAGCAACCGGGCGTACCAGTTGATGCCGCCGCTCATGAACTTCCGCTTCAGGTTGAAGCCGCCCTCGACCCCGCCGCCGGGCACGTAGCGCGACCCGATCATGACGTCGTGGTCGGCCATGCCGGCGAGGATCGCGGGGATGAACCGGGGCGGGTGGCTGAAGTCGGCGTCGAGGTTCAGGTAGTAGTCGTAGCCGCCGTCGATGGCGAACCGCATGGCGGCGAGGATGGCCGTGCCCAGGCCGCTCTTGCGCGGGCGGTGGATCACGTGGATCCCCCGGTCGGCGGCGGCCAGCTCGTCGGCGATCTGGCCGGTGCCGTCGGGCGAGCCGTCGTCGACGACCAGCACGTCGGCGGCGGGCGCATGGCGACGGATCTCGGCCACCAGCTCGCGCAGGTTGCCGGCCTCGTTGTAGGTCGCCAGGGAGACCAGCAGCCGCGGCGCAGCGGCAGGGTGGAGTGTGGTTGGCACGGCGGTGCGAATCCCTGCGGGGCCGTCTCTCGCGGCCGGCCGACGCGCCACGAGGGCGGCCGATCGGGCCGTCGTTCCTGAATCCCTTGTACCCCAGGCCCTCGAAGAGCGCCAAGGCGGGTTCGCGGGCGGGAGCGGTCGCGGCGACCGTGCGGGTCGTGCGGCGGGCGGGCTCGGGTCCCGGGGCCAGTCGGGGTGCGGTCGCAGGGGGAGTGGTGAGGGGCAGGTACCGTCTACGGGGCGCCCGGACTGTGGAGCCCCCGAGGGGGATCCGAGGTCGTGGGTCACCGCCGCTTCAGCCCTCGCTCGGGAAAGCGGGGGAACTCGGGAAGCACCGGAACGGTGCAAGACGGCACCTGCCCCTGCGGAGCACGGCGGCGACCCTGGGCACTCCCGGGGGAGTGTCCGCAGGCCACTAGGGTCCCTTTTCGGCATCCTGGGGCCGGCTTCCGCAGTCCTTCCGTTTTCTTCCTCGCCGGAGGGCGCCAGGCCGGGCCGGGATCGGCCGGAAATGCGAGATCGCCGGCGCCGACCCCCGGGGGCGGGGTCGGCGACGGCGATCGATTGTGGCCGAGACATGGCTGGGCGAGCGGGAGAGCGGGCCCGATCCGGCCGGGCCGGGGCTCAGGCGCGGTCGGTGCTGGCCGCGGTGCGGCCGGTGCTGGCGCCCGAGCCGGTGCCGCGGGAGGAGTTGGCGTACATCGAGGTCAGGACCCCGAGCAGGGCCGAACGCCGCCCGAGGCGCGACGAGCCACCGCGACGGATCCGCGTCGCGCTGGCCGCCCAGAGGGCCGAATCGTTGGTCGAGGCCGGCTTCTTCGAATTCACCACGCTCATCGAAACGCAGACTCCGGAGGGGATCGGCCGGCGACGGCGACTCCGTCGCGTCGTCGGCCGTGGGGGCTTCCATCCCTGGCCCGCGTCGGGGCGGCGGCACCTGGCCGGCCTGGCCCGTTCGGGGGGTGCGGCCACAGGCCGCGGGTGGACTGGTCGAATCTCGGGGGTCGCGGGCCGCCGCACCCGACCCGGCGGAGCGGCGACGGTCCCTCTCTGATCGACAGCCCGGCAGATGGACCTGCACCCCATCTGCCGATTCCGCGGGTCAGCGACGGCTGACGGCGGGACGGCGCGGGGGGAACAGGGTTCCGGCACGGACCGGTCGGGCGAGGAACGCCCGGATTCGGGAGGGGGACGAACATCTTAGACAACCATTGGAATGACGCCAAGCCCGAAGGCTGGTTTTTCCGGGGAATCGCGACAATACTTGGTGGACCTCGCGGCGCGACGCGACTCCGCGACCGCCGCCGCCCCCCGGGCCGACCGCGTCTCTCCCGCGATCCCGGGCCCCGATCCCCCGATCCCCTCCCCGTTTCGATCCCGCCCACGCAGGCCACGCATGCCGATGGGTCGCCGCCGCCGGGCTCCCGGGCCGGCCGCGTCCCGGGCGGCTGCCCCCCGGCCCGATGGAGAGCCGAGCCGTGTCGACCCTCACCCCGACCGTGGACCGCCCCCGGGCGCGTTATGCCTGGGCCGGCCCCGGCGACGTGAACGCCTTCTTCGGGCTGATGCTCGACAACATCAGCGACCTGATCCTGATGGCCGGCCTGCTGGTGGCCGTCTTCGGGTTCCCGGCCGACTTCGTGCTCACCCGGATGATCCCCGGCACCGCGCTCGGGGTGATGGTCGGCGACCTGATCTACACCGGCATGGCGTTCCGGCTGGCGCGACGCACCGGCCGGTCCGACGTGACGGCGATGCCGCTGGGGCTGGACACGCCCAGCACGTTCGGCTCGGTGTTCCTGATCCTGGGGCCGGCGTTCCTGGCGGCCAAGGGGCGGGGCCTGGGCGTCGATCAGGCGGCGCAGCACGCCTGGTACGTGGGGCTGACGATGCTGCTGGCCTCGGGCGTGTTCAAGCTGATCTGCGCCACGGTCAGCCCGCTGATCCGCCGGGTGGTGCCGCGGGCCGGGCTGCTGGGCTCGCTGGTGTCGATCGCCCTGGTGCTGATCAGCTTCCTGCCGCTGCTGGACATCGCCGCGGCACCGGTGGCGGGGTTCACGGCGCTGGCGATCCTGCTGGTGACGCTCACCGCCCGCTGGGAGCTGCCGGGGCGCGAGACGGCCGGCGTGGCGGCCGCGTGCCTGGGGTTCGTCACGGCCACGGCGCTGGCGGGCCGGCCGGCCACCGGGGCGCCCTTGCTGCCGATCTGGGCCGCGGTGCCCGTCGGCCTGCTGCTGGCGGCCGGGCTGTTCGGCCTGCTGCGATGGATTGGCCAGGTGCCCGGGGCCTTGCTGGCGCTGGCCATCGGGTGCGCCCTCTACTACGTGCTCGGCCTGGCCGGGCAGGGGCCCGGGCTGGGGGATCGGCCGGGTCCGCTGCGGCCGGCCCTGCCGCTGCCGATGGCCGGCTGGTGGGCCTGGATCCGCGGGCCCGGCATCTGGGAGGAGGTGCTGGCGTACCTGCCGGTGGCCCTGCCGCTGGCGCTGGCGACCGTCGTCGGCGGCATCGACTGCACCGAGAGCGCCGCGGCGGCCGGCGACGAGTATCCGACCGGCACGATCATCGCCGTCGAGGGCCTGGCGACGATCGTCGGCGGCCTGTTCGGCGGGGTGATCCAGTCGACGCCGTACATCGGCCACCCGGCGTACAAGGCGATGGGCGGCCGCGCCGGCTACACCCTGGCCACCGCGCTGTTCGTGGGCGCCGCCGGCCTGCTCGGCTTCTTCGGCTGGATCTTCTTCCTGCTGCCCAAGCCGGCGGTGTTCCCGATCCTCGTCTTCGTGGGCCTGGAGATCACCTCGCAGTCGTTCCGGGCCACGCCCCGGCGGCACTACCCGGCGCTGGCGCTGGCGTGCGTGCCGGCGCTGGCGTACCTGGCCTACCTGATGGTCGACCGGCTCTCGGGCGAGGTCGATCGGCTGGCCGCCGCCGGGGGGGCGACGGGCCCGGGGTTCGCCGCCATGAGCCCGGAGATCCAGGGCTTCGTGCAGACGATCACGGTGCTGGCCGGCGGGTTCATCGTCACCAGCCTGCTCTGGGGCACGGCGCTGGCTCGGATCCTCGACGGCCGGATGCGGGCGGCGGCCGGCACGTTCGCGCTGGCGGCGGTGCTGGCGCTGGTGGGCGTGATCCACTCGCCCTTGAAATCCGGCCCGATGCTCTGGCCCTGGACGGCGCTGGCCCGCCTGGCCGAGCAGGGGCGCACGGCGGCGACCGCCGGCCAGACCCCGTACCACTGGGCCGCCGCCTACGCCCTCATGGCGCTGGCCGTGGCCCTGATCGGCCGGTTCGGGCGGGCCCCGGAGCCCGAGCCCGAGGACGGGTCGGACGTCGAGCGGCCCCTGGGCGCCGTGGGCGCCGGACACGACGTGGCCATCTGATCCGGGGCCGATCGGCCGGGGTCGCCGCCGGCCCTCGGATTGTGGCGCCCGGCCGGCGGCGATAAACTCGGTGGCATGCACAAGGGAATCGCCGTCAGTCCCGGCGTGGTCGTGGGCATTGCCCATCGGGTCGAGTCGGTGTTCCGCCCCGCCGAGCCACGCGCCCTGCCCGGGCCCGAGGCCGTGCCGGCGGAGCTCGAACGGTTCGAGCGCGCCGTGGCGCGCTCGGCCGCCGAGCTCGAACAGATCACCGCCCGGGTCGCCGAGCGGCTCGGGCCCGACGAGGCGTCGATCTTCCGCAGCCACCTGACGATCCTCAACGACCCGTCGCTCCAGCGCCGGGTCCGCGAGCTGATCCAGGACAAGCTCCACACCGCGCAGGCCGCGCTGCACGACGTGCTCCAGGACTTCGCCGCCAAGTTCGCCCGCAGCGAGCACGAGTACTTCCGCGAGCGGATGGCCGACATCAGCGACGTGATCAACCGGCTCGGCTCGCACCTCGACGCCACCCCGGGCGCCGGCCCCGCCGGGCCGGTCGGGCACGACGGCTCCGAGCCGATCATCCTGGTGGCCCACGAGCTGCTGCCCAGCCAGGCGATGAGCCTGGGCGACCTGGCCATCGCCGGCGTGGTCACCGAGACCGGCGGCGGCACCAGCCACGCCGCCATCCTCGCCCGCAGCCGCGGCATCCCGGCCGTCTCGGGCTGCGAGGGCATCCTGGCCCAGGTCCAGAGCGGCGAGCCGATCATCGTCGACGGCCGCGACGGCGTCGTGCTCCTGCGGCCCGACCCCGAGACGGTCTCGGCCTACCGCAAGATCCAGCGCGAGTTCTTCCAGCTCAAGGACCAGCTGATCGCCAACCGCGACCAGCCCGCCGCCAGCCAGGACGGCGTCCAGGTCGAGCTCCTCGCCAACATCAACAGCACCGCCGACGCCCGCATGGCCGGCCAGGTCGGGGCCACCGGCGTCGGCCTGTTCCGCACCGAGTACCTGTTCATCACGCACCCCGACGTGCCCGACGAGCAGGAGCAGTACGAGTACTACCGCGGCGTGATCGAGGCCGCCCCCGGGCACACCGTCACGATCCGCACCCTGGACCTCGGCGGCGACAAGACCGTGCCCTACCTGGGCCGCCGCTCCGAGGCCAATCCGTTCATGGGCTGGCGCTCGATCCGGCTGTCGTTCGAGCACCCCCGGCTCTTCGACGCCCAGATCCGCGCCATCCTCCGCGCCGGCCAGCACGGCAAGGTGCAGATGCTCTTCCCGATGATCACCACCCTCGACGAGCTCCGGCACGTCAACCGGCTGGTGGACGAGGCCCGCCGCGACCTGCGCCGGGAGGGCATCCCGTTCGGCGAGGACGTCAAGACGGGGGTCATGGTCGAGGTGCCCGCGGCGGCCGTCTGCATCGACGCAATCCTCCGCGAGACCGACTTCATCTCGATCGGCTCCAACGACCTGATCCAGTACCTCGTCGCCGCCGACCGCGACAACCCCAAGGTCGCCCACCTCTGCGAACCCCTGAGCCCGGCCATCTTCCGGGTGTTGCAGATGATCTTCGAGGCCTGCCGCCGCACCGGCACCCCGGTGACCCTCTGCGGCGAGATGGCCGGCCAGCCCCGCTCGGTGCTCGTCCTCTTCGGCATGGGCCTGCGACGCTTCAGCATGAGCCCGGCGTTCGTGCCCACCATCAAGGCGCTGCTGTCCCGCGTCACCACCGCCCAGGCCGAGCGGTTCGCCCACCAGGTGCTCCAGCTCAAGACCAGCGACGAGATCCGCCGCTACCTCACCGAGCGGATGCACGAGGTCTCCAGCGACCTGGAAGTGCTCGACTTCGTCTGATGCCCGACCCGGCCCCCGCGTGGCTCCGGTCGCCCTTTTTCGCATGCCGGGGCCATTCCGGGGTCGTTTGCTCCGCCATTTGCATCTGCGCCCCCGGTGGGATCGATCCCGGACACCGAGGGTGGGGGTGCGTGGGACCATGCAGCCTGAAGCGACGGCGATCACGCCGATGGGACTGGCGGTCTACTTCCTGCTGGCGGCGCTGCTGAACGCCGCCGCGGCGGCGTGGGTGGCCTACGGCGTGCTGCTCGGCGAGGGGATCTCGGACCGCGGCCTGCGGCCCCGGACCCGGCACCTGCCCGGCTGGCTGCTGCCGGCCGTCGGCGGCCTCTACGCGCTGGGCACCCTGCTCGGGGGCCTGGCCGGCGGCCGCGGCCCGCTGGCGATCGCCGGCTACGCCCTGGCGGCGCTGGCCAACAGCGTGCTCGCCGTGCAGGCCGGGGCCGACGCGGCGCATCACGCCGAGGTGTACGCCGCCGGGCACGGCCGTGAGCAGGAGTTTGCCGCGCCCAGCCTCAACGACCACCTGCCGCCGGCCGGCCTGGGCCGGCCCATGAACCGCACCCTCTGGAGCCTGGTCTGGGCCGTCGTCGCCGTCGTCTTCCAGGCGATCGGCCTGGTGCTCGCCCTGGGCGCCCGCCTGGGCGTGCCCGGGTTCGTCCACCAGGCCCTCGCCGGGCTGGCCGGCCCGGCGCCGCTGGCCATCGGGGCCCTGCTCGTCGTCGCCGGCCTGTACCTCGGGCGGCGGGTATGGGTGCGGGGGCTGGCGGCCTGGGCCGTCGTCGACGTGCTGCTGCTCGCCTTCGGCGTCATGCTCACCGACCCGTGGCTCCGCCCGCACCTGACCGAGCCGCGCGCCGTCGTCGTCCTCGCCCTGGCCGTCGTCCTCGCCGGCGCCGGCTGGCTGTTGCTCCGCCGCCTCGTCATCCGCGACGCCCGCCAGGCCGCCGGCCTGCCCGTCCACTCCGCCTGACGGCACGCAGCGACCGCCGGGACACCCGGATTCCGCGGGCGGAGCCTGGCTGCGGCGGCCACCGAATCGTCGTCGTGGCCACGCTGGCGCTCAGGCCACGGCACACCGCCCCTCCGTCCGAGGCTGGGGACCCGGGCTCCGAGGACGGAACCCGGGCACCCCGGGGGGTCGTCCGTCGAAATCCCTCGCGGGCACCGGACATCGCGTCGTCGGCTCCGTCCGTGTGGCGTGGCCTGCGTCGTCGGCTCCGTCCGTGTGGCGTGGCCTACGTCGTCGGCTCCGTCCGTGTGGCGTGGCCTGAGCGCAGCGTGGCCACGACGACGATTCGGTAGCTACCGCATCGTGATCGGCTGCGGCGTGCCCGGGTTCCGCCTGGCGGAGCCCGGATCCGAACGTCCGGAAATCTGGTGGGCCAGGCCAGGGCCCACCCGGGGAGGGGGGATCCCGGGGGGTGGTGCGGCGGGCTCCCCGACGTCGGTCGTGGGGCTTCGGAGCGGGCGGGGCCTCTCGCTGGGGCTGGCCGCTGGGTTACAACGGGAGCAATGGCCGGTGGGCCGGGCGTTGCAGGGGTCGGCAGGGCGCCGGCCCCGATCGCGGTGTGAGCGACGCGCCCGCCCGGACGGCCTCGGCCCCAGGCCTGCCCGTTGGACCTCGCAGGAGATTTCTCGATCATGACGCTGCCCCGCCGCCCCCGCCCGAGCCGGTCCGTGTCCCTCCTGACGGCCCTGGCGCTGCCGCTGGCGATCGGCCTGGCCGGGTCCGGCTGCACCGGCGCGTCGGACGCCGACCTGGGCGTGGTCGAGCTGGCCGCCGCC
>CAZUZD010000295.1:0-7675 GCA_964624465.1 uncultured Isosphaeraceae bacterium
CGCTGGTCGTGGCCGAGGCGGGCCGGATCGCCGCGGCCGTCGGCGGCGTGCCCGGCCTGGTCTGCGCCGGCCTGGACCTCTCCGACGACAGCGACCTGTCGCGGCTCGACGCCGACCTCGCCCTGGTCCTGGGCGGCGACGGCACCGTGCTGCACACCGCCCGCCGCATGGGCGACCGGCCCACCCCGGTGCTGGGCGTGAACCTGGGCCGGCTGGGCTTCCTTGCCGAGGTCGACCCTGACCGGCTCCTGGAGCACCTGGCCGACCTGGCGGCCCGCCGCTTCACCGTCGTGAACCTCATGACCCTGGACTGCACCCTGGCCCCGATCGACGGCCCGACCCGGCGGTTCCGCGGCCTCAACGACGTGGTCCTGCGCGCCGCCCCGCTGTTCACGCTGGTCGAGATCGGCCTGCGGATCGACGGCGAGGAGGTCATGACGTACCGGGGCGATGGCCTGATTATCGCGACGCCGGTGGGTTCGACGGCGCACAGCCTCTCGGCCGGCGGCCCGATCCTGCCGCCCGACGCGCACATGTTCGTGGTCACGCCCATCTGCCCGCACACGCTCACCCAGCGCCCGCTGGTCGACGGCATGCACAAGGTCTACGAGATCACCCCCGGCGGCCGCGGCATCCGGACGTACCTCGTCGTCGACGGCCAGGTGCAGGTGCCGCTCTCGGCCGGCGACCGCGTGATCGTGCGCCGGGGCTCCACCCCGTTCCCCATGATCCGCCTGCCGCACCACAGCTTCTACCGCACCCTGCGCGACAAGCTCGGCTGGGGCACCAACCCACCCGCGGCCCCCTGAACCCGCCCCCGGCCCGGCCCGGCTGCCCCGGCTAAGAGATCGCCGTCTCGATCGTGTGTCTCCGGGGTCGAACGACCGGAGTCGGCCGTTGTCGGCGAGCCCCGGACCGGAGGCAGTGCCATGATGCGGACGCGATCACGGACGCGGGCGAGCTGGTGGGCGCTGGGGCTGGTGCTACTCGTCCCCGGGCTGACCGGGGCACTCATCACGGGCGGGGCCGGGAACACGCCGCTGCCCGACCCGGGGTGGCCGGCGGGGGCCGCGGCGCTGGTCAACCACCCGGGGCGGATCGCCTGGTGGGAGGGCCCGCCGTTCGGCGGCGGCCAGTGGCACTCCGAGTGCCGCGGCGATGTGGCCGCGCTCAACGCCGCGCTGGCGGCCTTCGCGCGGGTCGACGTCCCGATCAAGCGGCTCGTCGTGCACGACGGGCCCGGCACCAGCTTCTGGCTGGCCCCGAACCGCGAGCCCGACAAGCTCGCCGCCGCCCGCATCGACTGGTCGTTCAGCGTCTGGCTGCCGGCGAGCTGGCAGCAGCTCCGCAAGCTGCCGCCCGACCTGAACCCGACCGCCGGGGCCGACCCCTCGCCCCCGGTGCAACTGGACGTCTTCACCGCGCAGATCGACTGGGCGCAGGTCGTGGTGCCTGCCGGCCTGACCGTCGACGACCGTCGCCTGACCGCGCACGGGTTCACCGCCGCCGACGGCCTCGTGCTCGAAGGCACCGTCACCGACCTGACCACCGGCCGGCCGCTGCCGGGCGCCTCGGTGCGGATCGAGCGGATCGAGCCCCGCCCCGAGGGCGGCTATGCGTACCCCGTCGTGGCCGAGGCGAAGGCCGATGAGGGCGGCCGCTGGGTCGTGCGGCAGGCGCCGGCCGACTGGGTGCGGATCGTCGCCGCCGCCGAGGGGTTCGCGCCCCGGGTGGCGGGCCACGGCCGGTACGACGCCACGCCGCGCTGGGAGGCGTTTCCGACCGGCCTGGCGCCAGCCGCGGCGATCGTCGGCCGGGTGGTGCACGAAGGAGGCGGCCCGGTCGCCGACGTGGCCGTGAGCCTCGCCAACCTCCAGGCCGCCGACCGGCCCGGTCGCTACGAGCTGCCGGCCCAGGCCACGGCGACCACCGACTTCGACGGCCGGTTCCGGTTCGACGGCCTGCCCGCCGGCTCGGCGCAGGTGTATGCCGTCAAGGCGGGCTTCAATGGCCCCGGCCTGGGCGTCCCGGCGACGGCCCCCGGCGACCCGGTCCAGATCGTGCTCGCCCGCTCGTCGCGGCTGGAGATCACCGTCGACTTCGGCGGCAAGCAGCCCCCCGAGGGGTACCTCGTGCACTTCGAGCCCGAGGGGGGCGAGCGGGTCGGCTCGTACAGCGGCTCCGCCCCGATCGACGCCCAGCGCCGCCACGCCTTCGACGACGTCCCCCCCGGCCGCTACCGCGTCTGGGCCCGCCCCAACCCCGGCGCCGACACCGAGCAGACCGAGGCCGTCACCGTCGACCTCGAACCCGGCGAGACCACCGGCGTCACCCTCCGCGCCCGCTGAGATGAGCGGCCGCCGGCGCCGGGGTCCGAAACCGGACCCCAGCCACCCGGCCGGTCGCGGTCGGTGGCGCCAGGGTCGGTTGTCCGGGGTCTCGTTCGCGAGACCCCGGCTGAGGCCGGGGACGTCGGGGTCCGAAGCCGGACCCCAGCCACCCGGCTGCACGAGGACTCAACGCATCCCCCGGCGATCCAGATGCCGCGATCCACGACATGCCGTCGTGTGTGCCGCCGCACGGGTCCACGCAAGTGTCCCGGCTCGCGGGATGGGAGGCAAGCCCCCCCGGGCGCCTCGGCTCAGCGGCCCGGCTTGTCGGGGTCGCGGCGGTTGCCGAGGCGGCGGACGACCTCGGCGGCGCGGCGGCTGGGGTCGGGCAGGGGGATGGGGGTGAGCTGCGGGGCGGAGAGCGGGCCGCGGGCGCGGATCACGAAGAGCTTGCCGCCCAGCTCGCGGGTCAGGTCGCTGACGCCGGGGACGTGCAGGCGCTCGTCGCGGCCATAGAGCGGCTTGAATTGCAGGTCGATGTCGCCGTGCGGGTCGATCGTGCCGTCGCCGTAGAGGCTGATCGTGTTGCCGGTGATCTTGATCGGGTCGAGCCGCACCAGGCCGTCGCGGATCGCGAACTTGAGGTCGGCGGCGTCGAACGCCGCACGGCTGGTGCGCGAGAGGTTCAGGAGCGAGGCCAGCCGCAGCACGAACGGCAGCGAGCCGACGTCCCCGTCGGTCAGGTGCGCCTCGCCGGCGCCGTTGAGGCGGCGGAGGTCATCGCCCACGCCGTTGATCCCGAGCACGCCGCTGACCTTGCCGCGGAACTCCTGCGGGCCGGGCAGCGTCTGGGTGTAGCGCGCCAGGTCGGCGCCCGTGACCGTGAGCTGGGCGCGGTACTCGGGCGTGGTCGAGAGCCCGAGCTGCAACTGGCCGCGCACGTCGCCGTCGAGGAACTTGGCGGCGATGTCGCCGAGAGCCGCCTGGCCGCCGCCGACGGTCAGGGGGGAGGTGAAGTCGCGCACCTGCTGCTCGGCCAGGATGAAGCTGTCGAGGTCGACGGCGCCGGCGACCTCCAGGGTGCGGCCGTCGGAGCGGCCGCGGATGCTGTCGATCTGGCCGTGGATGTGCCGCAAGGGGATCCCGGCGGCGATCGTGTTGTCGTCGAAGAAGACCGCGGCGTTTTCCCAGGTGCAGACGGCCGGCTCGCCGCTCTGGCCGCTCCAGGCGATCGCCAGGTCGCCGCGGGCGGCGAACGGCTTGCCGTCGTCGAGCCGCGCCGCGAAGTCGGCCATCAGCGGCGGCATGATCGCCCGCAGCTCGGGGTCGAACCGCAGCCGCTTCAGGTCCAGGCCCTCGGCCCGCAGGTCGAACCGGCCCGACTGCTCGAGCTTCACCCGGCCGGTGCGGACGTGCGTCTGGGCCTCGCGGAAGCTGAAGGCGACGTCGCGCATCGTGACCAGGCCGTTGTCGAAGACGAACTCGCCGCGCACGTCCTGCATGGCGGGCAGCTCGATGACCGACCCCGGGCCCAGCCCCGGCGTGTCGGGCGCCGGCGTGATCCGCATCTTGACCCGCGCCTCGTCCTCGGGCCGCACGACCAGGCGCAGCCAGGTGTTGTCGGGCCGCTTCGGGCCGAAGCCGGCGACGACGTGTGACTCGACCCGGCTGGTGCCCAGCGGGTTCAGCAGGCTCCAGGTCGCCTGCCACTCGCGCGGCAGGGCCTGGCGGAGCTGCTGGTCGAACGGCAGGCGGTCGGCCACCAGCTTCACGTCGGCGGCGAACTTGCCGGGGCCGAGCACGTCGACCCGGCCGCTGGCCGTGAGCGTCGCCTGGCCGTTGCGGCCGTTCATGTCGGTGAAGACGCAGTGGTCGGGGTGCACCTCGAGCCGGCCGCTGAGCCGCTGCACCGGGTACGGCAGGCCGTTCCAGCGGATGGCGCAGCCCTCGTTCAGGTCGACCACCGCGTCGACCCGCACGTCGCCGGCCTCGTTGGTCGGGTCGGCCGACGGCCGCCGCGTCATCCGCGCCGTGCCGCGCACCGAGCCGCTGGGGTGGAACTCCCGCACGGTGGCGCGGATGTCCGGCGGCAGCGCCTTGACGAACGGGCCGTCCTCGTCGATCGGCAGCGCCCCGGCGGCGAACGTCAGGTCGACGAGCGACTTCGGGCCGGGGTCGAGGATCGTGCCAGTCGCCGTGATCGGCTGGCCGCCGACGACCGACTCCAGGTGCTGCACCGTGAGCGTGCGGCCCGACCAGACCAGGTCGCCGTGCACCCGCTGGACCTCGAACGGGAACAGGCGGAACCGCAGGCTCACGTCCAGCAGCCGGGCCGCCAGGGTGAACTCCGGCTCGCGCCCGGCCGCCGTGCGGCGGGCCCGCAGCGCCAGGCTCACCACGCCCAGGTCGGACCGGCCGGCCGCCGCGAAGTCGTCCCAGACCTTCTGCATGTCGGCGGGCAAGCGGCCCCGCAGGTCGCCGTCCAGCGCCAGCTCGTCGACGGCCAGCTCCAGCGCCATCGGGCCGTGCTCGGGGTCGTTGGCGTCGAACGAGCCCGAGGCGACCCGGAGCTGGGTCTTGCCGTAATGGCCCTCGGCGCGGCTGATCGTGAGCTGGCCGTCCGCCAGCCGGGCCGCCGCCGAGACGTCGCTGAGCGGGAACGGCAGCTTCGGGCTCGCCCAGACGGCGTCGCGCAGGTCGAGCCGCGCGGCGTAGTCCAGCGAGCCGTCGCGGCGGCCGCGGAGGTGCTCGATGGCGACGTTCAGCTCGCCGCCGGTCAGGCCGATCTCCTGCCAGGCCGCCTGCCACTCGCGGGGCAGCCGCCGGCCCACCGCGTCGGTCAGCGACAGCCCGGTCAGGTCGCCGCGGGTCAGCGACACCTCGCCGGTCGCGGCGTCGAGCTCGCCCTCGAACATCAGCCGCTCGAAGGCGTCGCCCTGCGCCGACCCGGTCAGGTGGAACCGGCCCTCGGCCTCGGTCGGCTCGAACGTCATCTCGACGTCGTGCAGCACCATCGCCGGGTCGTGGCCGTCGAGCAGCTCGATCGAGCCGTGCGTGATCCGCACCGTGGGCCGGAGCATCGCCGTGCTCGGCCAGGGGTCGGCCAGCAGCCCCTGCACGTTCCAGCGGCCGTTCTTGCGGCGCTTGAGCCGCAGCGACGGGTGCGCCACGATGATCTCGCGGGGCTCGACCTGGCCGTTCCAGAGCTTCTGCGGGTCGCAGCGGATCTGGAGCCAGGGGATCCGCACCGCCTCGTGCCGGCCGCCGTCGAGCGGCTGCACCAGCGTCACCATCCGCAGGTCCACCTGCGCCAGGAACGGCCGGAGCTGCACCCGGTCGATCCGGAGCCGCGAGCCGGGCAGGAACTTCGGGAGGTGCGCGTTGATCACCGCCGTGAGCGTGGCGCTGTCGGTGACGTACGTGTACGCGAAGGTCAGAGCGCCGGCGAGCGTCGCCACCAGGAACACCAGCGACCAGCCGACGATCCGCTTCCAGCCCAGCCGGGTCCGCATGGCTCAGCGCCCCCCCTCGGTTCGTGACCAGGGCGAGCGACGGCCGCGGCGCGGCGTCAGTCCGGCGGCCGGGTCGGCCGCGTCCGGCCGGAACCGGCCAGCGCCGCCAGCCCGAACGCGGGCACCAGCGCCGGGATCCGGTACCGGATCGAGCTGACGAACAGCAGGTGCAGGCCGGCGAAGTAGAGCACCGGCCCGGCCAGCAGCGCCAGCGTGAGCCAGTCGCGCCGCCGCACGCAGCCGGCCGCCCCGGCGAGGATCAGCGCATACAGCGGCACGGTCACCAGCGCGCTGGCGACCGCCCCGGCCGGCGAGTGGAACTGGTCGGCGTTCGGCCAGGGGCTCCAGAACCGTCGCGCCTTGATCGCGGCCAGCTCCAGCACCCGCGCGGGATGCGCCCGCGCCCAGGCGACGGCCTGCCGCCGCAGCCGGTCGTCCTGCGTCGTCTCGTCCCACGACCGCACGGTCGGGTCGTCGAGGAACCGCATGTCGCTGGCGCCGTCGGCGTCGGGCCGCAGGCCGTCGTAGAGGCTCGCCCCCATCCAGAGCGCCGTCGGCACGAACCGGCCGAAGATTTGCGCGTTGCGCACCCACCAGGGGGCCAGCGTCAGGGCCACGCCGAGCGCCACGACCATCGCCTGCCGCAGCGCCATCGCCCGCCGCGCCCGACCCGCCAGCAGCACGAGCCCCACCAGGCTCAAGGGGACGAACAGGGCCCACGACGGTCGCGACAGCACGCCCAGACCCGCCGCGGCGCCCGTGGCCAGCGCGATCGTCAGCGTGCGGCGAGGGCTCCAGTCGCTCGCCCGGGCCAGGCTCGCCAGGCCCAGGAGCATGAGCAGCATCAGCGGCACGAACACCGCCTCGGAGAGCAGCAGCGCCGCCCCGGCCGTCGAGAAGGGCTCGAAGGCCGCGATCAGCGCCGCCCGGTTCGCCGGCGAGCGCAGGCCGGTCGGCGGCGTGGTCGCGGTCCGATCGCCGGGGTCGAGCCGTTGCACCAGGGCCGCCAGGGTGGCGACGCCCAGGGTGCCGACGATCGCCTGCACCAGCCGCACGGCCAGGGTCGAGGGGCCGAACAGGGCGCGACAGGCCGCCAGGAACAGCGGGTAGCCCGGGGTCCGCAGCGCGAAGTGCGGCTGGTCGTACTGCCAGACGACGTACGGCTGGCCCGAGCCGATCGCTCCCGCCAGGTGCCAGTAGATGTCGGCGTCGTCGAACAGGCACAGTTCCCCTCGCCGCCGCGCCAGCATCTCGACGGCCACCGCCGCGACCACTCGCACGGCGAGGGCCCCGGCCAGGATGGCCAGCAGCGTCCGTCCGGCCTGCCCGGGGCGCGGCGTGGTCGAGTCCGTCATGTGGCTCGGCGACAGGGTGAACAGCGTGGTGTGAGGAGCGACGTGAGCGGGCCCGGAACGCCAGCCCGGAAGGCCGGTTCGGGACGGGCCGGGATGTTACGGCCGGGTGCCGGGCCGGTCAACCGCAACCGCGGCGGCCCCGGGTGCCCCGGGGCTCCAGGATACCCGCAGCCGCGCCCCGGTGCCCGGCACGACCTTCACCCGCTCGGCGATCCGGTGCCCGGCGACCCAGACGATCCCCCGGCGATCGCAGACCAGGGGAACCGCGCTTCGATCCGCCCACGGCACCCGGCGGCCCCGGAAGAAGTCGGCCAGCGGCCGCGAGTGCCCGCCCAGCCCCAGCGGCGCGAACCGGTCGCCCGCCGCCGCCGACCGCACGAGCAGGTGCGGCGCCTCCGGCGTCCCGAACGGCTCCAGGGTCCCGGCGTCGATCCACTCGGCGCGGGTCTGCATCTTGCCCTCGGCGGTCTCTGGCCCG
>CAZUZD010000296.1:0-7670 GCA_964624465.1 uncultured Isosphaeraceae bacterium
GCCCGGCGCCCCCCCCGGGCCGCGGGGGGGGCCGATGACCAGGGGCGCCTGCATCGTGATCGCGAACCGGTTGGCCTGCTTGCTGAAGCCCACGTCGGGCGCGGCCACGACCAGCTCGGGGATCTGCTTGCGGCGGAAGTAGTCGGCCAGGATCGGCAGGGCGTAGAGGTGGTCGACGGGGACCTTGAAGAAGCCCTGGATCTGGGCGCTGTGCAGGTCCATGGTCAGGACCCGATCGACCCCGACGGCCTCGAGCATGTCGGCACAGGCGCGGGCGCGGATCGAGACGCGGGGCTCGTCCTTCTTGTCGCCCTTGGCGTACGAGAAGTACGGGATCACCGCCGTGACCTGCAGGGCGCTGGCGCGCTTCAGGGCGTCGATGTAGAAGGCCAGCTCCATGAAGTTGTCATTGACCGGGTCCTCGGTGCCCTGGACGATGAAGCAGTCGCGGCCGCGGACGTTCTCCAGCACCCGGACGAAGATCGTCCCCTCGCTGAAGATCTTGGTCTCGCACCGGGCCAGCTCGACGTTCAGGTACCGGCAGATCTCGCCGGCCAGGGGCTGGCTGGCCGATCCGGCCAGGATCTTCAGCTCGCCGAACGGGTCCTGGGGCGCGGCGATCGAGACCGGGGCAGTGCTCGTGCTCATGGGGACCGACCTCGCCGCGGACACCGGGACCGGAACGACGCCGCCCGAGGGTCCCCGCGTCGGGACCCCGGGCGCCCGGAAAATTCCAATGCGGTATCTTAGCACCTGGGCCCGGGTGGTCCTAGGCAACAGCCGGGTCCGCCGTCGTGGCGGGTCGCGGGTCGAATTTGCGAGCGGTCGGCCCGCCAGGCGCCTACAATGCCCCCGGAGCGGTCCGGGACGCACGGCCGCAAGTCGTGGTGGAGACTCAGGTATGATCGGAAAGACCCTGGCCCGTCGGGGCCCCTGGCTCGGGGCGATCGCCGTCCTGGCCGCCCTGCTGGCCCCGGTCCCGGGCGCCGCCCAGGATCGCCGCGACGACCCGCTGTCCCTGGGCGTGGACTGGATCAACGTCGCCGGGCCGATCCGCCTGCCGGACCTCAAGGGCAAGATCGTCCTGCTCGACTTCTGGACTTACTGCTGCATCAACTGCCACCACGTCATCCCCGACCTCGAATTCCTCGAGAAGAAGTACCCCAACGAGCTGGTCGTCATCGGCGTCCACACCGCCAAGTTCGAGGCCGAGAAGGACACCGAGAACATCCGCAAGAAGGTGGCCGAGTACCGGATCAAGCACCCGGTCGTCAACGACGCCAACCAGCGGATCTGGAATGCCTTCGGCGTCGAGAGCTGGCCGACCCTGGTCCTGATCGACACCACCGGGGCCGTCGTGGGTGCCGCCCCCGGCGAGGGCAACCGCGAGATCCTCGACAAGACCATCGCCAAGCTGATCGCCGAGGCGAAGGAGAAGGGGACGCTCGACTCCACCCCCCTGCACTTCCAGCCCGAGAGCGACAAGCCGCACAAGGGACCGCTGCTGTTCCCCGGCAAGGTGCTGGCCGATGCCGAGGGCAAGCGGCTGTTCGTGAGCGACACCGGCCACAACCGGATCGTCGTCACCACGCCCGCCGGCGAGGCGGTCGCCACCATCGGTGACGGTACGGCCGGGCTCAAGGACGGCCCGTTCGAGCAGGCCCAGTTCAACCGGCCCCAGGGTGCTTGCCTCTACCAGGGCAAGCTCTACGTCGCCGACACCGAGAACCACGCGATCCGCGAGGTCGACCTCGAGGCGAAGACCGTCCGCACCATCGCCGGCACCGGCGAGCAGGCCTACCGCCGCATCGTCCGCGAGCCGGCCGACAAGTCGAGCCTCAACAGCCCGTGGGACGTCCTCCCCGAGCCGGGGAAGAACGCCCTGTTCATTGCCATGGCCGGCCCGCACCAGATCTGGCGCCTGGACCTCGACGACAAGACGATCGGCCCCTGGGCCGGCAACGGCCGCGAGGACATCCGCGACGCCGTGATCGAGAAGGCGTCGTTCGCCCAGCCCAGCGGCCTGGCAACCGACGGCAAGCACCTGTACGTCGCCGACTCCGAGGGATCGGCCGTCCGCTCGATCGCCCTGGCCAAGCCGCACGAGGTGACGACCGTCGCGGGCACCCACGACCTGCCGATGGGCCAGAGCCTCTTCGCCTTCGGCGACGTCGACGCCCGCGGCCACCTCGCGAGGCTCCAGCACTGCCTGGGCGTCGCTTATGCCAACGGCACGGTCTACGTCGCCGACTCGTACAACAACAAGGTGAAGTCGATCCACCTGGCCAATCGCGAGGTCAAGAGCCTGGCCGGGAGCCGTCAGCCCGGCTCGACCGACAACCCGCCGCAGTTCTACCAACCCGGCGGCGTCAGCGTCGCCGGCACGAACCTCTACGTGGCCGACACCAACAACCACGCGATCCGGGTCCTGAGTCTGACCAACGGCGCGGTCACGACTCTGGAGCTCAAGGGCGTGTCCGCCCCCCGTCCGAAGGTCAGCAAGCCCCGGTTCCCGAACCCGACGGTCGTCGAGGTGCCCGCCGTGAAGGTGGCCCCCGGCCGGTCGTTCAGCTTCGACGTGACCGTGAGCCTGCCCGAGGGGTTCAAGATCAACCCCGACGCCCCCATGCCGGTGCTGGTCGAGACCCCCGTCGCGCCCGAGGCCCTGGCCGCCGAGCTGGCGACGGGCACCCGCATCAGCCCGCCGCGGGCGACCTTCGAGGTGCCGGTGACCCTGGCGAAGGGCGCCTCGAACGGCCAGAGCCTCCAGGTCCAGGTTTCCGTCTCGGCCTTCGAGTGCAAGGACGGGGCCGCCGGACTCTGCCGGGTCAAGAACTACGTCTTCAAGGTCCCGGTCCAGTTCGACGACGAGGGGGAAGCGCGGGTCAAGCTCAGCACGCCCGCCCCCAAGGCCAAGTAACGCCGACGCCGGGCTCAGCAGCATGCAACGGCCCCGTCACGGGCAGATCCTCCGGGATCCACTCGCGGCGGGGCCGGTTCGCTGCGCCGTCGATCAAGCCGTGCCGGCCGGATCGGGGGCCGTGGCGGCCTCGGAGAGCAGGCGCAGTCCCACTGGCAGCGCATCGCCGAGGGCGATGCCCGTCTGGCTGGCCCCCAGCTCGTGGTATTCCTGGACCGGCAGCCGGGTCGCCTCGGGCGCGCCGAGGGCCTCCAGCCGTTCCAGGACCCGACGGCGAAGGTCCGGGTGGAGGTCGCGGGCCCGGTCGCCGGCGACCCTGGCGAGCTGCGCCAGCGCGAACGTGAGGTCGGCCGCCTCGCGGGCCGTGGCGGCGGGTCGGGCCAGGATCGCCTCGGTCCAGCGGGTGGCGGCGTCGGGATGGACGACCGTGTTCGCGGGCCCGTAGAGCGGCACCCGGGCCCCGAGCCGTCCCAGGCACCAGAGCGCGTGCGTGCCGGCGGCGGGCCGACCCAGCTCGCGGGCCAGGGCGTCGCCGAGGGGTTCCTTGGCGCGGGCCTCCAGCCGCTCCAGGGCCGCCGCGCACCGCCACATCTCCCCGACCTCGTGGGGCTCCGGCCTGGGCCTGGTGGGCTTCTTGCCGCCCCCCTTCGGCGGCAGCAGGAAGGGGGTCAGCCGGCGGGCGATCTCGTCGTGATGCGCCCGGTTCAGGCCGGCCGCGACCCGGCGCCAGAGGACCCACCACTCGACCCAGCACTGGGTGTCCTTCGGGTGCAGCACGCCCGCGTGGAAGACGGGCCAGAGGGCCTTCATCCGGGCCTCGTCGAGCGGGTAGCCGGTGCCGGGCCGGAGGCAGTAGCCGGCCAGGTTCAGCCAGCGGCTCTCGTGGCGGGGTGACTTGCTGCGCGTCTCGGTGGCATCCCGCAGCGGCTCCCAGAGCGCCCGGAGCGCCGAGGGGGGCCACTGGTCCTTCGGGAGGTCGAGCACGCCCTCCAGCCGCTTGACCAGCTTCGCCGGCCCGGTCTCCTCGTCCGCCTGCGGCCCGAAGGCCAGCCGGATCGCGGCCACCGCCTCGTCGAGCACCGACTGCTCCAGGACGACGCGGTCGGCGTCCCCGCCGGTGATCCCGCCCGAGGTGGTCGCCGTGCGGCCGGCGTCGCGGAGCTGGATCTGCAGGCCCCAGCGGCGGTCATCGGTGCGCGACTGGCACCAGAGCTCGATCGTCCCGACCTCCGTCACCCGCGCCGCCAGCCGCACGGGCACCTGCTCGGACTTCGCCTTGCGACCCACCCGCATCACCCCGGTCAGCGGCGGCAGCTCGCGGATCGTGTCGGGGTCGCTGGCCACGAGCTGGCCGGGGAGGTCCTTCGCCCGCACGGAGCTGGAGGCCAGCGGGAACGCGACGGGGCGGTCGACGATCAGGCTGAAGTCGTGCCCCTCGATCTGGAGCTCATCCCCCTCCTGAGCGTCGCGCGGCACGACGCAGAGCCAGGGACGCGCCTGCGCGGCCGGGTCCTGGGCCTCGAAGCCCACATAAAACGCCCGCGCCGTGCCGCCGCCGATCCGGATGCCGCCGCCCCGCCGCACGACGCCGTAGTAGGCTGCGCCGTAGGCGACGGCCAGGTCCAGTGACTCGTTCGTCAGCACGCGGGGCCGGTACGGGCCATCGGGCTCGTCAGGGAACCAGGACGCGACCACATCCACCACGCGGTCGCGGAGCAGGGTCGGCGTCAGGGCGCCGCCGTTGAAGAGGATCGCGTCGGGCCGGGCCAGTTGGTTCGGGTCGACGGTCCCATCGCCGGCGATCGGGTTCGCCTGGTGCCGCCTCAGGAACCCGGCCAGGTGCCGGGGAATGGCCGCGTCGGCGACGAACGGCAGGCCGAACTCCTGGAGGCCGATCTTCCCCGTGCGCTGAGGTTCCTCGCCCCGATCACAGAGCGGGAAGAACCCGTCGAGCACGATCGGCAGCACCTCGTCGCGGGTCAGCTCCGATTGCAGGCTGCCGCCGATGAGTTTCGAGCCCCGGCCGGCGATGGTGACCGGCCAGCGGTCGGCGGGGCGACTGTCGGCGAGGAGCTTCTCCTTGGCGGTCCGGCAGGCGAACCGCAGGGCGCTCCACTGCTCGGCGTCGAGCCGGGCGCCGCCGAGCTTGGCCTCGACGGTGTGGGCCAGGGCCAGGTCGATGTTGTCGCCGCCGAGCATCAGGTGATCGCCCACGGCCACCCGGCGGAACCCCGGGCCGGTGGGCGTCTCGACGACGGTGATCAGGCTGAAGTCGGTCGTGCCGCCGCCGATGTCGCAGACCAGGATCAGCTCGCCCCCGCGCACCTGGCGCTGCCAGCCGTCCTGGTGCGAGACGATCCAGCAATAGAAGGCCGCCTGGGGCTCCTCCAGCAGGGTCAGCTTCTCGAAGCCGGCCCGCTTGGCGGCCTCGACCGTCAGCTCGCGGGCCGCCTCGTCGAACGAGGCCGGCACGGTGAGCACGACCTCCTGGACCTCGAGCCGGTGCGCGGGGTCGCCCGACGCCATGGAGTGGTTCCAGGCGTCGCGGATGTGCCGCAGGTACTCGGCCGACGCCTCGACCGGCGAGACCCGCCGGGCGTCGGCGGGGGCGCCCCAGGGCAGGATATCCGCCTCGCGATCCACGCCGCCGTGGCAGAGCCAGCTCTTGGCGCTGGCGACCAGGTGCGAGGGGACCCGGGCGCCCTGGACCCTCGCCAACTCGCCCACGATCCGGTCGGCCTGGGGCCGCCAGGGCAGGCTGGCCGCGTCGGGCGGCAGCTCGTGCGGGCCCGGCAGGTAGAGGAATGAGGGGAGCATGCTCCGGGGCGCAGTCTCGCCGGCGGCGACGAGCTGCGGGATCGGAAACAGCTTGATGTCGGCCGAGGGCGTCTCCCGCCCTTTGGTGTCGACATACGCCGCGGCACAGTTGGTCGTCCCGAGGTCGATGCCGACGATGTAGCGTGATCGTGCCATGTGCCTATCGCCGTCCCATCGCCCGGTTCGCGCGAGCGGCCTGCCTTCGCGCACCGCCGCCGACGGCCGCAGGTCCGACCCGCCCACTCCTCCAGTATAGTCGACGCTCGACGCGCGACGGGGCCTTCCGCCGATCCGTTCCGTCGGACGCGACGCTCCTGCACCTCCGGACCGCGCCGGGATGAGCTGCCAGGCTGAGCGGGGTGCTCAACCCGGCAGGGTGTAGGCGATGATCCCCTTGTGACGGGCCTCGTGATCGAGCGTGCCGCCGAACTCGTCACGCCAGCGGGCCGCGATCGCACGCTCCTCGGGGCGCACGGCGTCGTCCAGCAGGATCAGGCAGCCCTCGGCGAGCCGCGACCGGACGACCGGTAGCAGCCCGAAGCGACCGCCACGGGTCGCCATCGGCGGACCGTCGCAGATGACGAGCGTGATCCCGGCCGGAAGGTCGGCCTGGCTCACGTCGTACCAGTCGAATTCCCCCTGGTCCACCAGCGGCGTCCGGCACACGCGGCCCGCCGCCAGTCCGTAGCGGTCCAGCTCGGCCTGGACCCGATCCGCCCACTCGGGCGTGTGCTCCAGCGCCCGCAGGGTCCGGCCCCGCCCCTCGGCCGCCGCCGCCAGCACGATGGTGGACAGGCCGGACCCGCACTCCAGGACCGGCCCGCTCCCCTGCTCGACCGCGGCCAGGCACCGCTCCAGGTACGCGGTGTCCGCCGAGAACGAGGCGTTGCCCCAGCCGTACACCAGGCGGCCCAGGTCCGCCGGATCCGGCATCCGGCCCGCCCGGCAGGCGGCCAGCACCCGGGGCATCGTGCGCTTCAGCGTGTACGCCTGGTGCCGGACCCGGACGAAGTGGGACACGCGGTACGGAATCCGGGGCTTCCAGGACACTGCCGCCATGGCTGGGATCTCCTCGATCGTCGAGGTGACGAAGCCGGTTGGCTCCTGGTCACTCCCGGTCGCTCAACGTTGCCGGATGCTGTTTGAGGCCCGGGAACCTGCCTTCGACTCCCGCCCTCCCTGGTGGGGCAGGGCGGAAGAAGTGCGATGCCGGTTCACGACACCCGCGACAGTTGCCCCGGTGGCACTACTTCTGAGAGAGCACGAAGTTGACCAGCTTGCCGGGCACGACGATGACCTTGGCGATCGTCTGGCCCTGGAGGCTCGCGACGATCTTCGGGTCGGTGCGGGCGGCCAGCTCCAGGTCACCGCGGTCGGCGGTGGCCGAGACGACCACCCTGGTCTTCAGCTTGCCGTTGATCTGCACCGGCACCTCGACCTCGCTGGACTTCAGCAGCGCGGGGTCGAAGGTCGGCCAGGGCGCGTAGGCGAGGGTGCCCTCGTGGCCGAGTGCCTGCCAGAGTTCCTCGGCGACGTGCGGGGCCATCGGCGACAGCAGGAGAACGAGTGTCTCCATGGCCGCGCGAGGACGGACCTCGGCCGAGGTGAAGGCGTTGACGAACTCCATCAGCTTGCTGATGGCCGTGTTGAACCGGAGCCCTTCGATGTCGTCGGTCACGCCCGCGACCGTGCGGGCGATCAGCCGGGCCTGCTCCTGGGTGGGCTGCGTGTCGGTCACCCGGGGATCGAGCGTGACCGTCTCGGAGTTGGCGTCGATGATCAGCCGCCACACCCGGTTCAGGAACCGGTACACACCCTCGACGCCCTTCATGCTCCAGGGCTTGGTCGCCTCGAGCGGGCCCATGAACATCTCGTAGAGCCGCAGGCTGTCGGCGCCATACTCGCCGATGACCTCGTCGGGGTTGATCACGTT
>CAZUZD010000297.1:0-7637 GCA_964624465.1 uncultured Isosphaeraceae bacterium
GCGGCCGGCTCGGCGCCGGCGGGGTCGTCGTCGTCGAGCGCCACGGTCGGGCGGCGGCGGCGACGCCGGCCCAGGTCGAGGGCGGCGTTGGTGACGATCCGGAGCAGCCAGGTGCGGAACCCGCTGCGGCCATCGAAGTCGTCCAGGTGCCGGAACGCCTTGAGGAACCCGTCCTGGACGGCGTCCAGGGCGTCCTCGTCGTGCCCGAGGGTGCGGCGGGCGACCCGGTAGGCGATCCCCTGATGCCGCCGGAACAGCTCCTCCCGCGCTGGGGCGTCGCCCCCGCGGGCCAGCCGAACCAGGGCTTCATCGGGCGCCGTCAGGACGCCGGTCGGTACGTCGGGCATGGCGGTCCTATGTACCAGGTTGGACGTCGGCCAGCCCCCCGGTATTCGCGCCCGCGCGCCGGATTCTCCGGCGGCCCCGCGACGGTCCGGGCCCGGCCGTGGCGGCGGCGAACTTGAGCTTGACCGTCCCGGGGGGCTGTCGCATAGTGCGGCCGCTCCCGTGGAGGAGTCGTCCGCGACACCCAGGCTGTGCACCACGACCGCGTCTCTCCCCCCGGACCGTTTCGCCACGATCCGTCCGCAAGACCCACTATCTGACCCTGAGCGCCGGGCCAAGGCTGGCCGGGCGACCGCGGGCCGAGGTGCGGGCGGGTGGCCGTCGACCCCGACGGTTCCCCGCCCCCGATCCGCCGGCCCGGAGCGCTATCGGGAGGAGACCCCGCCGTGATGCAACGCCTGCTCAGCGTCCCCGCCCCCTGGGCCCTGCTGGCGGCCCTGGCCGCCGTGCTCGCCGTCCTGCCCAGCGGCTCCGCCTGGGGCTCGACCCTGGTCAAGTACCGGCTCGCCAACGAGGGCTCGACGCCCATCTCGCGGCTCGACTTCCGGATCGAGCCGCCGGGCGCCGTGATCCCGGTGACGACCGTCGACCCGGCCACCGGCCAGTCGCAGACCGGCAGCCCCGTGACCGTGCTGCCGACCTCCTCGGGCTTCGACACCAGCAAGCTCTCGGTGGCGCTGGGCAGCGGCTCGAACGTGCAGGGGCTGCGGCTGCTCTTCGGCCAGACCCAGACGACCGACGCGGCCGGCCAGGTGACGACCACGCCGATGCTGGACTCCGCCGGCCAGCCGGTGGGCCTGTTCCAGCCGGGCGCGATGCTCGACTTCGCCCTGAACGCCGACCCGGCCACCGCCGACAGCCTGGCGCTGATCCTGCCCGAGGCCGCCCGCGGCCTGAGCCTGCGGCGCTACGCCACCGAGTCGACGAACATCTCACCCAACCCCGGCACCGGCTCGGGCGGCACGACGACCCCGATCGACCCGGGCACCGGCACCGGCTCGGGCGGCGTCAACACCGTGCCCGAGCCCGCCTCGGTCGCCCTCTGGGGCGGCGCCGCCATCGCCGGCTTCTTCGGCTTCCGCCGCCGCCAGGCCGGCCGCTGAGCCCCGGGCGGCCTGGCCGCCCCCTTGGCACCCGGCCCGCGCGGCGGCCAAGATACCACCCTCCAGACCCCCCATCACGCCGGCCGGGCCCGACCCCGCCGGCGTGGTGGCGTTGACCCACCCGCCTCCGGGAGCGCCCCGCCGTGGACGTGCTGATCAGCGAGGACCAGATCCAGAAGCGCGTCGGCGAGCTGGCCCGCCAGATCGAGGCCGACTACCAGGACCGATCGCTGACGATCGTCGCCGTCCTGACCGGCAGCCTGATCCTGCTGGCCGACCTGATGCGGCAGGTGCACCTGCCGCTGCGGGTCGGCCTGTTGCAGGCCAGCAGCTACAAGGGGGCGACCACCACCGCCGGCACCCTGGTCCTGAACGAGACGTTCGCCCCCGACGTCGCCGGCCGCGACGTGCTGCTGCTCGACGACATCCTCGACACCGGCCGGACCCTCTCGGCGCTGGCCGCCCACATGCAGGACCGCGGGGCCCGCAGCGTCCGCACGGCGGTCTTGCTCCGCAAGATCGGCCGCCAGGAGGTCGCCTTCGAGCCCGACTACTGCGGGTTCACCATCCCCGACGCCTTCGTCGTCGGCTACGGCCTGGACTACGACGACGACTACCGGCACCTGCCGTACGTCGGCGTGCTGGCCGACCCGGCCGCCAGCCCCGCCGACGCGAAGCCATTCACGTAAACGAGCGCCGGCAGCGGATCGGGACGTAAAGGCCGCGCTCGCGGCCGGCGACAACACTCCGACCCCGGGCGGACCCCGCGTGCGACTGGCCCTGATCACCCGCCGATACCCCCCGCTGCTCGGCGGCGCCGAGCGGGCCCTGAGCTACCTGGCCCCCGCGCTGGCCGAGGCCGGCGGCGGGCACACGGTGCGGGTGCTGACCGAGGCCCGCGACGCGGCCGCCGCCCTGCCGGCGCTGGAGCCGATCCCGACCGGCCGCGGCGCCCTGACGGTGCAGCGGCTCGGCACCCTCCACGTGCGGTTCGCCGGCACCTGGCTCTACATGCGGCGGCTCTCGGCCGCCCTGGCGGAGTTCCGCCCCGACCTGATCTACGTCTCGATGCTCAAGCACGACGCCTTCGCCGCGCTCGGGGTCGCCGGCCGGCTCGGGATCCCGGTCGTGCTCCGGCCCGAGGGGGCGGGCGCCACCGGCGACGTCGCCTGGCAGGCCGGCGACCGCTTCGGCCCCCGCATCGCCGCCCGCTGCCGGCAGGCCGACGCCCTGGTCGCGATCTCCAAACCGGTGCGATCCGAGCTGATCGTCGCCGGCCACGACCCGGACCGGATCGTCGAGCTGCCCAACGGCGTGCCGGTGCCGGCGCAGCCCTGGCAGCGTCGGCCCGACTGGCGATCGGCGCCCCGGGCGGTCTTCGTCGGCCGGCTGGCGCCCGAGAAGGGGCTCGATTCCCTGATCGCCGCCTGGCCGGCGGTGCGGGCCGAGCACCCGGGCGCCACGCTGACGCTGCTGGGCGAGGGGCCCGAGCGGCCGGGGCTGACGGCGCAGGTCGAGCGGCTGGGCCTGGGCGCCGCCGTGAGCCTGCCGGGGGCCGTGCAGGAGGTCGAGCCACACCTCCGGGCCGCCGACCTGTTCGTGCTGCCGTCTCGCGAGGAGGGCATGAGCATCGCCCTGCTGGAGGCGATGGCCCTGGGGGTGCCGCTGGTCGCCAGCGCGATCCCGGGCAACCGCCGGCTGGTGGGCGACTTCAAGCACGGCCGCCTGGCCCCGCCCGACGACCCGGCCGCGCTGGCCGCCACGGTGCTCGACCAGTGGGCCCACTTCGACCGGGCCCACCACATGAGCCGCGCGGCCCGGTCGCTGGTGACGCAGCAGTACTCGGTCGCCGCCGTCGCCCGCCGGCACCTGGAGCTCTTCGAGCGGCTCGTCGCCGCCCGCGGCGCCGGGTCGGGCCCCCCGCCGCCGACGGCCTGAATCGCCGGCGGCGCCGGGTCGCCCTTGGGCCGGGGGCGGTGGCGTGGTACGAATCGAGCCCCCGGAGCGGGCGCGGACCCGCCGGGGACTGACCGCCGCCGCCGCCGGCCACCGGATCGATCGGAAGTGCCCGTGCTCAACGTCCTGCAGCTGATCCCGACCCTCGACCGCTCGGGCGCCGAGAAGCAGATGGTGCTGCTGGCCGCGGGCCTGCCCCGCGACCGGTTCCGCGTCGAGGTGGCGGCGCTGACCCGGCTCGGGCCGCTGGCGGCCGACCTGAGGGCCGCCGGCATCCCGGTGACGCTGATCGGCAAGCGGCACAAGGTGGACCCGTTCGCCCTGGCGCGGCTGACCCGCCTGATGCGGCAGCGGCGGTTCGACGTGGTCCAGACCTGGATCTACGCCGCCGACGTCTACGGCCGCGTCGCCGCCCGCCGCGCCGGGGTGCCGGTGGTGGTCACCAGCCTGATGGCCGTCGACCTCTGGAAGGGCCGCTCGCAGCTGGCCGTCGACCGGTTCCTGGCCCGCTGGACCGACCGCGTCGTGGGCAACTCGCAGGCGGTCGTCGACTTCTACCGCCAGGCGGGGATCCCGGCCGCCAAGCTGGCGATGATCCCCTCGGGCATCGCCGACGAGGAGCCCCCGGCGGTCGACCCCCTGGCCGTGCGGGCCGCCCTGGGGGTGGCGCCCGACGCCCCCCTGATCCTGTTCGCCGGCCGGCTGGCGGCGCAGAAGGGGGTGGATGACCTGCTCGACGCCCTGGACCTGCTCCAGCACGTCGAGCCCCGCGCCGTGACCCTGATCGCCGGCGACGGCCCGCTGCGGTCGACGCTCGAGGCCAGGGGCCGGGGGCACGACCTGGTCCCGACCGGCCGGGTGCGGTTCCTGGGCCACCGCGACGACGTACCCACGCTGCTGGCCACGGCCGACCTGCTCGTGCTGCCGAGCCGCTACGAGGGCATGCCGAACGTGGTGCTGGAGGCGATGCGGTTCCGCAAGCCGGTCGTGGCCACCGCCGCGCCCGGCACCACCGAGGTCGTCACCGACGGCGGGACCGGCGTGCTGGTGCCGGTGGGCGACTCTCGTGCCCTGGCCAGGGCGCTCCGCGACCTGATCCGCGACCCCGCCCGCCGCCAGGCGCTGGGGGCGGCCGGGCGCGAGCGGGTCGAGGCCGAGTTCGCCGCCCGCGTGATGATCGACCGCTTCGCCGGGCTCTACGAGGACCTGGCCGGGGCCGGGGGGCGGGGGCGGGGACGGCTCAGCGGTCCAGCTTGAAGTCGACGGGCTCGCCGTCGGCCTTGATCTCGACGGTCAGCTTGCTCTGGGTGTTGTACTTGGCCGGGATCAGGTCGGCCGGCGGCGGCGCGGGCGCCGGGCCGGGCGGCTCGCCGGGGTTGGTGGGGTTGTCGGTCCTGAGGGGGGTCCCGGGGGAGGAGGGCGGCGGCGAGGCACTGATCGTGACCAGGTAGGTGCCGGGCACCAGGCCCTTCTCGCCTTCGATGGCGTACTTGCCCTGCTCGATGACGGCCCCGCCCGCCACCATGCCGGGCGCCGAGGCATTGGCGGGCAGGAACTGGATCAGGCCGTCCTCGACGGGCTTGCCGGCGTAGGTGACCGTGCCCTCGACGGCGCGTCGGGGCAGGCCGTCCCCGCCGCCGCAGCCGGCGGCGATCAGGCCGCCGAGCCCGAGCACCAGGCCCCGGATCCGCCGGCGACCGCTCTCCCCACAGTAGGCTTGGATCACGAGCCACAACTCCCTGGCTTCACCTCGAGGTGCCGGCCCGACCTCCCTGCCGCACTCCGCCCGCGTCGCGACCCGGGGTCGTGGCGGGGAGAGCGCCCGACCCGTCCGAGTCGCCCGCCGGGCCGGGGGTCAGTTGAAGGCGTCGGCCGAGATGACCTCACGGCCGCGGATGCTGGTCAGGCCACGATACACGGCGACGTTGACCGAATTCTTGAGGAACTTGACGCTGCCGTCGGCGAACACCGCGTTGACCCCGCCGGGGTGACGGCTGCGGGCGGCCATCGCGAAGCCCACGTTGGCGCCGGCCGGACGGCACGGCGGGTTCACGCCGCCGGAGACGCACGTGAGGCTCGTCGACATGATATCAGGTGACGAGGAATTCGGCGTGATCCAGCCGGTGAAATATGCCGCGAATCCCCACCAGGAGAAGCCGCGGATGTCATAGGCGCCGTTGTAGCGGCCGCCCGAGCCCGAGCCGACCACGGTCTCGGAGAGCAGCACGGTCGTGCCCAGGCCGTCGCGGAACCGGGTGAACGACTGCACGCCGCCGGTGCCCTGCTTGGTCAGGCTCAGCGCCGGGGCCCCGATGTCGCTGAAGGGTGCCCCCAGGAACGGGTGCTGCTGGCCGCCGACGACCACGACATCCTGCTGCAGGGTCGTGTTGCCGAAGTTGGCCACGTAGTTCTGCGAGGTGATGTTGTACGTCTGGCCGTTGAAGGTCAGGCCCAGGCCGGTCAGCGACTTGTTGTAGCCGTCGCTGGGGCAGTAGTAGGTGCCGACGCGGGTCGAGACGACCGTGGCGTTGGCCGCGCCACTGTAGCGCAGCGGCACGTCGACCGACCCGGGCCGGGCCGAGTTGTTGCCGCTGAAGTTCCAGGCGTTGTAGAGCGTGCCCTGCTCGATGTCGGGCATCACGAACAGCAGCCAGGTGCCCCAGCAGCAGCCCTTCATGCCCGGCGGCAGCGAGCCGTGGCGATCGTGGTACGCCGTCATCGCCAGGCCGAGCTGCTTCAGGTTGTTGGCGCACTGGGCCCGGTGGGCGGCCTCGCGGGCGTACTGCACGGCGGGCAACAGCAGGCTGACCAGCACGCCGATGATCGCCATGACCACCAGCAGTTCGATCAGCGTGAATCCGCGTCGGTTCCGTTGACGCATGTCCGAGACTCCAGAGTCGCCGGGGGTCGACCGCCCCGTCAGCGGGGCGCACAGGGGCGAGGGACAGTGGAGGGCCCGAGACGGCGCGCAGGACCAGACCTCCGAGCGGGATTCGCTCGTCCAGGCAGGACCCTGAACGGGGCGGACCGGGATCCGATCTCGGGCGCGACCGCATGGAACCCTGGTCCACCGGGGCCACACATCCCCGGCGGCCAGGCACCCGAGGCACGGCAGACGTGGGAGAGAACCCCTGGCGAGGCTCACGCCAGACGCTGCGTCAGGCTGGCTCCATCGCGACTGACTTGAGGCGAGGGCCAGCAACTTCGGGCTGGCCGCTTCAGGGAAAACCCTATCACAGAAACTGCAACCTATCGGGAGAATTCCGATAGGGCAAGAAAAATCAACACCCGATCACCCAGGATGAGGACCCTAGGTTTATCGCCGCCCACGCGTCGGTCAGCCCCGGCGGCGGAAGCGGGCCAGGTCCTCGGCCTTGGCGACCACGGTCAGGCCCTCGTCGCTGACGGTCAGGCCACGGGCGCGGTCGTGCTCGGGGTCGTAGCCGATCTCGACGCCGGGCGGCACCTCCACGTCCTTGTCCACGATCGCGCGGCGGATCCGGGCGTGGCGGCCCACGTTCACGCCGTCGAAGAGGATCGAGTCCTCGACCAGCGCATAGCTGTTGATCCGCACCCCCGGCGAGAGGATGCTCCGGGAGACCTGGCCGCCCGAGACGATCGAGCCCTGGCAGACGATCGAGTTGAACGCGGCACCCCGGCGGTCGGGGTCGTTGTGCACGAACTTCGGCGGCGGATACGGCGGCTGGTAGGTGTGGATCGGCCAGTCGCGGTCGTAGAGGTTCAGCACCGGCTCGACCTGGATCAGGTCCATGCTCGTCTGGTAGTAGGCGTCCAGGGTGCCCACGTCGCGCCAGTACGCCGCGCCCGAGCCATTGCCCGGGCGGTCGGGGCGGCGGTTCTCGTCGCGGAACGGGTAGGCGACCACCCGCGCCTGGCCGAGCATCGCCGGGATGATGTCGTGGCCGAAGTCATGGCTGCTGCGGTCCTTGCGGGCGGCGTCCTGGAACAGCAGCTCGTACATCAGGTCGGTCTTGAAGACGTAGATGCCCATCGACGCCAGCGCCAGGTCGGGCCGGCCGGGCATCCCCGGCGGCTCGGCGGGCTTCTCGAGGAACCGGACTACCCGGCCGCGGTCGTCGACGTCCATCACGCCGAAGGCGCGGGCCTCGGCGCGGGGCACGGGCAGGCAGGCGATCGTCAGGTCGGCCTGCTCGGCCCGGTGATGGTCGATCATCCGGGCGTAGTCCATCTTGTAGATGTGGTCGCCGGCCA
>CAZUZD010000298.1:0-7589 GCA_964624465.1 uncultured Isosphaeraceae bacterium
CGGCCGCGATCGCCCCCCACCTGGGCCACGGCCACGTTCGCGGCGATCGGATAGTGCCCGGCGACCCGACGCGCGGGACCGGGCCGACCACCGCCGAGGCCCGCGACGACTGGGCCCGGGTCCGCGACGGCCTCGAACCCTGGCTGCCACCGGCCCTGCTCGCGCCGATCGCCTGATCCGAGCTGCGGGGTCGCGCCCGATGGCCGAGTTGCCGGCCGATCCTGCGAGCCAACTGCCATGAACCGTTCCACCCGCCCCCTGCCCCCCAGCCGACCGCGACGCCCCGGTGGCCCGCTGCTGCTGGCGCTGGCCCTGGCGGCGAGCGGCTGCGGCGAGGAGCTGGGGCCCGAGCGACCGCCCACGGCGCGGATCTCGGGCCGGGTCCGGGTCGGCGATCGTCCGGTCTCGGGCGGCTGGATCGAGTTCCTGCCGGTCGAGGGCACTCGCGGCAACCTCCGCTCGGCGCCCCTGGGGCCCGATGGCCGGTTCGCCGCCGATGGGGTGGCCGCCGGCCGCGACCTGGTCCGGTTCGTGCGCCCGCCCTTCGAGTTGCCGGCGCCGTCGGCCGATCCCCGACTGGGGTTCACGCAGTTCACCAGCCCCCTGCGCCTCGACGTGGTCGACGGGGCCACCATCGACCTGGACCTCCGGGCCGAGGCCCTGCGGCTGATCCGCGAGTCGAACCGCCGGCGCTGAGCCCGCACCGGCGCCCCACGAGCGGGAGAGCGACCCCATGGCGACCGACCTGAACGAGCCCGCCGCCGCCCAGTCCGACGCCCGGACCGCCCCCCGAATGCGCGCCGTCTACCGCGACGCCGCCGGCACCGTCCATCGCGACTGGCCGGTCGAGCGCATCGGCGAGGCGCTGGCCGACCTGGAAGGCACCCTCTGGCTCGACATCGAGGACCCGCAGGGCCAGCCCGGCGGCCCGGTCGAGGTGCTCTTCCGCGACGTCTTCGGGTTTCACCCCCTGGCGATCGAGGACGCGCTCAAGGAGAGCAACATCCCCAAGATCGACGACTGGGACCGCTACCTCTACCTGGTCTTCCACGCCATCGAGTTTGACTCCGAGTCGCACACCCTGCACCTGCACGAGCTGGACCTGTTCCTGGCCCGCAACTTCCTGGTCTCCTACCACACCGAGCCCATGCCGATCGTGGAGAAGGTCTGGAAGCTCGTCGAGCGCGACACCGTGAACCGGCTCCGGCGCCGGCCCGATCACCTGACCTACCTGCTGCTGGACCAGGGCGTCACCGACCACCTGATCGCGATCGAGCACCTCGACGCCGCTATCGACGACGCGCAGGACGAGGTCTTCGACCGGGCCACGCCGCAGACGCTCCAGAAGATCTTCCGGATCAAGCGCTCGGTGATGCGGGTGCACCGGATCATCGGTCCCCAGCGCGAGGTGGCCAACAAGCTCGCCCGCGACTCCTACCCCATGGTCGGCGAGCGCGACCGGGTGTACTTCCGCGACCTCTACGACGGCCTGGTGCGGCTCCACGACATCTCGGAGAGCGTCCGCGACCTGGTCGGCGGGGCGCTCGAGACGTACCTGTCGGTGACGTCCAACCGCACCAACGACATCATGAAGACCCTCACCATCGTCTCGGTGCTGTTCCTGCCGCTGAACTTCCTGGTCGGCTTCTTCGGGATGAACTTCTTCGGTGACAACATCGTGCTCGGGCCCGACCACCCCGGGCACATCGGCCTGTTCGTCGCCGGCGTGGTCCTGATGCTCGGGTCGGCGAGTTCCTTCGGGGTCTGGGCCCACCGCCGCGGCTGGTTCTGAGCGCCCGGCGTAGCGATCGTAGGGGCGGCGGGCCCCGGGCGACACGGAACGCGTGTATCCCATCGGCATGCCGTGGGATAGACTGGACGCACGGGGAGCGTCGCGGGGCCGCTGGCCGCCGCGACGGGCGGCCCGAGTCCCAGGCCCGGCTCCGGCGCCGGGCGGCCCCGGCGGGAGGTCGCGGATGACGACCCAACAGTGGCGCCTGCGTCCGTTCGACGCCGACCGGGTCCAGGCCCTGGCGCGGTCGGCCGGCCTGAATCCGCTGGTCGCCCAGCTCCTGCTGAGCCGGGGGGTGACCGACGTGGCCTCGGCCCGCGCCTTCCTGGACGTGCGCCGCGACGGCCTGCACGACCCCGGCCTGCTGCCGGGGGCCGCCGAGGCCGCCGACCGGATCGTGCGGGCGATCCGCCAGGGCCGGCAGATCATCATCTACGGCGACTACGACGTCGACGGCGTCTGCGGCACCAGCCTGCTCTGGGCCTGCCTGAAGCTGGCCGGCGCCGGCTCGGCGATCTACTACATCCCGCACCGCATCGACGAGGGCTACGGCGTCAATGCCGAGGCGCTGCGGAAGCTGGCCGGCGCCCACCCCGGCGCGCTGATCGTCACGGTCGACTGCGGGATCTCGGCGGTGCGCGAGGCGAAGCTCGCCCGCGAGCTGGGCCTGGAGCTGATCATCACCGACCACCACACCCCCGGGCCCGACTGGCCCGAGGCCGACGTGGTCGTGCACCCGCGCTCGCCGGGCTCGGCGTACCCGTTCCAGGACCTCTGCGGCGCGGGGGTGGCGTTCAAGGTCGCCTGGCAGATCTGCAAGAGCTTCGGCGACGGCAAGAAGGCCTCGCCGCACCTGCGCGACTACCTGCTGCGGGCGATCAACCTGGTGGCGCTGGCGACCGTGGCCGACGTGGTGCCGCTGGAGGGGGAAAATCGCATCTTCGTCCGCCACGGCCTGCGGGGCCTCACGGCCGACGCCTCGGTGGGCCTGCGGGCGCTGATGCAGGTCTCGGGCTGCCTGGGCGCCGACAAGCTCGGCACCGGCCAGATCGGCTTCGGCCTGGCGCCCCGGATCAACGCCGCCGGCCGGCTCGAGTGCGCCATGAAGGCCGTCGAGATGCTCACCACCGACGACGCCGAACGGGCCCTGGAGCTGGCCCGCGACCTCGACGACTGCAACCAGCGGCGCCAGGAGGTCGAGCGCACGATCGTCGGCGAGGCCCATGCCCTGGTCGAGGCCGCCGGCGGCGCCGGCCAGAACGGGGCGATCGTCGTGGGCCAGGCCGGCTGGCACCCCGGCGTCATCGGCATCGTCGCCAGCCGCCTGGTCGACGCCTACCACCGGCCCACGGTGGTCGTGGCGCTCGGCGAGGAGCAGGCGCAGGGCTCGGCCCGCTCGGTCCCCGGCTTCGACCTCTACGAGGCCCTCTCCGCCTGCTCCGACGGCCTGACCGCCTTCGGCGGCCACCGCGCCGCGGCCGGCCTCAAGCTGCCCCCCGGGCACTTCCCCGTCTTTGCCGAGCGGTTCGTGGCGCACTGCAGCGACCGGCTCACGGCCGAGCAGCGGGTCAAGGTCCTGAACATCGACGCCGAGGTGCGCCTGGGCGAGCTCAGCCTCAAGGCGATCGAGGCGATCGACGAGCTGGAGCCCTACGGCATCGGCAACCCCCGGCCCGTGCTCGTCTCCGGCCCGCTGAGCCTGGTGGGCGAGCCCCGGGTCGTCGGCGAGCGCAAGAACCACGTGCAGCTGCGGTTCGCCCAGGGGCAGACGGTCGTCAAGGCGATCGGCTGGAACCTGGCGGGGCGGGCCCGGGAGCTGACCCCGGGGGCGCGGTGTGCCGTCGCGTATCAGCCCAGCATCAACGAGTGGAACGGCCGCCGCGACGTCCAGCTCGAGGTCAAGGACTGGCGGCTCGTGGGGGAGGATGGCCATGCCCTGCCCGACTGACCCACCCCCCGGCGCCGCCCTGGCGCGGCTGCTCCAGCAGCGCGGGATCGCCGACCGCGCCGTGCTGCGGGCCATGGCGGCCCTGGATCGCGAGCGGTTCGTGCCGCCCGAGGTCCGGGGCGCGGCGGGCGAGGATCGCTCGCTGCCGATCGGCCTGGAGCAGACGATCAGCCAGCCGTACATCGTCGCCGCCATGACCGAGGCGCTCGGCGTCGAACCCGGCCACCGGGTGCTGGAGATCGGCACCGGCAGCGGCTACCAGACGGCCGTGCTGGCGGGGCTGGTGGGCGCGGTGTATACCGTCGAGCGGCTGCCGTTGCTGTCGCTGCGGGCCCGCGGGGTGCTCGACGGCCTGGGGCTGACGAACGTGCATTACCGTGTCGGCGACGGCTCGCTGGGCTGGCCCGAGGCCGCCCCGTTCGACCGGATCCTGGTCACCGCCGGCGCGCCCGCCCTGCCGCCGGCGCTGTTCGAGCAGCTCGTCGAGGGCGGCCGGCTGGTGGCGCCGCTGGGCCCGGCCGACCATCAGGAGCTGACGGTCGTCGAGCGGCGCGAGGGCCAGCCCGAGTCGCGGGTGCTGATGGGCTGCCGGTTCGTGCCCCTGCTGGGCGCCGGCGGCTGGCCCGAGCCGCCGGCCGAGGGCTGACCTTCCGGCCGGGCCGCTCGATCGGCTAAGCTCAGGGGCCCGGCGGGTGTCGCGGCTCCGCGATCCCGACCGGGGCCCAAATCACGTCTGCGACGGCCCCGCCCGGCCCACGGCCCCGGTGGCCGGCCCCGCCCCTGGCGCGGCCGGATCGACCCGGACCGCTCTGAACCCGCTCGCCCCGAGGCCCCCGCCCCGATGGAACGCGTCTACGTCTTCCCCGGCGTCATCGAGATGAACGTCCAGGCGCGCCGGCTCCTGGGGGTGAACATCTACCTGATCGACGGCGGCTCCGAGTGGGCCCTGATCGACGTCGGCTTCCTCGACGAGCTGCCCGACGTGCTGGAGCTGATCCGGCGCCTGGGCTTCAGCCTCTCGGCCTGCAAGGCGATCGTCGCCACCCACGCCGACGCCGACCACGCCCAGGGCCTGGCCCGCGCGCGTGAGGTGCTCAAGTGCCCGGTGCTGGCGCACCCGAAGAGCGTGGCGCCGTTGCAGGATGGCGACGAGATCCTGACCTACGCCCGCATCGATGCGCAGAACATCCACATCCCCATGCCCCGCTGCAAGGTCGACCGCACCATCGACGAGGGGGACGTGCTGGAGGTCGGCGACCGCCGCCTGGAGGTCTGGTCGACGCCGGGCCACACCGCCGGCCAGCTCGCCTTCCGCATGGGCGAGCTGCTGTTCTCGGGCGACAACATCTTCCGCGACGGCTGCGTGGGGGTGATCGACGCCCACCACGGGTCGAGCCTGCCCGACTACCTCAGGAGCCTGCAGCGGATCCGCGCCAGCGACGCCCGCTGGCTGCTGCCGTCGCACGGCCCGATCTTCGCCAAGGACGACGCGCTGATCGCTGCCACCATCGCGCGGCTGGAGGCGTACACCCACATGGCCGACTTCGGCACCTGCGCCGTCGACTGGCCGCTGCTGGACCAGTGGGAGCAGGAGCTGGCCGACGGCCGGCTGCCCGGCTGAGGACGGGCCGGCGCGGGGACTTCGGCAAAACCGGCTCGGGACTGGAGTTTTTTCCTCCCGAACGCCCCTGGATGTCGCTAGATTCAGGACACGCCCGCCCCGGGCGTGCCCCGGTCGGCCTGCGCGCACACCAGAGCTGAGCCGGCCCGGTCGCGTCCCACCCCTCACCGAGAGATTTGGAGCCCCGAGCGATGAAGACCTCCGGATTGCTGACGCTGGCCCTCGGGCTGGCCGTGGTCGTGGCGGCGCCCCGGACCTCGAACGCCCAGGGCGGTCGCGGCATGATGGGCGGCGGCATGGGCGGCCCGATGGCCGGCCTGGGGGCGCTGATGAGCCCCGCCGGTCAGAAGGAGCTGAGCCTCTCCGAGGAGCAGATCGAGAAGGTCCGCGAGATCAGCGAGAACCTCCGCTCGACCATGATGGAGAAGTTCCAGGGCCTCCAGGATGTGCCGCAGGAGGAGCGCCAGGCCAAGATGCAGTCGCTGATGAAGGAGGTCGGCGACGGCGTCGAGACCGAGCTCAAGGGCATCCTCAAGGAGGATCAGCTCAAGCGCTACAAGCAGATCACCATCCAGGCCGCCGGCCTCGAGGCCTTCAGCCGCGACGACGTCGCCAAGGCCCTCGAGCTGACCGCCGACCAGAAGGCCAAGATCAAGGGCATCGCCGACGACCTCCGCTCGGAGATGATGGGCCTGCGCGAGCAGTTCCAGGACGACATGCAGGGCGCCATGAAGAAGATGCAGGAGCTCCGCGCCGGGGCCCTCGACAAGGTCAAGGGCAGCCTCACCGACAAGCAGAAGGAGCAGTGGACCGAGCTGACCGGCAAGCCGTTCCAGATGCCCGCCCCGGGCGGCCCCCGCCGCCGCATCGACTGAGGTTCGCGACCCCCGCGACCCCTCCCCGAAATGACCGACGGCCCGGGTCCTCCTGAGGGAGGGCCCGGGCCGCTGGCGTTCCTGGGTCCGTCGGGCGGCGATCAGCGGGCTGCGGAGTTGGCCGGGACCGTCGAGAAGGTCCGGTTCAGGTTGGTGCCGGTACCGCCGTTGTTGTTGCCGAAGAGGCCGTCGTTGATCGACTTCACCGAGCGGGCGGTGAACGAGTACTGCAGGATCGAGGTCAGCACGGTGTTGAAGGGGGCGGCCAGGCGATCGATGAAGATCGTGGTCCGGATGATCGGGTCGCGGTAGACGTAGAGCCGATCACCGGGCATCAGCTGGTAGTTGGTGGTCGTGTCGCCCTCCTGGATGATCGCCGAGAGGTTGACCGGCAGCACCTGGGCGGTGGCGGTGCCGGGCGGACCCGGGCGGACCAGGCGGACGTTGGGCACCGAGGCGGTCGGGGCCAGGCCGCCGGCGTAGTTGACGGCGTCGAGCACCGTCTCGTTGCCCGTGATCGGCAGCCGGCCGGGTGCGGCGACGTCGCCCTGCACGTAGTAGACCTGGCTGTTGTACGCCGCCACGTCGACGAACACGCGGTCGGAGTCGCCGGGGGCGATGGCGATCCGCTGGTTCCCCTCGTCGAAGCCCACCAGGCCAAGCACCTCGTCGGTGAGGTACTTCCGCAGGTGGATGATGATCTTCTCCTTGATCTCCCGCACCGTCAGGCCGTTCACGTACACGTCGCCGTAGAAGCCGAGCGTGATCGTGCCGTCGGGCCGCACCAGCCGCTCGCCGGTGATCGGCCGGCCCGGCAGGGCCTCGAGCACCTCGACGATCAGCAGGTCGGGGGGCGAGACGACGTACTCGGGCATCGAGACCTTATTGAGCTCGCGGGGAATCGGGGTGGCCGCGATCTGCTCCTCCGGCGTCCGCACCGTCTGGCAGCCGATGGCCAGCAGGGTGGCCAGGGGCAGCAGTAGCCGGCCGACTCCGCGGCGATGGAAGACCCTTGCGCGATCCATGCGACACTCCTGACCGGACCATCCGGGGTCGTCAGGACGCCCGGCCGAGCCGCCGCGTCCGTCCTGGGGCTATCTGTCTGTGCGACTGCGAACCGTGCCATCCTGGCGTGGGCGAGTTCGGGACCCGGTTGCTGGAGCCGGGGTCCCCGGCCGAGGCGGCCGCGTGATCCCGATTCCGGGGTCCGATCGCGGCCGGCTCGACCTTGACATCACTTAGATCGGCATCCAAAGCGAGCGTCTGTGGTCAATTTGCCCGGACTTCCGGCATTGCCGTCATCGCCGGAAACTCTGGCCGAACTGCGACGACCCGGACCAGCTGCCCCGCACC